>NZ_CP129118.1:2520000-2840128 GCF_033304615.1 Sporosarcina oncorhynchi | reverse complement strand
CTTTCTGTATCATACAAAGTGATGTCACGACCAAATTCAGTTTTTCCAGTTGTCGCGCCAACTTGATGGAGTTCTTTTTTTATAAAGTAAATCTTGACACCTTCATTTTTAAAATTCGTACTATTATAGCCTGTTGGGACAGTACCTACCCATTGCAGTGGGTCACGGTCCGTTAAACCATGCAAATAGAGGGCGGTTTCGTGAGAATAAATCAACCGGCTACTCCTGGCTTGCAGGCTGTATAGTTCATCTTCAAATGCTTCCCGAGATAAGTAGACGCCATGAGCCATACGCTCCAGAATGTCCTCTTTTACGAAGGAACCTAAATACGTGCGCGGAATTCCCGCATCCGTTACATCTTTTGTTAAGATAAGGCCATCCTTCTTTTCAATTAGTGATTCAAGCATTTCACGATAGTCCATTTAAACCACCCTCTTTTACTTTCATGCTTCTATTATATGTTATGTAAGCGTGACTGTAAACGCCAGGGGTTCCAAAATATCTTCATGTACTTTAAAGATCGCATGCCAGTCACTCACACAATTCATAGAAAAGCCCTTCTTCACCAAGTACATATTTCTCGCATTTTACTGCCAACTCATAGATAGTTCCCAATAGCTTATATCACCCAGTATAAATTCAGGTGCCTGTACATGATTTAACTCAGGCAATACAATACAATTGTATAAAGTTGAAAATGTAATCCCGTTGCAATAACATTCTTAGAACAAATCTGTATTTATATCCAAATCGTCTGATTTAATATGAATGTTTCTGGCACAGGTACCTTTACAAGGCAGAGTAGTTTGATGCACAAATAAAGAATTGGAAGTGTAGAGATGAAAAATGATCCTGTCATAATTATCGGGGCTGGGTTAAGCGGCCTTTATGCTGCTTCCATGTTGCATGCGAAGGGAATCGAATGTGTGATTCTTGAAGCGCGGGAGCGGATTGGTGGGAGGGTGTTGAGCCAGGCGATTGCGGATCGTCCTGAGTTAGGGAAGTTGGACCTCGGGCCGACGTGGTTTTGGCCGGAGCATGAGCCCGTGATCGCTGGATTGGTCAAGGAACTTGGGTTGCGGACATTCGAGCAACATACGAAAGGGGCGCTGCTTTTCGAGCAATCTGCAGATCAGCCTGCACAGCGTCATATGCTGCCGGAAGGGGCTGTTGCGAAATCGATGCGCTTTGTTGGCGGAGTGCAGTCCTTAATCGATGCTGTAGCAGACGGTCTGCCGGAGAGCGTTATTCAGCTCAATCGGCGAGTGACGGCAATCCATATGGATGAGGAAGGAACGGTCTCTCTTGATGTCAAACATGCTGGAGAAGGGAAAGAAAGTCTCCGAGCAAGAGCGATTATCCTGGCGCTGCCGCCCCGCATCGTTGCGGACAGGATTACATTCACACCGCCGCTTCCACGTCATTTGATAAGTAGCCTAACTGACAAGCCGACTTGGATGGCTGGACAGGCAAAAGCGGTTGCGGTCTATGATCAACCCTTTTGGCGAGATGCGGGTCTTTCCGGACAGGTGACGAGCTGGGCTGGTCCGTTGCAGGAAATCCATGATGCTTCGCCGGATACAGGCAGCGGTGCGCTCTTCGGCTTTTTCGGGCTGTCGGCAAATGATCGTAAGCAGTTGGGAGAGGAAAGGGTCCGTGAGCTTGTAGTTGCTCAATTGGCAAAGTTGTTCGGATCTGCTGCCGAGCGCCCGGTTTCTCTTCTTTATAAAGACTGGTCCGCGGACACAGATACATCAGTAACTGAAGATGCCAAACCACTTACTGATTTTCCGGTGTACGGCGAACTAGCAGACGCTGGCATATGGAATAGCAAATTGTTTTTTGCCGGCACGGAAACCTCTTCAGAACATGGCGGACATCTCGAAGGCGCCCTTCGTTCAGCAGAACGCACGGTAAATGACGTGCTTAAATGCTTCTTTTAGTCTCAGGTACCTGTGTCAAAAGCGACTCAGTCAATTCCCTAAAAGATAGCAATTGGAAATGGGGATGTGTCGATACTAGTTTCAGTTTGTTGATTAAAAATCATCCGGATAGTGGACTAGTCATCATCCTATTTCGCACAGGCACCCGACAAGACACTCGACACTGAATCGCTACTGTTTGTTCTTAATGAACAGAAACGGCAAGAGGATCAGAGCGATTACTCCCGGGAAAGCCGATGCCCCCATGGCGTAATCATTACTGTAGTTGTAATAGGTTAAACTTGCACTACCGATTAGGACGACGACGACAAATAGAATGTAGGAAAGGCGTCTTTTTGTACTAAATCCTGACATCAGCAATCATTCTCCAATCTCATGATAGGCCGTTCATCGTAATGAACGAATCGTTTTTTTATCTGAAAGAATATGTACTCCTCCCTATTCTTGTAAAAAGTCCTCTCGTTTGCAATATCACTTAGATTCTTGCATACAGCTCCTGCTTCAAAAACACAGTTATAGAGCTGGGAATCGATGAGGAGTGGTTTGATTTTGAAAGGATGTATGCAAGAAACATGATGACTAAATGGCTGGAAACAGTTCTAAAAGTTACTTGGGTTTATTTCTACTTTAACTCCTTTGCATCTATCTTTTAATTAAGCACATTCAGAACGGATAGATTGAATCCTTTCTTTCGTAAAGGTAATGTGAGAACTATAGCATAGGAGGGATTTAGATGAAGAATCTTACATTAAATAATGGCATTGAAGTTCCAATCATCGGCAGTGGTACGAATACGTATGGTAAAGAGGGCAACCAATTCGCAGGTGACTTAAGAGGAGACACGCAAGAAATCGATTGGGCCATTGACAGCGGCTACCGTCATTTTGACTCTGCTCAATTGTATGGAAATGAAGAAGTTGTTGGAAATGGGTTAAAGAAGTCTTCTCTGCCACGTGAAGAGTTCTTTATCACGACGAAGCTAAATACATTTGAAGGTTACGTTAGTGCAGACTGGGCCCATGCTGAAATTGAAAAAAGCTTAGAGAAGTTACAAACGGACTCTATTGATTTATTCCTTATTCATAAACCATGGGATAACCATGCTGAGATGTTGGAGGCATGGCGTATTTTAGAAGACTATTATAACCGCGGAGTGTTCAAGTCGATTGGTGTTTCGAACTTTGAAAAAGAACACCTTGATTTACTTCTTGAAAATGGCAACATTCCCCCAGCTGTCAATCAAATCAAATCACAAGTCGGACATTGGAATGAAGAATTAATTGCTTATAATAGAAGTAAGGGGATTGCATCGGTCGCATGGTCTCCTTTACGTGGGATCGATGAAAAGGCTAAGCAGGTTTTGGATGAAATCGGCAAGCCATACGGAAAAACATTCGCACAAGTTGTTTTGCGCTATCAAATTGAACGTGATGTCATCGTCATTCCTAAGTCTCATCATAAAGACCGCCAAGCACAGTGCTTACAGATCTTTGATTTTGAATTGACGGCAAGCGATCGTGATCGTATTGCTGCTTTATAAATGAGTTCGGGGTACTGGGTTCTCATTGAACCCGGTACCCTTTATTACTCTTTGATAATTCTCTATGAACCTGTCAGACTGATAGATATTATGTATACTTGTCAGGTATCTGTGCGTGATTGAAGTCTGACAATACACTACAATTACATAAAGATGAAATTATATTGTTGAGACATGAGGATTTCTGATCTGATTTTGTATGAATATCCAATGTGTCTGAGTTAATATGAATGTTTTTCAAACAGGTACCTCTAACAAGAAGATCCAACCTCATAACGGGGTTGGATTTTCTTGTTTTGAGCTATAAACGAGATACCTATGTGAAAAACAATCGAGATAATTCATGTATTATGCAGAGCGCAAACAGAAGAATGAATGATCTTCAATGTTACATGAGCCTAAAGATGAATTCGTAACCAACTTGTTGAATTGTCATAAATGTATATCACGCGCGTATCTTGCATTTACCGAGTTAACTTCATCTTGTTTTTGGAGTGACTATGTGTAAAGATAGATGTAAAGACAGTTACTAGATTTTATGCAGTTCATTAATCAGCTAAGTACATAGTTGAAGGGAAGGTGGCAATCGGTTATGAACGGACTTAAACTCCGATTGTTGGTTGAACAATTTTTATTGGAAGATATCGGTGCTGGGGATTTGTCGGCAGATTCTATCTTTCTAGATAAGACAAAAGGGAAGATGGTCTTTGTAGCAAAGGAGTCAGGTGTATTTTGCGGGACTGCTATATTCAAAATGGCCTTTCAATTGCTGGATCAGCATATACAGATTGAAGTTATGGTGAAAGATGGTGAAGAGATCCGAGCTGGCCAAGAGTTGGCAGTCGCATCTGGGAATGTAGCGGCTTTATTAAGCGGCGAGAGGGTTGTTTTGAACTTAATTCAGCGGATGAGTGGCATTGCTACGTTAACAAAAGCCGCGGTGAATGAGTTAGATAACGAGTCGATTCGTATTTGCGATACACGCAAAACGACGCCTGGATTGCGGATGTTGGAAAAATATGCTGTTCGGTGTGGAGGAGGCTATAACCATCGCCACGGCCTGTATGACGCGGTTATGATTAAAGATAACCATATCGCTTTTGCGGGTTCCATTACGCGTGCCGTTGAATTGGCTCGCCGCAATACGGGACATATGGTAAATATTGAAGTGGAAACAGAGACGAAAGAACAAGTAGTTGAAGCGGTTGAATCTGGTGCAGATGTCATCATGTTTGACAACCGTTTGCCAGAGGAGATAGAAGAATTTGTGAAACTCGTACCGGCCCACATTACAACAGAAGCGTCCGGTGGGATTCAATTGGATAACCTGAAGGACTATCGGTATACAGGTGTCAACTATATTTCACTTGGATTTCTAACACATTCTTACAAAGCGATTGATATTAGCGCAAATGTACTAATCGAGGAGGAGCATTGACATGATTGTTACTGACATGAAAAGTCGTATTATTGAAGAGATTCAAGAATGGAAACAAAAGCGAAACGCCATCTTACTAGCGCATAATTATCAGATTCCAGAAATACAGGATATTGCGGATGTGCTCGGTGATTCTCTTGCACTAGCTCGCGCCGCAGCGGATACAACGGCGGATGTAATCGTATTTTGCGGGGTGCATTTTATGGCAGAAACCGCTGCGATTTTAAGTCCCGAAAAAACGATTCTCTTACCAGATTTAGATGCAGGCTGTTCTTTAGCGGACTCCATCACTGCAGACCAGTTGCGCGATTGGAAAGCGCAACATCCTGGCGCTGTCGTCGTTAGCTACGTGAACACGAGTGCGGAAGTGAAGGCGGAAAGCGACTATTGTTGCACGTCTTCCAACGCCGTTGAAATCGTGAATTCCATCCCGGACGACCAAGAAATCTTGTTCTTGCCAGACATGTTCCTCGGTTCATTCGTAAAGAACGAAACTGGACGCGAGAACATGCATATTTGGATGGGGGAATGCCATGTGCATGCTGGTATCGCCCCGGATCATGTGGAAGGCGTTCTGGAAAAACATCCGGAGGCTGAGTTGCTCATCCATCCGGAGTGTGGTTGCTCGACATCAAGCATGTATTTGAAATCAGAAGGCATCTTGCCAGCCGAAAAAACGCATATCCTGTCAACAGGAAATATGCTAAAGCGCTCAAAAGAGTCGGAAGCCGAGGAGTTCATCGTAGCAACGGAAGTAGGCATCATTCACCAGATGGAAAAGCAGAACCCTGACAAGCGTTTCCTTGCAGCAAACCCTAATGCTGTCTGCCCATTCATGAAAATGATTACACTCGAAAAAGTGCTAGCCGCACTAAAAGAAAACAAGCATGTCATTTCAGTACCTGAAGAAATCGCAAACCAAGCAAAACTATCTATTGACCGGATGGTCGCTATTGGTTGAGGGTAGAAGTTAGGTATCTTTAAAATCCAACTTCATAACGCGGTTGGATTTTTTTGTTTCTTATCCCATTGTCTTTAGAAGTGCTATCATATCATGTTTGTCGTAAATTTTCGGTACGGGATAGAGCGGATCAAAACAGGTACCTGTTTCGATTGGATTCCGATAATTATTACAAATTCATTTGATGAAATTGAAATGTTGAGAAATGAGAATTTCTGAAATAATCTTGTTTTTTCATCCGAACTGTCTTATTTTAAAGTGAATGTTTCTGGCACAGCCTTTATAATTGTGAACGGACGAGAGATTGTGAAGAAAGGTATGATTTGGTCGACCGGTGAGGTGATTCTCGGTGCGAACGGTCGGGTGTGTATGTAATATCATGGTGCCAATCACTCATTCAATCATGTAAGTTCAAACATTTATGTTTGTTCTAGTTAACGTGAATGTTTGAGTGCCAGGCACCGTATCACCTTGTACCCACTAGCTTTGTACAGCTGTAAATAGAATGATACTTTACTCATTAATTGTGTGAGTGGCACTCGAAACTAGACCAACAAATTTCACGGTGCCCGAATCTCTGTACATAGTGTCTAGAGAGTTATATGAAAATTATTTATTTTTGTTACTATCTGTATTATAATGAAGCATAGCAAAGTTTAACGAAAGGGAGGGATTCGAGTGGTGGAAACGTTCGGGAATACGAAGGAAATCTGTATGCAGACACTGGTGAAAGAGGAATACCCTCATATTCTTTACTTGTATGAAGATGCAGAATGTTATTTGAAACGAGCTTTATCTTTTCTAAAAGATAGCATCACAGCTGGAGAGCCTGTTCTTCTCGTGGAAAATGAACGGAATTACCAAAAGCTCAAAGCGGAATTATCCTCTTGTTTTTCAGCGGAGGAAATGAAGTTGGTGAACTATGCGAACAGTATAAGTTTCTATCTGTCGAGCGGCTCCTATTTCCCTCCAGCGATAGAGTCGTATTTCAATGAGGTGGCAAAACCGTACATTGAAGAGAATATTCGGTTCCGCTCTTGGGCACACGTCGAGTGGTCGACTATAAATGGATCGGCCCATCTAGTAGAGCAGCTTGAGAGAATTATCGATCAGGCAGTCAAGCAATATTCGTTTTCGCTCGTTTGTGCGTATGAGCGAAGTCGTACCTCAGATGAGCTGATGGAGGCACTGCTGCAAACCCATCCGTATATAGCGAAGGGCGATTCTGTGATTACATCGGATACGTATCGTTCAAATAGTGAAAAGAACGTTTGACGCATTTGCCATACCGCGCAGCCCATTTGTGAACCACTGAACGCACACCGGCGCAGGCGTCTTCGGAGGGCACCGTATCCTGCAAGTTGGATAGGCTGTCGCTTCATATCTTAGACCAGCCAATGTTCACAGCATTAGGTGGTCTTTTTTTATGTCTTTTTTTGTAGGGATACGATTATCTTCAGAAATAGATATGCAAGCGACCTTGGCATGCCATCCAGTTCTCATTGAACTAAGAAACGTTTTAGAACCTCGTACCCTTTATAATGGTCAGCAGCTACTAGGAAAATAGCAATAATCTGGCCGTACATGTACTCGGAATTACTTGTAAGTTGATACTAAACACATATACAGTCCACATAAAGAGACGTCACTGACGTCTTTTTCTTATGAACTTAAACCTGCTGATAAATGCATCTAGTAAAAAGGTCTTGTGCATTATCACTTCGTATAGGTATAATTCATTGAGAATTGAACCGGTACGTAAAATCCTTTTAGAGGTATCTATTCAATGGTGAACTTATCGTTAGTCGGGAATAGACCTCACATGCTAGGGGATTGCGCGGGCTTTTTGTGTGAATGAATATAAATAAAGATGTAAGGGGTTTTATGGGTGAAGGTGAAAGGGTTTATTTCTATTTTGTTTGTCGTACTACTTAGTACAGGATGTAGTTCATCATCGATGGAAGTGAATGAAGATCATAATTCTACTAAAGACTTTCATGAAACTGTAGACTATGAAAAATTCGAGTTAATCACTGCCTCGACATTAACAGATCTAGACTGGTTAGATGAAAAAATAGCCATTAAAGGCATGTTAAATAGTACGTACTTCCTAACAGATGATTACGGAAATATATATTTCTCTATAGAGGACGATACGGGAAGTTACGAAGGTTTTTGGTATAATACTGCTTCTAGTTTGAAAATGTATAAGGATATGCAATACGCCATTGAAAATAATATACCTGTAACGGTTTATGGTGTATTTCAAGAAAATCGAAAACAAGTAGGGCACTATAATCTATTTACACATGATGTCGTATTCCATAAGGAAGAAATAGTGCAAAATGCGACGAGTGATGAGGAATCAATAGAAAGTGAAGAGAGTGCATCTGAACATGACCTACATACATGGATTTTTGAAAAGGTGGAAGAATCGCCTGATGCTGGACCTGCTGTTACGAGTGAAAATATTGAACAATTCAAGCCTGCCAATTTAAATATGACAGCAAGTACGAACAGGGATGGAAGAGGTCAATTGACAACAGCCACTTTTACAATCAGATGGGATCGTATAAAAGATGCGGATCATATATATGTGTTTTATGATACATATGCTCGTTCAGGACCGATCGAAAAAGAATTGGATAAGGCAAAAAGGGTAGATGGAACTGAAACATCGTACAGTTTTGGCACTTTGCCCTCGAGAATGGAAGGCGCAAACAAGTTTTGGGCTTATATCATTGTTAGTAAGGATGGAAAACTATCGGAGTATAGTGAAGTAGTGACAGCTAGCTATTAAGAAGTAATGTGGATTGACTAAAAAGAATCCTATGCAGTTTAAATTATTCACTTCATACATAGTAGTCATTGACTACTATGTATGAAGTGTTTTTTATAGTTGAATGTATCTTCACAATAATGTAGAGAACCGGGTTCTTATTGACTTTTGAATTGTTTGAGAATCTGATACTCTTTTATTTTATCCATTTGCTGCATCGCATGTAGTACGTACTATTCCTTGTTGAATCCATCACTTTTTCAACAATAAATAAAGGAAGTACGGTGCGCCGATTAGAGAAACCATGATGCCTGCAGGCAAGCCGCTTGGGTCAAGAATGTTGTGACCTATCGTATCCGCAAAAAGAAGCAGCCAGCCGCCAATCAATATAGCAATCGGAAGGAAAAGCTGGTTACGCGGACCAATCAACGCCTTTGCGATATGGGGGGCCATCAATCCAACGAAGCTAATGCCGCCCGTCACGGCGACAGCTGAGGCGGCAAGCGCAACAGCTGTCCCCAACAGGACGATGCGTTCCTTACCTATTGAAACACCGACGCCAATTGCGACAGGTTCGCTTATAGCTAGTAGATTCAGTCGGTTTGCTTTGTATAAAGTAAATGGAATCAGAACAACCAGCCATGGGAGCAATGCCCAGATGAACGGCCAATCGGTTCCCCAAATATTTCCTGCCAACCACTTCGCGATGAAATCCACTTTCGTTCGTTCAGCGGAGGAGATCAATACAATCATCAAACCTGATAACGCAAGTGAAAACCCTACTCCGGTCAACACTAATTGGATGGGCTGCACGCCGGTTTGTTTGCGGTACGAAAAGATATAGATTAGCACTGCTGTAACGCTGGCACCGAAGAAGGCGATAACTGGAAGCAGATAGACGAATGAGCCGGCGTCAATCGGAATGAACAGGAAGAACACAGCAATCGCCACGCCTGCACCTGAGTTGATGCCGATAATGCCAGGGTCTGCCAAGTCGTTGCGCGTGATACCTTGTAAAATGGCACCAGAAAGGGCAAGTGCCATTCCAGCCAAAAGCGTTACAAGAATGCGCGGCATTCGGATGGAGAAGAGCACAAAATTCTCTTTGAATGAACCTTGCCCGAGAAGAATCGGAAGGATGCGATCAAACGTTACGGTCGACCGGCCGAGTCCAAGGGCGATAATTATCGTCAGTACAATCAGCAGTGCAAGAGCAGCTAACAGGATACGTTGTTTCTTGAGCAAAGATGGATGGATCATGAGAATGCCTTGCCCCCTCTCCGAACGATGGCAAGGAAGAATGGCAATCCTGCAACAGTAACAATTGCGACGACAGGTGTCTCATAAGGTGCATTGATCGTTCGTCCGAGCGTATCCGCCAACAGCATGAAAGTAGCACCGACAATGGCAGACATCGGCAAGATAAAACGGTAATCCGTTCCGACAAATACTCTCACAATATGAGGAATCATTAGTCCGATGAATGCCATGTTGCCGACAAGTGCAACGGAAGCGCCTGCCAGAATGATAATGACTGCAAACAAGATGGCTTTTATGTGGCCGGTTTTTTGCCCGAGACCGACGGCTACTTCCTCGCTCAGACTTAAAATGGTAAGCTGCCGAGACAAGAAAAATGAGATGGTCATGCCGATAAGGATGAATGGAACAATGATGCTCAACTGGCCCCACGTCGTACCGATCGTACCTCCCGCTGTCCACATGGAGACATCTTTAGAAATTCGGAAATAGATACCGATTCCTTCAGCGATTGCGTATAGAAACGCTGAAATGGCGGCACCAGCAAGGACAATACGAATCGGTGAGAAGCCGCCTTTTTTCATGGCGCCAATGCCGAAAACGAGAGACGCGCCCACTGCTGCACCAATGAAACAAGCGACCATCGTCCAAAAGTAATTCGCAGCAGGAAGAAATGCAATTGTGATGGCAAGAGCTGCATTCGCTCCAGCTGTCAGTCCGAGCAAGCCGGGATCGGCGAGCGGATTTCTAGTCATCCCTTGCATGATTGCACCTGACACTGCAAGAGCTGCTCCGACAAACAAGGCAGCAACTTCCCGCGGCAACCGGATTTCCCGTATGATGGAAATCTGATCGTTTGACGTTGAAGATACAAGCGCCAACCAAACGTCCCGAAGAGCAATATCAGCAGCGCCGAATACCAAAGATATGCCGAACACGCATACAAATACGGCAATCGCGGTCAATAATTTAACTAGGTACGGAATCGGAGTCCGCATGATTTTTTTCATCTTCCCTCATCTTTTCTTTTCATAAAGTAGTATGTATGGAATAGGGGAACAGCAAGGATCCATGGAAACCGACCAAAGTCCTTGCTGATTTACCCCCAACTTGAAATTGCTTATTTCCCTAAAAACGAATCCTTGAAGAACTGAAGCTGTTTTTCAAGCGTGACAGGGTCGGAGAAAGAAGCCCCTTCACCCTTCATTTCGAAAAGATGGCCATTTTTCACGGCTGGTATATTTTGATAGGTCTGTGTCTCTTGAAAGGAGTTATCAGCATCTGAATACTTGCTCAACACGATATAATCGCCTGCATACTCGGGGATGACTTCAGCAGATAGTGCGAAATAACCCGATTCCAAAGCCATTTCTTTCACTTTTTCAGGCATTTTCAAGCCCATTCCCTGGTAGAGAATCTCTGTTCCACGCGCCCAGTTGTCACCGAACACATAAATGTCCTTGCCGTAGGTTTCCAGTACAGAGACCGTCGCATCCTCGCCAATTTCAGCACGGATTTCATCGCCTGCCTCCTCGACGCGCTTTGTAAAGTCTTCTACCCATGCTTTTGCTTCTTCTTCTTTATTCAATAACTTTCCGATTTCAATATGTTGGTTTAGGTAATCAAGTTTGCCCCATGTGTAGGTGACCGTTGGAGCAATCGCCTGCAATTTATCGCCATTTTTAATGGTGGACAATCCAATGATTAAGTCAGGGTCGAGCTCGATAATTTTCTCAAGGTCTTCATCCGATACTTCTTCGACATCCTGCATTTCTTTTTCAAATGTTGGATTGTCTTTGGACCAGATATCGGCCCCGACAACCGGGACGCCGAGCTGGATGACGTTGCCTGTAAATCCAGACAGCATGACGACGCGCTTCGGATTTGTCGGTACTTCTACTGGACCTGTCTCGGATTCATATGTGAACGTTGCAGCTTCTGATTCAGCAGGTGTTGCATTGTCCTCTTTTGGTGTTGTCTCACTTTTGCCGCAAGCGCCTACGACGAGCACAAGCAAAAGAACGAATGGGATGATCAATTTTTTCATAGTCAATTTTCTCCTTTAAGTAAGTTGTATGTAATGCACATTGGTTTAGCCGTCCGTGGGTCGCGTCCAATAACGGCATCGATTTGAAACACTTCTCGCAATACGTCAGGGACAATAACTTCCTCGCACGGCCCTGCTTTCACAATTTGACCGTCTTTCAACGCAATAATCGAATCTGCGAAACGTGCTGCCTGATTCAGATCATGCAACACCATTACAATCGTCCGGTCCTGCTCATAATTCAGCTGTTGAAGCAATTCAAGCACTTCAAGCTGATGCGCCATATCGAGATAGGTCGTCGGTTCATCCAAAAAAATGATTTCGGTTTCCTGCGCGAGTGCCATTGCGATCCAGACTCGCTGGCGTTGGCCACCGGACAATGCATCGACAGGGCGATATTTATAAGAGGTTGTTCCAGTCACCTCAAGTGCCCAGTCAATCATTTCATAATCCCGTTTCGTCAATCGACCGAAGCTGTTTTGATAAGGGAATCTGCCGTAGGAGACGAGTTCGCCTACTGTAAGACCGCTGGCGCTTTCAGGGGTTTGGGGAAGGATAGCCATCTGTTTCGCAAGGGTTTTCGTATTTTCCTTGGAGATGTCTTTGCCGTCCAGCATCACCGTGCCCGATTGGTGGGGAATGATTCTCGTGATGGCTTTCAACAGAGTGGATTTTCCGCAACCGTTAGATCCGATGATGGCGGTAATCTTCTTATCAGGGATCTGAATGTCGAGATTTTTCACGATTTGTTGTTCACCATAGCTGATACTGATCGCCTCTGTAACAAGTCGCACCAATGAATTCCACCTCCAAAAGGGTATCGTAATTAAGATTGATAATCATTCTCAACTAATCTCACTTCATACTATAAAGAGTGAAGAAACAAGTGTCAATACAAATTTTCGTGATGCGCACAGCAAATTAAAGCATTAGTTTTCATTTATTCATAGAAGTGGCGCTTTGCATAATCCATTAAAATAGATTATTCTTAATTGAGAATGAGAATCAGTATCATAAACGAAGGGGTGCGGACATATGAATGAGCAGGAAGTATATGATGTGACAATAATCGGTGGGGGACCGGCAGGACTCTACTCGACTTTTTATAGCGGCTTACGTGAAATGAAGACAAAAATTATTGATTTCCAGCCACGTCTCGGTGGGAAAATTCAAGTGTATCCAGAAAAGATGATTTGGGATGTAGGTGGATTGACGCCGATACCCGGCGCGCGGCTGATGGAACAACTTATCGAGCAAGCGATGACGTTTTCGCCGGAAGTGGTGCTGAATGAAAAAATCGATTCAATCGTCAAGGTAGATGATGTATTTGAGCTGATAGCCGCATCAGGTCGTAAGCATTATTCAAAGACAGTCATTACGGCGGTCGGGAGTGGGATTCTGAAGCCGAAGAAATTGCAAATCGAAGGTGCAGAGCGGTTTGAAGTATCAAATATTCATTATACGGTGCAATCATTGAAGCGATTCAAAGATAAGATTATTGTCATTTCGGGCGGCGGCGACACAGCGATCGATTGGGCAAATGAACTTGTACCGATTGCGAAGCAGGTCTATTTGACATACCGGAAAGATTCTATGTCAGGGCATGAAGCGCAAGTGTCTCAGCTTCTTAGCAGCTCAGCCATTTGTTTGCCGCAGACAAGCATTACAAGACTGATTGCATCCGATACACATGAAAAAATCGAGCGGGTTGAGCTGACTTGCCAGGATTCGAGCGAGGTGCTGATGCTTGAAGTGGATGACGTCATTATCAGTCATGGCTATGAGCAAGATTCTAGTTTATTGAAAAACAGCGAATTGGAGATCGAGATGGTTGACGATTTTTATATCGCAGGTGATGCGATGAGCCGTTCATCCGTTCCTGGTTTGTTTGCGGCAGGCGATATTCTTAAGCATAGTGGCAAGCTTTGGCTAATTGCGGGCGCTTTTCAAGACGCGGCCAATGCGGTGAACAGCGCAAAGCAGTTTATTGAGCCTGGTGCGAACAAAGTTGCAATGGTCTCGTCGCATAACGAAGTCTTTTCGGAGCGGAATCGAAAGCTGTTGAAAAAAATGATGAACACTCCATCGTCGGAAGCAAGTGCGGCAGAAGGAATCCGCGTCTGAGTCTATTCTTCATGAAGAGCCTTCCAACTATGCATAGAATTATCGTTATTCACTATACTAAGTCCATCTTTATTAGGAGGGATCATGATAGTGGCGAACGATTCGAATCCAAGTTGGAAAAAGAACCACCCGAGCTCGCAGCTGGGGAATGCTGTTGAAAAGGCCGATCGCTCGGTGAAGCAAGCGATGTCGCATCCGGAAGAAATAGCTGTCGAACATGCTTTTAATGCCATTTTTCGAGCGGAAAACGCTTTTGCGAATGCGGTGGAATTGAATGAGCATATGGATACAGTTCAACAAAACAAGAAGCAATTGAATGATTTGAGCCAACAGTTAAAAGGTGTGCAAAAAGAAGTTAATAAAAAGGAGTGAGTGCCAGTCATTCACACGACAACAAGTACCAGGTTCTCATTGAATTTGAACCTGGTACTCTTTACATTCTAGACATTTACGTACTAATCAATTCACCTTCAAAGAAACAAGCGCATTGTGTATGGCCTCGAGTTTCGTCTCAAGCCGGTGCAAAAGGTAAAACGATACAAAAATCGGAAATCCGATTTGTTGTATAAGATTTATCCACTGCTCCATTATGAAAACGCCTCCTTTCATATAATGCGGAGGGCGGCATTTTTGCCTCGACAGGCACTGGAGGTCTTGAAAAAAAGGCGTTCTTTGCCTTTTCTTTCAAGATCGAAGTGACCCGAGAGGCAGCCGCCCGCAGCTGGAATGTATAAAGCGGAGGGCGGCATTTTTGCCTCGACAGGCACTGGAGGTCTTGAAAAAAAGGCGTTCTTTGCCTTTTCTTTCAAGACCGAAGTGACCCGAGAGGCAGCCGCCCGCAGCTGGAATGAATAATGCGGAGGGCGGCGTTTTGCCTCGACAGGCACTGGAGGCCTCGAAAAAAAGGCGTTCTTTGCCTTTTCTATCAAGACCGAAGTGACCCGAGGCGGCCGCCCAAAGCTGAAATAGGTAGTAAAAAGGCTCTCCAGCCAAGCCGGAGAGCCTTTTTACTTATGGATTTACAAGTTCTTCAACATTGCGATCGATAATACGTGCGCCTTTTACAGTTGCCAGGAAAGAGCCATCCACTTGAAAAACCTGTGAATTAATAATCTCTTGCATGGCTGTTTCCACCTCGACTGCTGTTAATCCAGCTTTTGGCTCGTCCACTGACAGGGATGTCTGTTTCCCTGCAGCTGTCGTAAAGTTTAATTGTAACGTTTTCGCCATTCCTCATCTCTCCTTTCTACTTAGTTCATAATGTCAGCTGTTTCTACTCTTTCTGCTCCGATAAATGGATAGTCGGAAAGCAGTGCCAATTGTGTAAGGGCATTGTGTAAGCTATCAGCCGTCGCCGCTTCTGAAACATTACGGTAGGATTTCGATTTACGGATCATTTTCCCATCCTCCGTCAACCCGCCGTCGAAGTACACTTTTCCAACTGCACTTCTAAATTCGATTGTCGCCATTTGCATTCCCTCCTTTCACCCACTAGATAGATTGGGAATGATGAAAAGGATACACGCTCTTTATGTTTTGTTAAAAAAGGTTTTAAGGAATAAGTTTTTGGCCATCTGTGAAGTCAGGTTGTATTGGGAATCTTGGTAGGGTGAGGGGGATTCTATGGGGGATTTGAAACGTTGGGAAAGTAGGATTTCTGAAACAAGCTTCTGTTACTATCCAAACCATCTGAATTAACGTGAATGTTTCTGGCACAAGTTTAAAACGAACAAAAGCCCCTGTGTAGCCGATCAGATCCGCATGCACAAGGGCTTTTTCTGCTTATTGCATTCCATTGTTACTTCTGGTTTCTTATAAACAGAAACGGCGATAGAATCAGAGCAACGATTCCCGGGAAAGCCGACGCTCCCATCGCAAAATCATGACTGTAGTTGTAATCAGTCATGTTTGCTGCACAGGGACCTTTACAATTGTGAATCAATCTTTACAGCGTTCGCGTTATAGCTATTTTTCGGTACATCGCTATGATTTTTGGGTGATCCATCTCCCATTCCTTTGTCCGCATGGAAATTTTGAATTGTTTTTCCATTTCGGTCAGTAAACCGACTAAAAGGATATCCTTTCGCGGTTGGTCGTAGAAGATGATTTTCTCATATTCGCTTTGGTAGTCAGCCAGTGACTTGCCTGTCATCTTATAGCCACCTTCTTCTATTGTGCATGAATCGGTTGAGTGTTAGGATCTCAATAAACGTTGAATGGTTTCAGAACTTAACATCCATCTCGATTTCTATCGTAAACGACTAATAAGAATCTGTAAAATTAACGTAGTGAATTGGATAGGTGCCTGGTACTTTTGCGTAAATCGATTCATTGACTCCACTTCTGCTTTAATTTCATCCCTATTAAAAATAGAGTAAGTACATAAAGGGCGATAATTAGGACGGTACCCCAATTGCCAGCTGCTAGTTGATGACCGGCAAGCGTATAGGCGAGTATGAGGGGGAGCTTGCCTAACAATGTTGCGGTGATAAAAGCACCGACACGTACATTCGATATGCCTGCGATTACATTAATGGCTGCAGTCGGTACAAACGGGACGATGCGCGCAAGCAGTACAGCTACAAAGCCGTTTTTTTCAATTAATGCAAAGAATTTCGATAACTGCTGTTTCTTGTTTACATAGTTTAGTGCGGCATTGCGCAGTACGCTTTTACTTAAGAGGAATAACAGGAAGGATCCGAGTGTTGACCCAAGCATATTAATAGCCAAGCCTGGAAAGAACGCATGATTACTTGCAATGAGTGCAGCGAGAACAGGTATAGGCGCAAAAGGAATCATGGAAACGAGCACCATGAATAAAAAATGATAAAGCCAAGCGGTAGAGCTGTCATTTTGTACAATGTCTAAGAGTAATTGTTCCATAATCGTTCCTTTACGTTCGTTTGGCTTTAGTATAGCTGATTTTGGTGGAGGATGTCTGATACGATTAGTTAAAGAACTTCATTTTCAGTTAACTGCCTTATGCTACACATCAATTCAAATTGAAGAGCTAGTTACACTAATAAGGAAAAGACTTACGTCTATTGCAAATTAAATAATACCCAACTCTTCCTCTTCCGAAACAACCGCATCACTCTTTTCTGAAAGGCCCATTGCCGCACGATGACGGCAGGACATTTGCTGCGGAGTATGTTGTATCTCCTTTTATTAATACAGCACCATCATGTAATGGATTCCCGTGATAAAAAATAAATTCTAATAAAGAACTGGTCAATGTGGCGCTCATTCAATTATTGAATGAGTGCCAAACACCGTATTGTAAGAAAGGGAGGTGGGAGAATGGAAGGTGCAGTATTTTATATAAGAGGTGAGTACGGTAAACAATTGTATGAAATATTGGAGGGTATTGTAGATCCCTCTTGGTATTGGTCAGTGGGTCCGGAAGAATCGTACTTTATAGGGCCGGGGGGATTAGGTGATCCTTTTTTTGGAGCAGATGTTGAAATTATGGATGGTCCAACATTTATGAGACACATTTCTAAAGAAAAATACTTTTTAATATTTGCAGATATAAAAGCTTTTCCTACATCGGAAAGCGTAGTTGAGATTTTTAATGAAAATGAATTCATGAAAAGCTCCTGTAAACTCGGTCTCTTTGTCAGCGATTCCACACAAGTGATCGTCTACTCACGAGACAAACAAATCATATCGGACATTTTTAAACGGGCCGAAACTATGGGGTATAGTGATATTAGATTAATGACTAAAGAAGCTATAATTGCAGCTATATGGGGTTGGATGCAAATATGAATGAAACGTACATTCGCTAGATGATCGCTAAGTAATTACTAGTCTGGTAAACTAGTAATTGCAACGGCATATAGCGGAAGGACGGTTGGCACTCCCTGGAAAGGGGGTGTATATATGGTGACATACGAAGCAATAAATATGATGTTCCAATTTGGAATATTTCTCGCAGCGATAGCAACAACCATCGTAGCGATCATTGCTCTATCCACCAATAGAAAAAAGTAACCACCCTCCGCTAACTCACCAGTAAGCAGGGTAGTTACTCTTCATAAAATTACTCATTACCGGCCAACCGCTCTTCATGCGGTTTGTCCGTTGCAATGACTGGATGTTCACTGCATCCGGTCTTTTTTTATCCTATGTACAGTTTACCATAGTTATACGCAAGCTACACGAATAATGAACGCAGGCGAGACGAAGGATTAACGAAAGAGCAGCGTATAAGTTCTATCATGAAAGTTGCATGGTAGCGTGCGAAACGCCGTATGGATGATGATCTGTCAGATTGATAGAAATTATGTATACTGAATAGAAAGTACGCAGAATAGACAGGTGAGCATGATGCAGGAAAAGAAGAGGATTTTAATCATAGAAGATGATCCGGAGATCAATAAGCTGCTGCGGATCATGTTGACGGATAAGACGGTTGAGACTGTGCAGGCCTATTCAGGGACAGAAGGGCTGCTGCAGTTGCAGATGGACAGATTCGATCTGATTTTGTTGGATTTGATGCTGCCGGGAAAGAGCGGCGAGGAGCTGATCGGGGAGATTCGCCAGCAGAACGCCATTCCTATCATCGTCATTTCAGCGAAGACGGATGTGAATCATAAAGTGAGTGTCCTGAAAATGGGCGCAGATGACTATATTACGAAGCCGTTCCATCAGCAGGAAGTTGCTGCGAGGGTGGACGTGCAGTTGAGAAAAGTGGGACAGTCATCACGACAGCCTGTGGAACTCGTATGGCAGGATCTGCAGCTGCATACCGAGAAGAGGTCCGTTTGTCTGTCGGGTCATATGCTTCAAATGACGAATGCGGAATTTGATATTCTGCTTGTATTAATGCGTCAGCCAGAGCGCGCCTTTTCGAAAAGGGAGATTTATGAAAGCATTTGGAAAGATACGTACTATGGCGATGACAACACAATCAGCGTACATATGTCGAACTTGCGCCGGAAAATGGCCGAACACACTTCCAGGGACTATATAAAAACCGTTTGGGGCGTCGGCTTTATGTTAGTGTAAAGCATCTTTATGAATTCTTTATGATTGGCTTACAGGATATTAAAGGAGGCTGCGTTACCATATAGGTACCAACTACTTTTGAAAAGGGGTTAGTCATATGGAGACAGTCATTCGAACAGCACAGCTGACGAAAAGCTTCAAAGGGACGAATGTTATCAAACCGTTCGACTTCACGTTGTATAAGGGAGAGATATGTGCATTGATCGGCCAGAACGGAGCCGGGAAATCGACAGTTTTTAAAATGCTGTCAGGACAGCTGATTCCGTCGTCGGGTGAAATCCAGTTATTCGGGGGTATCGGACGGCACAATGTGGAGGCAAGGCGGCGCATGGGCTTCCTAATTGAGACGCCAGCTTTCTTTCCCGACTTCACAGCCGAGCAGAATTTGAAATACTATGCCCTTCAGCGGGGAATTGTGGAAAAGAACCGGATTGCTGAGGTGTTGGCAATCGTCAATTTGGCGGATGAGAAGAGGAAGCGGTTCAAGGCATATTCGATGGGGATGAAGCAACGATTAGGCCTCGCCCTTTGTCTGCTTGCCAATCCGGATTGCTTAGTGCTGGATGAGCCGATCAATGGACTGGACGCGGAAGGGATTCGAGAAATGCGCAACTTGCTGATCAGGCTGAATGAAGAGAAGCAGATCACGATATTTATCTCAAGTCATATTCTCACCGAACTGCATTTATTGGCCAAGCGGTTTGTGTTTCTGAAAGACGGCGTAGTCGTAGAAGATATTTCGAAAGAGGCACTGCAGGAGAAAAGCCGGAAACAGCTGATCGTGTCGGTGGAAGATGCGGCAAAAGCTGTACGTCTGTTGGAACAGAACTATCCTTCGGTTTCCTATCAGGTATTGCCGGATCAAGTGATCACCATCGATGGTCACATTGAGGACGGTGGGGAGATCAACCGCTTGTTTACGATGAACGGCGTGACCGTAAGGGAATTCCGCGCGGAAGCTCGAAACTTGGAAGAATACTTCTTAGAATTGGTCGGAGGTGCAGCGGTATGATCAATTATTTGAAAAGTGAACAGTATAGGCTGTTGCGGAGAAAATCATTGCATGTGACGAGTCTTGTCTGCCTTCTGCTCATTGCTGCGGCTGGAGCGGTGCTCGCTTATTTTGGTAAGATTGAGCCTTCCTTCCCTTACGCTACGACCATTTTTTATTATTCGAATGTGCTTGGAGGTGGAGGGCTCATTATTTTGGTAGCGTTCATCGTCAATATCAGCTTAACCGGAAAAGATACGGCGGTGCTGAAGAACGCGGTTTCGTTCGGGATTGAGAGGAAGACAGTGTACTGGTCCAAGCTGATTCTCACATTAGTCTATTTCCTGGTCCTTTGCATCATCGGGCTAAGTCTCTTGATCGGTATTGGAGAAACATTCCTGCCAACGGAAAGCGGATCCGTCAGCAATTTGATGGTGGCGGTGGCAAATATGACACCAATTATTCTTGGCGCGTTTCTGTTAATTCATTCGCTGAAGTTATTACAAATAGGCGATGTGTATATTTTAGTCATTTTGCTCGGCATATACGGCTTTGCCGGAAACCTTCTATGGGTGTTGGCGAAGAAGTTCCCTTTCTTTAAAAAGTTGTATGAGTATGCGCCTGATACACTCATGAGCCGGAATCTGATGGAATTCATGGACAAGACGGCGCATATCGGTTTCCCGTATTTTCTAACCGGCGGACTGCTGGGCGCAGCGGCGATCGTCATCGGGATTTTGCAGTTCTCAAAGAAACCAATTGACTGAAGGAGGATGAAAAAATATGAGCAGCTGGCTGATCATTGTGATTTTAACAGGGCTCCTGCTCATCCTATTTGCATCCTATCTGTTTCTGCTGTACGACATCCGCATGATGACGAAACAGCTTGAAGGGATTGTCGGGAACTTCGGGACGAATGAAATCGTACGGACGAGCACGCATCACCGAGCGTTGTCGAAATTCGCCGCCACCATCAACAAACTCATTTCCGTGTTCAAACAAGACCAGCGGCGGGGAGTTGCACGAGAGCTGAATTTAAAACAAGAGATCACGAACATTTCGCATGACTTCCGTACACCTTTGACATCGATGAAAGGATTTTCGGAACTGCTGTCGGATTCGACATTGAAGGAAAGTGAAAAGCAGGAATACTTGGCTGTTGTCCAGAAGAAAATCGATCATTTGATTGACATCGTGGATCTGTTTTATGAACTGTCGCAGTTGAATTCATCCGATCAGAACATGTCGATCGAGAAAGTGGATTTACATCAAACTGTCATCGATGTCCTCCTTTCGTTCTATGATGAGTTTGAAAAGAAGCAATTAGAAGTTCGTTTCGAGGAAAGCGGGCGTCTGCCAATAGTGGCGGATCAGAAGGCTGTGAGCCGAATTGTCGCCAATATCATCCAAAATGCACTCGCTTATAGTAAAAGCCTGGTGACAATCCAACTCACGGAAGAAGGGGCCTTTACTCGCCTGCAAGTGACAAATGATTTTGCGTCCATGGATGCTGCACAGGTGGAACGGATTTTCGACCGGACGTTCAGGATGGATAGCAGCCGATCAGACGGGCAGCTCGGACTTGGTTTGCATATCGTCCGTCAGCTCATCGGGAATTTAGGAGGGCAGGCGGTAGCTGAAGTGGATGGCGATACATTCACCTTAGCCGTTTCATTCAAGAGATGGGGAGCGTAGATGACAGCGGAACTCTATGTTGTGAATTGATAGATTTCTATATGAAAGTGCCAAGTACTTGAATTCAATCTTGTTCAGTACTTGGCACTTTTTAATTTTACAACCGGTTATGCCTTAACAAGAAGACCCCTTACACAAGTTTCTTAAACGGATGAAAGAACAGTCGAACAAACAGTACAATAAAAATACACATCGAAATGAAAAACAAGATGCGTATCGGAAACCATTCCGCCCATAGGCCGGCGATGAAGAGCCCTAACGGAAGGGTTAACTTCATAAGCATGGATGATGTCCCCGCGACTCTTCCAAGCAGATGATTCGGTGTGAATTCCTGACGAATTGTGAAGTAGACGATATTGGATAATGTCGTTGAGAACGTCCGTATCGCAAGGGAGATGCCGATTGTCCACCATGTTTGTGCGAATAGTAGCAGACACATGGAAAGGATGTCAAAGACTAGCGAGTATGTATAAATGACGCCGCGGCCGAAACGCTTACGGATTCTGCTAATGAGACTGGCGCCGATAAGCCCACCGACTGCAGAAATCGTAAACATGAAACCGACTTGCTTGGAATCGGCACCGATCTGATCGGTTGCGAAGAAGATGAGTACGCCAATGACGAGACTGGATGCGAAATTGCTGAAAAGTACCGCGATAGTTGGCGTTAATAGAATTTTATTGTTAAACAGCTCGACAATCCCTTCCTTCATCTCCTTCCAGATGGAATGTGACGTATCCTCCCGTTTCGCAGTTGGCGGGACATTCAAAAATTGCATAAATACATACATGATCAGCAAACAGATAAGGTAAATCGTTAACGTCGACGTGTAGGAAAATACGGCGATCAGTACACCCGCAACTCCCGGACCAATCATCCGAATCAGCGTATCAATGAACGACAGCTTGGCATTGGCCGAAGTCAATTGGTCCTTTGAAACGATTTGGGGAAGTACGGAGTGATTCGCATTGCCGAATGTATACCCTGCGGAGGATAAGATGAAGCCGAGGATGTAGAGATGCCATAGCTCAATATGATTTGTCAGGAGCAACATGACAATGCCAAACATTGAAATTACTTGAATGAAACTTGTCCACACCATCATGGTTTTTCGATTTAATCGATCGACCAACGCCCCTGCAAGCATTCCTAAAAAGATATTCGGAAAGAATTCAATCGCTCGCATCATGCTCATTGCCAATGCGGATTTACTTAGATCGTAAATGAGCAATGGAATCGCAATGCTATACATTTGCATGCCGAAACTCGAAATAGTGGAGCTCCCCCATAACAGCAAGAAGTTCCGATTTTTAACTAGTGAAAGCTCTGAAGCGACTGCCTTCATTTTCATCCCTCCAATTGTTTTCCTGCATAGAAGAAGTGTAGAATAAGAATAGGTGAAGTAAAAGTGTTCGTTATTTATTTTGCAGTTCACCTTTTCGTACTTTAGATAACTGAAGGAGGATGGCTCGTGAAGTATGTGGATCATCTACTTGAATTAACGAAGCATTTTACAGAAGGAATGGAAGAGGAAACCACAGTCGCCTCTCTTGCAGGTATTTTGAATTGTTCGGAAAGGCATGTGAAAACCGTTGTGAGCGTGTTGCATAGCGAAGGAGCTATCAAGTGGATGACGCAAAAGGGAAGGGGGAAGAAACCGAAGATCACCCTCCAGTTGACGCGTGATGAAATTTTATTGAACCAGATTAAAGAGAAGGTACGAGCTGGACGATATGAGGATGCATTTTCACTTGTGGAGTCGATGGAAGAACGAGGGAAAAAGAACTTTCAACAATGGTTCGCCCAAAGTTTAGGGCTCGCACAACAAACGGAAAGCAATCAGGATTTGGATATTTTACGCTATCCGTTTTATGAAACAAGATTGGTCATGGATCCTATGAAGATTATCTCCCGTCACG
Source organism: Sporosarcina oncorhynchi (assembly GCF_033304615.1). Classification (GTDB taxonomy): domain Bacteria; phylum Bacillota; class Bacilli; order Bacillales_A; family Planococcaceae; genus Sporosarcina; species Sporosarcina oncorhynchi. Next base: position 2,816,421 of record NZ_CP129118.1, on the reverse strand, counting down.
ATGGCCATATGGTGCAGCAGTTATTTGATCGACTCGTCGAATATGAAGCTGCTACGAATGAGTTAAAGCCAAGTATTGCGCATCATTGGGAGACGAAAGACGGGAAGCACTGGACGTTTTATCTTCACAAAGGAATCACTTTCCATCATGGAAGGGAGTGTACGTCCTCAGATGTGCGGGAGACGTTTGAAAGATTGATGGTTGAAACAACGCTTTTTGCGAATATCGAAAAGGTTGATACGAAGAGTCGATCCATTGTTCATTTCATGTTAAAAGAAGTGGATTTTTTATTCCCACGGATGTTGGCAGGAGGAAAGGCTTCTATTGTACCGATGGAGATTGTACGTCGCGATCCTGAGAAGTTTAAAACGTTCCCTGTCGGCAGTGGCCCTTTTCGAATGACGCAGAATGATGAAAATAGCATACGACTGGAAGTGAATCATTCGTATTTTTCAGCGAGACCATGGCTGGACGAAATACATATTATAAAAACGCCTTCTCATTTTGAAGAGGAAGCAATTCATCCATTTGTCTTACAAGCGCCTGATGCTACGTGGAAACAAGTGAAGCGAATGGAGGATGGAGCAAGTTTTATAATGTTTAACTGTTTGAAAGAGGGTCCGCTTCAGCAAGAAGCCTTGCGTGAGGCGATTTACACGAGACTTCAACCGGCGAACATTCGAAACGAAGGGTTGGATAATGAAGTTGCGGCGGTGAGCTTTCTATCGAGCCGTTCTCAAAACGTTAGGTTGAATAAAATCAGTGGGAAAGTCCGTTATGATGGCCCCCCTCTACAAATTGTCGCACAGCAAATTCGACCGGGCGCTAATCACAAGAAGGCGGCAAAGCATTTGCAAATGGAACTGTTTAACATGGGGATTGAATCGACAGTCGATGTTGTAGATAGTAAACAAATCGTTAACGATGAAAGCATGGCGACCTATGACCTGTTTGTAGGAGGCATTGCATTAGGGGAAGACCGTTTACTATCCCTCCTTACTGCACTGCAGTCTAACGAACTCATCATCTATCCGTGTTTGAACGAGCACATGAAGAGTTATGTAGATGAGAAAATTAGAGAAATCAGAAGTGCTTCAGTGGAATCTATGCGGTGGGAACTCTATTTTGAAATCGAAGCGTTTTTGAAGTCGACGTATGCGATTTTCTATTGCAATCACCGTTTCCATACGGTCTATGAGCCGAAAGAAAACCCTTATGCGAACATTGAACTGGATAGCAACGGAAGAGTGGACTATCGGAAAGTTTGGAGGAAATAAGTATTGGATTCAATGATGCATGTGTACTGTTTTTTTAGTGAAAGGTACCTATTTCACGTTGAATTCAGACAATACACTCCAATGACATAAAGATAAAATTGAAATGTTGAGACATTTGGATTTCTGAAATATTCTTGTATTCATATCCAAACTGGCTGAATTTACATGAATGTTTCTGGCACAGCTACCTTTACAAAGAACCTGGTACGCTCTCTTCTCCATTGTAAATAATTTGATAGAGTTCCTTGTACAGCCGCGGGGAAATTCATTATACTGATTGAATAGCGAAAAGGTTAGGGAGGAGTCTTGCTATATGAAGAAAACGTTGAATACAATGGCCGCGTGGCTGAAGATGCCAGTGACGTTCGAACCGTCCATTTTTGATTTTGATCATGCGGAAGAGGACGAAGTGTTTTACATAAAAGAAGAGGGAGCGGAGGAGCCGTTCGCAGTTTGCTCGGTGGATGACGCTGGCCGGCTGAAGAGATTCGACTATATTGATGCCGAAGAGTATGGCGGATCAGGTGATTTAAAGGCAGAGGATATTCCGCCAGTTGCGGAAGCATTCATACAAATGTTTCATCCGGATGAGCTGAAGACGTACCGGTTGCAGTCGGTGATCGACTTGGAAGGGCTCTATTTGATCCAATACGGGATAAAAGAAGAACGATACAATCTTGATTTGCCGGGCATTGGCTTTTCGTTGACGATTACAGCGGGCGGACGGATCATGCAGTTCTCTTTTGAGGAGGGGCCAGCAAACATCGTCTATCCGGAGCAGTTAATAGCAGAGGAAGAAGCGGAGGCCGCATATATTGCATGCACCGACTTTGAACTCGAATTCCATAAGACCGATACAGAGCTGTTCCGCAATGGCGATAATACATACCGTCTCGTCTGGTCATTGAAGGAAGCGGCCGTTGATATCCCGGCATCTGGTGAAAAAGCGGACACTGTTGCGGAAGGGAATGTATATGAACCATTTCCTCCGCATACTTCAGAGGGCAACAGTTTCCTTCAAATGGTTGGTGTGACAGATGAGCATGTGAAGATTGGGGAGCGCTTGGACGAGGGACTCCGTGTCGAAAAGTGGCAACATGATTCATTGCCGGCTCCGGTATCCGTCGATTATGAAACAGCCTATGAATCGGGGATGATTACAATCCATTATGACAGTTCAGAGCGGCCGGTTTTCGTCTATAACGGCGAGGCGTGGGCAGGCAATGAGGAGAATCTAGACGAGGAGATATTGCAGCAACGCGCATTGAATTATCTCTTCGGTCTGTTTCCTGACGCTGAGAAACGGTTTAAGCTCGAGCAAGTTGAGCAGGAGGATGAATGGGAAGAGCTGCAGAATGTTGTAGATGAACTAATTGATGAGTTTGATGAGCTGAATGAGGAAGCTGATGAGTATGTGGATGGGTATTGGACGGATGACGAAGTAGACGCTGATGACTGGCTCGATGAAGTGAAAGAGTGGCTCGATGATGAAGAGGAAGTCGAGGGTGAAGAGGCGAAAGAATTTTATTTCCAGTATCATGTGAACGGTGTGCCAGTCGATAGTATCAAAGTGGCAGTCCAGGTCGGCATCTATTCTGGACGCATTGTCTCCGCATCGATGGAAATGACAGAGGAATTCCCGCCTGCAGACGTGTCCACTGTGCCTGTACTAACGAAAGCAGAGGCGGCAGAACGGATGAAGCGACAGCTGAAGATGGAATTGGCGTGGTCAATGGAGTTCGATGAAGAAGGCGAAACGTTTTACCGGTTGACGTATGTACCATCGTTCCCGTTAACGTTCGGTCATGTGCGCATGATTGACGCGGTGGACGGCACTGCGTATTACATGGATGTCGGTGGTTCAATATTCTTTTGAATTAAATCCTGAATAATGGTGGAAGATGGGCTGTTACTGAACGCTGCAGTTCCTATTTAATTATCTAGTGTTCATTCATATTAAGCGGAAAAAGAACCAGGCACCCGTTCAATTTAGAATTGAATGGATGCCTGGTATTTTTGTAGCAATTGAATTTGATTGATTAAGCTTTCACTTTAGCGATTTCTTCTGCAACTGCAATTGTAAGTTCTTCAGCAGTTTTAGGAACAAAGCTTTTCAAAATAGCGTTAACCATTGGTCCCATCGCACCACCAGCGGAAATGTCTAACGAACCGACCATTTTCGTCGAGTTATCGTCTATTTTTTCAGCTTTGAAAAAGCCGCCACCTTTAAAGTTATCTGATGTACCTGTCAATTTGAATGTGACAAGCGTTGGCTCTCCCCATTCCGTAATATCAACTTTCAATTTAACAGTCTTTTTCATGAAACCAAGGTCACCTTTAAACTCCCAAGTTGACTCGTTTTCATTAATTAAATCGTGTGTGATATAACCTGGTACAAGTGGCGCCCAGTTGTTAATTGAACTTACGAAATCCCATACTTCTTCAATTGGTACATTAATTTGTGTTTCATGAACTCCTGCTGGCATGTTAAAAATCTCCTTTGTTGTTAAATAATTAGTTGATGTCGCGTTTTTCAGCTGTTGCAACAGCTTTACCTGCTAAGTAACCCCATGTCATACCTGGTCCAATTGTCGCTCCAGCGCCTGGATAAACAGGTCCTAAAATAGACATTGCTGCGTTACCTGCTGCGTAAAGTCCTTCGATTTTCTTGTCGCGTACGTTAATGACTTGCGCGTTTTTATCGACACGTGGTCCACCTGCTGTACCGAGTGTTCCGTAGTAAATCGGAATCGCGTAGAATGGTCCTTTTTCGATTGTTCCAAGGTTAAGTTCTGGTTTACCGCCACCTTGACCCATTCCTTCGAAATAAGTCGTTCCACGATGGAAATCAAGATCTTCACCTTGTGCAACATACCCATTAAACTTCTCAACCGTTTGTGCAAGACCTTTTGCATCCACACCAATTTTACCAGCTAGTTCTTCTAAACTATCTGATTGGTTCATCCATTCAGGTGCATCTTCGCCTGCAGCAATCGTTACAACTAACTCGTTATCTTTCAATTGGCTATCAAAGACGATCCATGTATTTTCCTCGTTCGGATACGTTTGTGTTGCTTCATCATACAAGTGGAACTTACGTGGCATATCTTTATATGCTGTTCCTTCATTGACGAAACGCTTACCTAAACTGTTAACAATAATTCCGTGTTTTAATGAACGCGGGCTATTGATTAAGTTAAATACGCGACCTTCATATTCGATGGAAGGGTCTTGTGTTGCAGGATACCACCATGCATCACTCATGTTCGCAAGTTTTGCTCCTGCTTCCATCGCCATGATTAACCCGTCACCTTCGTTGTAAGGAGGGGAAAGATGGTGTTTTGGTTGACCAGGTAAGAACGATTTTACTAACTCCTCGTTCCATTCAAAGCCACCGCTTGCAATAACAACCCCTTGACGTGTACCAATTTTGATTTCTTGGCCGTTATGTAGTGCGAGAATCCCTATAACTGCGCCGTCATCATTTTGGAATAGCTTGTAGCCAGGTGTTTCTGTACGCACTTCAATGCCACGGTCGATTATGCCTTTCATGAGTGAACCGATGAGCGCACGTCCCATCGTTGTAATGTTCTTTTCCATTCGTTCTGCCATAACGGTATAATCGATTTCGTTTTTGTTCGCGCCACCTTCAGCTAGTGTTAATGGTGGGAAAATCGGGTTACGACGAATTTTATGTTCCCATTCACCTAACTCTTGTAAGTGAAATGGTTTAGGGTCCAATGAACGGCCTTCCACAATTCCGCCAGGTAGATTTGCGTAATAGTCACCGTAAGCAGGTGGAATCGCAAATTGTACAGGCGTGTTGTCATGTAAATACTTAATCATGTTGCGTCCTTCTTCTATGAATACATCTACTAACGAAGGATCTGGCTCTTTCCCGTGTCCTAAACGCTGAATATACTTGTAAGCGTTTTCTTTTGAATCTTCAATTCCTGCTTCTTCCATGTAGTGGTTGTTTGGAATCCAAGGAACTCCCCCTGACATTGCAGTTGTACCGCCTACCTCAGAAGACTTTTCTAGTACTAACACCTTTGCGCCGTTATCATGTGCAAGTGTCGCAGCAGTTAAAGCAGCTCCTCCTGTACCAAGAACAACGACATCAACGATTTCATCCCAATTACTGTTTTGATTCGTCATATTATCTATTCTCTCCTTTCTGTTTCGAAAAAAGTATCTATAAAAATATAGGTGGAAAATCATGTGGATTTTAAACTATCACCTTGATAGTCATACTATCAAAGAATAAAATAATTGTCAATTTGGAAGATTGTTAAGGCGAGTTTAAATAGTACATCATGTGAAACTCCAGTTTCTTTCCCGTATAATGGACATAATGAATTTAAAAGAAGGATGCGACATAATGAAACCAATGGACCGCTATGAACTGGAACTCAAAAAAAATAGGGAAAATCGAATTGTCACTGTTTTAGATGCAGCAGAAGTGTTATTTGCAAAAAAAGGCATCGAAAAAACAACGATGCAAGAAATAGCAGATGCGGCTAACTTAGGTGTGGCGACGATCTTTCGGCTGTTTCCAAAAAAAGAACAAATTGCTGTTGGAATTGCAACGAGAAGACTCGAAAAATTCCTTGAGCTTTTCCAAAACATTCATAGCATGGAGATAACGAGTATTGAAAAAATCGAAGCGTTAATGGATCATTTTCTAGAAGAATTTGCAGAAGGAAATGATTTCAAAATGATTGAGGACTTTGAGATTTATTCAATGCTCCTGTCTGAACCAATTGAAGATACCGAACAATACAAAGTAATTTACCGAGAAATTTCTCATATTTATGCCGAAATTATCAAAACCGCGATGAAAGATGGATCGATTCGAACAGACATCGATATTGAGCAGTCATTAATCACATTGATTAACGCTTTTGTCACGTTCGCAAAAAAACTTTCGATCCAAAAAAATATCGGCTTCATTCAACTTGATGTAGCACCAGAAAAACAGTTAATACTGCTTAAAAAAGTTATACTTGATTATTTAATGAGTGGGATGAAGTGAATAAATACGAATGGAAAAGTTAAAAATCACCTGTATAAGAGACCGTTCAAAACTACGGGAATTGGTTAGTGTACAGATGATTTTATAGTCATATTTTTATAGCGAACTTCTTTGCTTGAGACCTTTGAGTTCGTCCCCTAGAATGAATCGAAAACGCTAAATTTAAAGACCTTTGCGTAGTTCATCTGAATACGCAAAGGTCTTCTTTCGTTAACTAGTCTTTATTTAGTTTGATTCGATAGGAAAGACAGGTTGAAACAATAGCTGAACAATAAAATGGCGTTGAGGAAAACGAAAGGAATGGTTCGTCTGCTTCTTGCTGTAATGAGTAATTCATGTTTTACATAGTGCTAGTTCATTAAAACTTTTCCTTTTTCGTATGTTTCGTATGTATAGTACCATTCATTCCGGATTTCTGAATATTAAACGGAAAATGCTACCAATAAACAAATCGCTCTCTAAACCGATATAAAGCATAACGGCTATAATACATTTAGCTTTTCATGATATAGGAGTGATAGATTTGCACATCAATGCGGATAAAAATACGATTACCCCTACTACATTACCTGCTGCAACGAAAGTATATGCGGCGAAGGTACAAAACCCTGTTGAAACGAAAGTGAATCAGCGAGATACATTGGAGCTGTCAAACATCAACAAAGTGATGAGAGGTGTACTTAGCGCAGATGTCGGGACGGCCTCTCATACGACGTTGTATGTAGATAATTCCACATTTCAAAAGATCGCAACATACTCGACTAATCATCCTGAAACCCGGTGGTCCGAGATAGGTGTTGATGAAAACAAGCGCTGGATTGTTGTCAATGGACAGCGTTTTGAATCGCCCATAAGTGAAGAAGAAAAAGCCATGCGAAAAAGAGCGCAAATGACACTTGGAGATTATCTAGAGGAGCATGAAGAGAATAAAAAAGAGAAGACTCCTAAAGAAAAAGTGACACTCAATTTCCTTACTGGAAACGCTGAGGCGCAAGCAAGTACAGACCCTAAAATAACAAGTCTGCTGCAGAATGAAAAAGTGATGGATATGTTGAAAAACATTTCAAAGGCATCAAAAGGACAACTGGTAGTTTCTATTTAGTATGCATGCATTTCAGTGTTAAAAAACCTAGGACATTTGTTTTGGATGCCGAGCTTAAGAACTGGATTTCTAGCGAAGTGAATAAATACGAATGGAAAAGTTAAAAATCACCTTTATAAGAGACCATTCAAAACTACGGGAATTGGTTAGTGTACAGATGATTTTATAGTCATACCTTTATAGCGAACTTCTTTGCTGGAGACCTTTGAGTTCGTCCCCTAGAATGAACCGAAAACGCTAAATTTAAAGACCTTTGCGTAGTTCATCTGAATACGCAAAGGTCTTCTTTCGTTAACTAGTCTTTATTTAGTTTGATTCGATAGGAAAGACAGCTGGAGAGAGAGGCTGTCTCTGTATATATCCATTTATCGAAATCCATAGCGCCACCTGGGAAAATGCCAGTGATTGTCAGTCCGGCTTTTTTGCACATCGCACTTATCTCGTCGATTGCATAACAACGCAACGATTGTGTAACGACTTCTTCGGGGTTTTCATTATGCCACCAGCTGTCGATCATTCGACAGTTTTCCTCATCAAATGAATAGATACGTTCCGCATCGTCAATCTTCATCTTTTGCCCAGCTGCAATGGTGCGCCAGTAGTCTGGGGTATAGATGTCAATGAGTGCGCAGCCGTCATCTTTCATCCAGGTTTTCATCCGATTCAGAAGCATCAGTTGGTCGTCATCCGTACCGATGCCAAAGCCGTCGAAATAGCTGACGACGTCAAATTGGGTAGGAAACGTATATGTGTAAAAATCGCCGAGATGAACGTCAATCGTTTTCGGTGAACGAAGTTTTGAAGCAACGACTAATTCAGGGACTAGTTCCAACGTAGTCATCGAGATACCACGAGCGTCCAAAGCCCTGGCGATACTGCCGATTCCTGCACCAATATCAAGCATTGATTCGAAATTGTTGCCAATCTGCTCTTCGATTTTCTCTGCATCTTTCTCCAAGTAACTAGTCATTTCCGATTCAATGTCACGTAACCATTCAAATTGATATTTATAAAAGGGGATGACCCATTCGTTAGTTGTCATGTTTATTCCTCCTGTAATTTTTTCTCATTACAGGTCGTTAGTTAAGTTACGGATGCCCATATACGATCGCTCCTCTCGTCTTCATTGTACAAAGAGCGGGATCGAACTACAAGTCTATTCGGAAAATTTAGGAGTGTTTACCAAAAGATAAGTGTAATTTGCTTTAAATCATCTAGACGCTGATAGAACAATGAAAACGCTCCGATTTCTTTGTCACAGTCCCCATGAATCGTATATTCTCCCATCATCTCGTGTTAATAAAGTCAGTACGGACAAATAGAATCGCTCTATATGCCCGTTCGTGTGGAAAATAAGCTAGAACGGTCAAATAGGATTGCTCTATTTGCCCGTGCGCGCTGAAATCAAGTCAGAACGGTCAAATAGAATCGCTCTATATGCCCGTTCGCGTGGAAATGAAGCTAGAACGGTCAAATAGAATCGCTCTATATGCCCGTGCGCGTGGAAATCAAGTCAGTACGGTCAAATAGAATAGCTTTATATGCCCGTGCGGGTGTAAATAAAGCTAGAACGGTCAAATAGAATCGCTTGTGCCCGTGCGCGCTGAAATCAAGTCAGAACGGTCAAATAGAATCGCTCTATTTGCCCGTGCGCGTAGAAAATAAGCTAGTACGGTCAAATAGAATCACTCTATATGCCAGAGCGTGTGGAAATGAAGCTGGTATTATGGTGCCTGTCACTCATTCATTCGTGAAAGTTTAAACATTTATGTTTGTTCTGGTTTACGTGAATGTTTGAGTGACTGGCACCGCATTTTAGCACCGCATTTTAATGTTGTTGGCAAGGGTGTTAATGGTGTAGAACAACTAGAGCAATATACTAGTGGTAATTACTATAATTACTTTTACAATAGTTGGTCTAATTCTAGCGTTGCAGATGTTGCGCTTCAGTAGCATAGTTACATCGAAGGTTTAAGGTCGACTGCACCTACATGGACAGAATTTTATAATTATATATATTAATTTTAAGACTAATTCATGGAGTTTAATACAAAGCATTTACATCCTAAAAGAGAAATCTCTCTCTTAGGATGTATTCTCATTCATACAAGTGTTAAACTTTTATGTATGCACATGAGCTATAAAAAAGTATAAAAGTAGAAGAGGGGAAGAGGGGAAGAGGGGAACCATCCTGCGAAAACGTTTAACTATTATATTGATTGTACTATTAATACCGCTACCTTTTCTTTATGATTTACTACCGGCACTTCAAGGTCTTATTTCATTTTTGTTCGTTTTAAGTGTAGGTTGCTTATTCTGGAGTGCTTTGGACTTCAGAAAGATTAAGAAACGAGATAAGAAAGAGTTATTTAGATTAATTTGCCTATTGTTCCTTTTTTGCATTTCTATTTATATCTTTTATTTCGCTGATTTTTAAGAAAATAAAATAATTGAATTATACTAATGTACAATGACATAAAAGTAGGTACAAAAAAAACTTTTAGAAACACGGTATTATACTGAAAATGCACATGCTTTTTTGTTTTCTGGAAAGTACAAGAAACTACGTACATTACCAACCAAGGACAAAAAATGCGTACAAGTAGTATATCAAAAGATCAGTATTACACATTTTGAGATAAGGATTGCAATAAATTGACGTAGAAAAATTTATGTACATACTTTTTCGTCGTTGTACAACTAAGAAGAGAAGGCGAGTGATGTGCCCGTGCGCGTTGAAAATAAGCTAGTACGGTCACATAGAATTGCTCTTTGAAAGGGGTACCTGGTTCTCATTGAATTTCGAATAGAACCCGGTACCTAAAATTCATCCCCATCCGTCTCACTTGGCCGTTCAAAGTTAACAATCGTAACTTTTGACACACGTACTTTCTGGCCTTCATTCAGCTGAACGACACTCTGAGAGTTTGTCAATCCGCCCGCCGTCAATTCAAATAGTTGCGGGTCTTCTCCTAATGTTTGAATGACAGACACCGTATTCATCTGGTACAGGTACCTTTACAAGGAGTTGGAAGTAATGCCGTTGACTTTTGCACACCCGGCAGTAGCCTTGCCTTTTTCAAGAAATAGTAAGTACGTTAATTTTTTAGCACTTGTTTTGGGAAGTATGGCGCCAGATTTCGAGTATTTTCTTAGAGGGAAGCCGAATGGTGAGATTGGTCATACATTTGTTGGTTTTTTAGTCTTAAATCTTCCGATCGTTCTAATCGTCTATTTCGTTTATCTTACATATATTCATAAGGCGTTATTTAGCCATCTGCCATCTATACTGCAAGATACTTACTCACAAAAGGTAGACTCTTCTAGGTGGTTAAAAGCGGTTGTGTTTTTATATTCTGCATTGTTTGGAATGCTAACCCATGTCGTCTGGGATTCGTTTACTCATGTAAGTGGTTATATGGTGAAGAAATTATCCTTTCTATCCAATACTGTTCATTTTTTGAGCTTTGACATTCCAATTTTCAAGATTCTCCAGCATGGTAGCACGCTTGTTGGTATCGCATTGATTATAGGATATATGTATTTTAGAACTGCAAAGAATAGATGTACTCGTAATAAGACCGCTACTTCACAGCAGAAAATCATTTACTGGGGCCTAATCGCTTTGTTGGCTGCATTTTTGTTCGGTTCATGGTCTTTTTATGATGAAGTTTCGATTAAACTTTATGGTGTTTTAGTTGTTCGAATCATAGACTCAGCATTGATTAGTTTGTTGCTTGTTTCATTGATCTTTAATGTCCTTAATAAGATGAAAATGGGCAGTTCTTTATTCAATAGATTTTATTAAAGCAAGACTTTAATCTGTTCCACACGCCCTGTATATTAGGGTTCAATCTGTATCAGCTAATTTAATGATTCAATGCTATTCCGTTTCGCATCGTGTTTTCTCGTGAATGTTATTTTGTTGGCAATTTAATTGAAGTTCTTTTCGAGATAAACGCGGATGATACTCCACCTGATTTACCATAGGTTCTATTTGCGCATCCTTTATCAAGTCTTCAAGATGAATTTTGAAATTACTTACGCCGACTGCTTTACCTTTTCCCTCAATGCGAGAATGCAGAAATAACACGAGCTGTTAATAAGAGGCTAACACTTGTTGCGACCGCAGCCAAACTGTTGCCGATTATAAAGACAACCATAACCCATAATAGTACATGTATAAGTACCTTCAAAAAAAGCCCTGATAAGTAAATCTTCAGGGCTTTTTTGATATGTTTCTCGAAAGAGTTAGAATATTTAATGGATTCATTGACACTGTGTGAATAAAGTATTAAAGTACTTTGCATAACATATTATTACCAATTCGTTATGTAAAGGTTATATTGAATGTTTTTCAAAATACTGATTGAGAAGAGGAGAGTCTATATGAGTGATCAAAATGTCTTTGATGTAACGATTATTGGCGGTGGGCCTGTTGGATTATTTACTGCATTTTATGCGGGGATGCGGAAAATGTCCGTGAACATTATTGAAAGTCTACCGCAACTAGGCGGACAGCTCACGGCTTTGTATCCTGAAAAGTATATTTACGATATCGCTGGATTTCCGAAAATTAGTGGCCAGGCATTAATCGATAATCTTCTGGATCAAATGGCACAATTTAATCCGACAATCACGCTGGAACAAGCTGTTCAACAAGTGGAAAAAATGGAGGATGGTTTTTTTAAACTGACTACGAATCGAGCAATCCATTTTTCAAAGGCGATTATTATGACAGCGGGAAATGGTGCATTTCAACCGAAAAAAATTGAACTTGAATCTGCGGAGAAATATGAAGGGAAGAACTTGCATTATTTCATACGGGATTTGCACTACTTTGCGGGTCGGAATGTACAAATCTTTGGCGGAGGAGATTCGGCAGTTGACTGGTCGTTAATGCTTGAACCAATTGCTGAGAAAGTGACCCTTATACACAGAAGAGAGAAATTCCGTGCCCATGAAGCAAGTGTGGAAAAAGTAATGAATTCATCTGTGGAGATCAAGACCCCGTTCATACCGATTGAATTTATCGGTGAGGATCAGATCGAACAAGTTGTACTTGAAAAAGTGAAGAGCGACCAAGAAGAAGTCATTGATGTGGATGATGTGATCGTAAACTATGGATTCGTTTCCTCGCTAGGTTCGATCAGTGAGTGGGGGCTCCACATAGTGAAAAATAGTATTGTCGTTAATTCGAAAATGGAAACGTCTATTGAAGGCATTTATGCAGCGGGTGATATATGCACGTATGAAGGGAAAGTGAAGCTGATAGCCAGTGGGTTTGGCGAGGCTACGACAGCAGTGAGTAATGCAAAGGTGTATATCGATCCAACAGCAAAAGTTCAAGCGGTTCATAGTACGACACTTATGGAACAAGCGGAAAATAAGAAAGAGAAAGGAACACATAATCGTAGTGAAATAGCTTCTAATCAAGGGTGCTAAATAGAATTTTAATTTGTTAGAATACATTTGCATTTCATAAGTTAATGCACTATACTGATTTCAAGTATAACGAATTAGTACTAAATCGTTACATTACTGTTATATACAATAAGGAAATGACATATCTTCATTTAAGGGAGGGATTAGATGACGACTCAACACAATCGGGCTGATGAGGATTTGTTGGCCCGCTTTATGGAACGTATCGAGGCGGGGGATAAGATTGAAGCAGATGATTGGATGCCGGAAGAATACAGACTGACCTTGATTAAATTGATTTCCATGCATGGAATGAGCGAAATTATGGGAGCGCTTCCAGAGAAGGAATGGGTACCGAAAGCACCATCCCTAGGGCGGAAACTTGGGATCATGGCGAAGGTGCAAGATGAGATGGGGCATGGCCAGCTGCTGCTTCGTGTCACAGAAGACTTGCTAAAACCATACGGTAAAAATCGTGGAGATTTAATGCAGGACTTATTTAATGGGGACTTGAAATTCCATAACGTGTTCCATATGGAGACGAAAACGTGGGCGGATGCTGGAATCATCGGCTGGCTTGTTGACGGAGCAGCTATTATTACACAGACGGATATGCTCGGGGCTTCCTATGGACCTTATGCAAGGGCGCTGCAACGCATTTGTGCCGAAGAAGTGTTTCATGCGCAACATGGTGAGTCAATCATCATGGCGTTAGCTGAAGGAACGGATGAACAAAAAGCGATGATCCAAGAAGCTTTGAACCGATGGTGGGATTCATTGCTCATGTTCTTTGGACCAGCAAGCAAAGAAACAACCGGGTCATCGAAGCAAGACGTAACGATTAAATATAAAATTCGAACAAAAACAAATGAAGACTTCAGACAAATCTTTTTTGACAAATACATTCCCCGGATATTATCGCTTGGGTTAACTATTCCGGATCCAACTTTCCACTACGAAAACGAAAGTGGTTTATGGTCGTACAAACAACCGGACTGGGAAGAGTTTAAGAGAATCATTAAAAATAAAGGACCCCGCTCACAAGCACGCCTGAACTTACGCCGGACTTCTTATGAAAATAATGCATGGGTGCGTGATGCTTTGAGTGCAACAGTCAATTAACGAAAGGAGTCAGCGTAAATGGCCGAAGAGCAATCATTTTATCAAGAATACGAAGTTTTTAGCAAACGGACACCCGCTGCGACATTCCAGTACCAATTCAGTTTACTGGCTCCAAACGAAGAAATGGCACTCGTTTTGGCTCAGGAAAATTTCATGCGACGTGAACCGGTTGTCGACATTTGGATTGTGAATCGAAAGCATATTCGAAAGATGGATGAAGAGGAAAAATTGACGCTTCGCAGACTGGATAATAAAGAGTATCGTACGACAAAAGGGTACGGCTACTTGAAGAAAAAATGGCGTCACTATGAACAGGAAATCTTGGATGAAAAAGAAATCTTGTCATGGGGAGGAAAGCGGAAATGAGCGAAATTGAAAACGGAGTGACTGCGGAAAACAACGATGCGATAACGAGCTTGTTGTTCCAATTGGCGGATGATGATTTCCTGTATGCGTACCGGGGATCTGAGTGGCTCGGACTCGCTCCACATATTGAGGAAGATGTCGCTTCTTCATCGATTAGCCAAGATAGTATGGGGCATGCAGCGATGTACTATCAACTTCTCGAAGAGTTAGGGGTCGGAAATGCAGATGAATTAGCTCATATTCGCCCGTCGCAAGATCGAAGAAACAGCATTTTGACAGAGCGGGTAAACGGTGAAGGCTATTACATGGAAACACCGAAATATGATTGGGCCTATCAAGTGGTCAGAAGTTATTTTTACACACAGGCAAAAAAAGTGAAAGTGGATTCGTTATGCCAAAGTTCGTATCAGCCACTTGCTGAAGTTGCGGTAAAAGTGAGGATGGAACTTTATTATCACAGATTGCATTGGGAAACGTGGTTTAAGCAATTGTTCAGTTCTACCGAAGAGGCAAAAAAGCGAATGAATGAAGCTATGACGCTAGTTATGAATGACTTTGGAGATATGTTCTCCTTTGGCAATCAAAAACAAGCCATTGAAACATATAAGTTGATAGACAGTGAGGAACGATTGAAGAAAAACTGGCTAACGAGCATTCAACCGGTGTTTGCTGCGCTTCAAATGGATGTACCGGCAATCCCAGAAACGCTTGCGAATAATGGAAGGAATGGCGAGCATACAGTAGACCTGGATGAAGCTCTGCTTACGCTTTCTGAAGTGTACAAGGTAGATCCGGTCGCTTCCTGGTAACTGGAAGAGGAAAGAGGTGAAGAGCATGGCTGTTTCTGAAAGCGTTTCCACAGGTCGTGTTTTTGACATGTTAATGACTGTAAAAGATCCAGAAATTGATTCTGTCAGCATAATGGACCTTGGTATGGTTGAAAAAGTCACGACCTTGGGGAATACCGTCACCGTCGTTTTACTTCCGACATTTTTAGGATGCCCGGCATTAGAAGTTATTAAGAAAAATACGATAGACGCAATTCAACAACTGCCAGAAGTGGAAGATGTCGAAGTGGAATTCGTCTTTCATCCGCCGTGGACATCAGATCGTATTACAGAAGAAGGCCAAAAGAATCTGCGTGCATTTGGAATAGCTCCGCCCCCACGCCACTTTGCAGAAGACGGTTCATGGCATGTGGATTGTGCCTATTGCGGTTCCACATATGTAACAATGGAAAACATTTTCGGGCCGACTGCTTGCAGAAGTATTTTGTATTGTAAGAGCTGTAAAAATGTATTTGAAGCAATGAAACCCGTTTCAACACTAATGTAAAGTGAGGAGAAAAGAAAATGGCTAAATTAATCGCACTGTACAAACACCCTGAAAACAAAGAGGAATTCGATCATCATTACTTCAACGTTCACGCGCCAATCACAGCGAAAATTCCGGGACTTCGTGAAATGAAAGTGACAAAATTTACAGGATCTCCAATGGGCGGAGAGGGCAAATATTATCTTATGTGTGAGATGGTTTATGACAGTTTGGAAGAGTTGCAGCAGGGGGTAAGTTCACCCGAAGGAAAAGCGTCCGGGAAGGACTTAATGGGGTTTGCACGTGATCTTGTTACGTTAATGATCGGTGAAGATGCGTAATGACCCGTTTCGAATATCTTGAAACGTCCATAGAGGGAAACGGTGTAGCTGTCATCTATCTGAATCGCCCCCGTCAGTTAAACTCGTTAAATCGAAAAATGGTCAGTGAAATCGTCGCAGCGATGGAAGACTATGATCGTGATGAAAACGTCCGTGTCATTGTACTGACAGGCGTTGGACGCGCTTTTTCAGCGGGAGCAGATATTGATGAAATGACAACTGACGACCCGATTAGTCTCGAATTATTGAACCAATTTGCGGATTGGGACCGTCTAACACTTATTAAAAAACCAATCATCGGTGCTGTTAAAGGATTTGTTTTCGGTGGGGGCTTCGAGCTTGCCCTCTCTTGTGATCTATTAATCTCAGCTAGCGGCACACAGTTTTCATTTCCGGAAGTAGGGCTTGGCGTCATGCCAGGAGCGGGAGGTACGCAGCGGTTGACGAAACTGGCTGGCCGAACGAAAGCGATTGAATGGCTATGGACAGGAGAGAGGTTTTCCGCCGAAGTGGCTCTTACACACGGAGTCATCAACAAAATCGTTGCACCCGAGCTTTTAATGGAAGAAACGCTGAAGTTCGCTAATCGACTCGCTACACAACCGCCGCTTTCGTTGCGCCTCATTAAAGATTCGGTCAATAAAGCAGTGGATTATTCTTTATATGAAGGTATGCAATATGAACGGAAAAACTTCTATTTGCTTTTCGCTTCACAGGATCAAAAAGAAGGTATGAATGCTTTTGTGGGAAAAAGAAAACCGGAGTACCGGGGGAAGTAAGGAGGTTGCTGAATGACTGAAACAATTCGCTATGAGATCGCAGATGGCATTGCATGGATCTATTTAAATAGACCCGACAAACTGAACGCCTTTGTTGCACAGATGAACCGTGAAGTGAAGGAGGCAGTTAAATCTGCTTCCAATGATGATGAAGTTCGTTGCATTGTCCTAACGGGCGAAGGACGAGCATTTTGTTCCGGACAGGATCTAGCGGAAGTCGATGAAAACATGGATCACGGCCAAGTATTACGAGACCATTATGGGCCGATGATCAAACAAATTAGAGACTGTGAAAAACCGATTATTGCCGCTGTAAATGGCGTTGCAGCTGGTGCGGGCTTCAGCCTTGCACTTGCTTGCGACTTCAGACTGATTGCAGAACGGGCAAGTTTTGTAAACGCCTTTATTCATGTCGGTCTTATTCCAGACTCCGGCAATCTCTATTATCTGACACAACTTGTAGGACATGCGAAAGCAACGGAACTAGCCATGTTAGGAGAAAAAGTGACTGCTGCTGACGCTGTGGAAATGGGCCTTGCGAATCGACTAATTCCAATGGATACATGGGAAGAAGACGTTACCGCGTTTGCAGCCCGGCTAGCTGCTTTGCCAACAAAAGCACTCGGGTTGATCAAGCGTTCATTGAAGGCAACAACGACACTATCATTTGAAGACTACCTTGAACAAGAAGCTCAAGGACAGCGGATCGCGGGTCTCACAAAGGATCATCGTGAAGGTGTTACCGCATTCATGGAAAAAAGAAAACCTGTCTACTCGGGACAATAGGAGGAATCATTCAATGACGACAATTCAAGAAGGAACGACAGAGCGTGAATCAATGAAGCGTGACTACTATAAGCTTTTTATAAACGGTGAACAAGTCGATGGAAGCAATGGGGAACGCACAAAAATTTATAATCCTGCGACGGGTGAACTGTTAGCTGAAGTGGCAAAAGCGACGAAAGAAGACGCTGAAAAAGCGGTTCAAGCGGCGAGGGATTCGTTTGATAATGGGAAGTGGAAAATCACTCCGGCCGGACGTCGTGCGCGTGTGTTGAATAAAATTGCGGAAATTATGGGCTCAAGATTCAATGAGCTTGTGGAACTCGAAATTTTGAATACAGGAAAATCACTTGCAGCTGCGAAAGGGCAGATTGCTCAAGCGATTGAGGACTTTGAATTTTATGCGGGCGCTATCGTTGGACACGGTGGATCTGTAAACAACGTGCCTGGGCAATTCCATAACTACACAGAAAAAGAGCCGCTTGGTGTGTGTGCGCAAATTATTCCGTGGAACTATCCGTTGATGATGGCTGCTTGGAAGATTGCACCGGCAATTGCTGCAGGATGTTCTGTCGTTATTAAGCCAGCATCATTAACGCCGCTTACAGCGATTGTTCTTGGAGAAATTTGTCATGAAGCAGGCGTTCCGGCAGGTGTTGTCAACATTCTACCTGGATCTGGTTCAGAGATCGGCAACTACTTGGTCGAACATGAACGCGTGAATAAAGTGGCGTTCACAGGTTCAACGTCCATCGGAAAAGACATTATGGCAAGAGCGGCAGGAACAGTCAAACGCGTCACACTGGAACTTGGCGGGAAATCACCAAGCCTTGTTTTTGAGGATGCCGATATTGAGGCAGCTGTCGATGGTTCACTCTACGGTGCATTCAATAACACGGGTCAATCTTGCGATGCACGTACACGCGTCTATATACATGAAAATGTTTACGACGAGTTCGTTGAGAAATTTATTGCGAAAACTGAAAAACTTGTAATTGGGGATCCATTTAGTAAAGAAACACATATGGGGGCAGTTATTGATCAAGCTCAGTTGGACACTGTGAAAAGCTATGTTCAATCTGCAATCGACGAAGGCGCTGAGATTCTAACAGGCGGTAAAGAATTGAAACCGGAAGGCTATGAAAACGGATTTTGGTATGCGCCGACCATTATCGGCAACGTCACACAAGACATGAAAGTTGTTCGTGAAGAAATTTTCGGACCAGTTGTCGTCGTCTCTAAATTCAAAAATGAAAAAGAGGCAATTGCCTTAGCAAATGACTCGGATTACGGGCTAGCCTCTTCTATCTGGTCGACAAATACGGCAACGACAACACGTGTCGCGAACCAAATTCAAGCGGGAATCGTAATGATCAACACACCGTTCTCCGCATTCCCAGGTACTCCATTCGGCGGCTACAAACAATCCGGATTCGGCCGAGAACTGTCAGCCGGTTCGCTTGATCTATACACTGAAACGAAAAGCATCATGTCCTACTTCGGCAGTCGGCCAGTCAATCCTTTTGGTCTATGAAAAGCACAAGGCGCCGTTAAGGCTCGACAGGCGCTGGAGGCCCTGCCGAAAAGGCGCTCTTTGCCTTATCGTCAGGACCGAAGCGACCCGAGAGCCTGGCGCCTGGAGCTAGACAATAAGAAAAACGCAAGTCGCCGTTAAGGCTCGACAGGCGCTGGAGGCCCTGCCGAAAAGGCGCTCTTTGCCTTATCGTCAGGACCGAAGCGACCCGAGAGCCTGGCGCCTGGAGCTAGACAATAAGAAAAGCGTAAGGCGCCGTTAAGGCTCGACAGGCGCTGGAGGCCCTGCCGAAAAGGCGCTCTTTGCCTTATCGTCAGGACCGAAGCGACCCGAGAGCCTGGCGCCTGGAGCTAGACAATAAAAAAAGCATGTTTTATAAAAACGGACAGGAATGTATGATTTCCTGTCCGTATTCTTTCATTATAAAGAGGAGGCAAACGAATGATTGAGCGAATCGTTGTAGTCGGTTCCGGCGTGATGGGCAGGGGGATTGCCTATGTAGGCGCCGTTGGTCGGTACGCAGTTACACTTGTCGATAGTAATGAAACTGCACTTCAAAATGCAAAGAATGAAATTGAAGTGATTTTCAAAAAAGGAATTCAGTATGGGAAAATTTCAGCAGACGACGCGGAGTATGCGCGTCAAAAAATAGTCTATGAAAATGATCTCACAAAAGCCGTAGGAAACGCTGATTTAATTATAGAAGCCGTACCTGAAATGGCATCGATTAAAAGGCAAGTATTTGAGGAGATGGAGAAACACGCTCCGAAAGAGTGCTATTTCGCAACGAATACTTCTACGATGAGTCCTACGGAAATTGCTTCCTATGGTAAACGTCCTGGGAAAACAATTGCCATGCATTTTTTCAATCCCGTACATAAAATGCCACTTGTAGAAATTGTGAAGGGATTGGAAACGAGCGATGAGACTGTAGAAGTAATTAAACAAGTGGCGGTAAGAATGGGGAAAGAAACGGTTGTCATCAATGAATTCCCAGGATTCGTCACTAGCAGAATTAGTGCACTTGTAGGCAACGAAGCATTTTTCATGCTGCAAGAGGGACTTGGAACACCGGAAGAAATTGATAAGGCAATTAAACTAGGCTTAAATTATCCGATGGGTCCATTTGAACTTGGTGATTTGGTAGGTCTTGATACACGCTTGAATAACTTGAACTATTTGCACGAAAAACTTGGTGAAAAGTACAGGCCCGCACCTCTTTTAGAACAATACGTGAAAGCGGGCCGACTCGGTCGAAAAAGTGGCAAAGGCGTATATGATTATACTACTGAAGATGAGTTGGTGAAAAAATGAGGGAAGTCGTCATAGTGGACGCTGTCCGTACACCAATCGGGCGATACAATGGTGCTCTAAAAGACGTGCGCCCGGATGATTTAGGCGCAGTCGTTATTAAAGCGCTTGTCGAACGGAATCCAAATCTTCCAGTAGAGGAAATTGAAGAAGTTGTTTTCGGAAATGCCAATCAGGCCGGCGAAGATAACCGAAATGTGGCGCGAATGGCCGGCTTATTGGCGGGGCTCCCGGTTGAAGTCGCGGGCACGACGATCAACCGTCTATGTGGTTCAGGACTCGACGCTGTGATGTATGCCGCAAGAGCAATCGCGGTCGGGGATGGGGATATTTACATTGCAGGCGGGACAGAGAGCATGACACGTGCGCCACTTGTGATGGCAAAGCCTGACAAAGCAAATCCCCGCGGCAATATGGAGTTGCAAGATACGACCATTGGGTGGCGTTTCACGAATAGTCGACTAAAAAAAATGTATGGCGCGGACTCAATGCCGCAAACGGCTGAAAACGTTGCACAGCGGTATAACATAACGCGTGAAAGTCAGGATTTATTTGCATATGAAAGCCAGCAACGTGCAAAAAAAGCGATGGAAGAAAATCGGTTCGTGGAGGAAATTGTTCCCGTCGTTTATCAAGACCGGAAAGGGAACGAAATCATTGTGGATCGAGATGAACACCCGCGGCCAGATACGACGCTTGAAAAACTGGCTAAACTGAAGCCGATCTTTGAAGGCGGCACTGTTACCGCAGGCAATGCTTCCGGTGTGAATGATGGGTCAGCTGCATTGCTTCTGATGAGTTCTGAGAAAGCGAAAGAACTTAATCTTACACCACTTGCGCGATATGTGATCGGAGCAACAGCAGGACTTGAACCTGCTGTAATGGGGCTTGGTCCAATTTATGCTTCTAGAAAAGCAATGGAACGGGCAGGACTTACGATGAATGACATAGGGCTTGTTGAATTGAATGAAGCCTTTGCCTCTCAATCCATCGAGTGTATGCGTCAGTTGGAAGTAGACGGCAGTAAAGTGAATGTCAACGGTGGGGCAATCGCTTTTGGGCATCCTTTAGGGGCTAGTGGCGCCCGAATTCTGACGACACTTCTTTATGAAATGAAGAAACAGAACGTTCAATATGGACTGGCGACGATGTGTATCGGGGTAGGCCAGGGAATAGCGGCACTCGTTGAAAATGCAAGTTTCCCGTGTGAAAAGGAGACAGCAAAATGACAACAGTTTTGTATGAAAAAAAGAACAATATTGCCTATGTAACCATTAATCGTGAGAGCATGTTAAATTGCTTTGATTATGAAACCCTTCATCAACTTCAGGAAGTTACGGATTCAATTTCACTCGATCAAGAGGTGCGAGCGGTTATTTTTACGGGCGCAGGCGATAAAGCATTTTCCGCAGGAGCCGATTTGAAAGAACGAAAAACATTGAATGAGATGGAAGTGAAAAGAAATGTTAAGGCAATAAGGGATGCATTCCAAGCGATCGCAAACCTGCCGCAGCCGACAATTGCCGCAGTGAACGGCTATGCTTTTGGAGGTGGTTTTGAATTGATGATTGCTTGCGACTTTTCCATTGCAGTAGAAGGAGTGAAAATGGGACTGACTGAAACGAGTTGGGCGATCATCCCAGGGGCAGGCGGAACACAAAGGCTACCAAGACTTGTAGGGGAGATGAGAGCGAAGGAGCTAATCTTCACCGCCAGAAAGTTCACAGCAGAAGAAGGCTTGAAACTGGGAATCATCCTGGAAGTGGTAGAACGGGAAAACCTACTTGCCGCTTGCGAGCAACTCGCTCTTTCAATGATGGAAAATGGTCCAGTTGCTATTCAACAAGCTAAATATGCAATCACACAAGGGATGAATACGGATTTGCAAACAGGACTTGCAATTGAATCGAAAGCATACGAAATCATCATCCCAACCGAAGATCGACTGGAAGCACTCCAAGCATTCAGTGAAAAAAGAAGTCCGGTATTTAAGGGGAAATGAGTTTTCTTTTACTAATATAACGATATAATGAAAGAAGGGGAATTTATGATATATCTTTAATGAATGAAAAAGAGAGAGTGAGCTTACTTGGCAAATACACAGTCAATGATTTTTACCATATATGGAGACTACATTCGTCATTACGGAAATAAGATTTGGATAGGCAGTTTGATTAGATTATTGAAGGAGTTCGGCCATAATGAACAATCAGTTCGTGTAGCCGTCTCCAGAATGATGAAGCAAGGTTGGCTTAATTCTGAAAAGAAAGGGAATAAAAGCTATTACTTTCTGACTCGCCGCGGAGAATTACGAATTGAAGAAGCGGCGACGCGTATTTTTAAATTGACACCACATGAATGGGATGGAAAATGGCGTATGCTGATGTATACGATTCCTGAAGAGAAAAGGCATATACGTGATGAACTGCGTAAAGAGCTTTTATGGAGCGGCTTTGGAAGTTTTTCGAATGGTTGCTGGATCACACCGAATGACCTTGGGAAAGAAGTAAGCCTTCTTATTGAAAAATATGAGATCCAACCCTACGCGGATCTATTCTTATCCGAATATGAAGGACCGCAGGCGAATCGAGCACTCGTTGAGAAAAGTTGGCCGCTTGAAGAGATTGAAGGGAAGTACCAAGAATTCATTTCAACGTATAGCAATAACTATATTATCCATCAAAGTATGATGAATAATGGGCAAATGACTGATGCGGAATGTTTCGTAGAGAGAACAAAACTTGTGCATGAATACCGAAAGTTCCTTTTTATTGATCCCGGACTGCCGAAAGAGTTGCTGCCCGCAATCTGGAAAGGCAACCATGCTGCCCATTTATTTGAACAATATTATAAGTTGTTGGCGCAATCAGCCAGCAGGTTTTTTGAAGATGTGTTCCAAGAAGATAATGATTTGCGGCGAAAAGACAAATCGTACGATGCAGAAGTCCATCCGCTTATTATTGACTAATCATTTGGAAGATAAAAAATGGTGTCCAAATGGCGATGGATAATTGAAATAACAATAAGAAAATGCCCGGTTTTTATGCCTGAGCATTTTCTTATTTTGCACTATCTATAGTTGGATAGCGATATGAAGACGTTGTTTTCCGTTTCAGCCGGAGGCGTTCTTACTTCTAGTCAAGCATTTTTATTTAAAAGAATACGAAAGCTGAGTAACTTAACAGAGAAACGCTAAGATTTCCGCTCCAGACAGGCGCTTTCCGTGGGGCGGGAGGAAGCCTCCTCGGTCGCAAAAGGCGCGACACTGCGGGGTCTTGCCTATTAAAGTAAATATATGCTCCTTTTCGCTTTGCTTCACTCGCAAAAGCCGTTCTTCGTTACGGCTCTCGCTATCTCCGACAGGAGTCGCCTGTCTTCCGCTCCGATCAACTTAGAGAGTAATCGCGCCCGAATCCGGGATATTCCATCACTAACAGAACACATTAACTTGTATCACTTAAAGAAGTGTGTTTTCCGCATAACTGTGGTAAAGTGGAGATATACTAAAGAAGACCGAGTGCGCGAACACCCGGTCAATGCAGCTGACATCCGCATGAAGTGCGGCTGACCAGTTGAAAAGATGTTTGAACTGAAAAAGTAACCATCTCATCTACTTGGGTCGTAGCGGAGGGTGGTTACTTTTTTCTATTGGTGGATAGAGCAATCATCGCGGCGATAGCTGTTAGCATTGCCGCCAGGAACATTCCAAATTGGAATAGCATGTTCATCGCTTCGTATGTCACCATATAAACACCCCCTTTCACAAGGGAGTGCCAACCGCCCATCCGCTGTATGTAGCTGCTACTGTAATTCTATCACCTAATCAACATTTGAAAAAGCTAGACGTAAAGTTTTCAAGAATCGCGCCGTTAACGGGATAGTGGTTCTAAACCGTTGATCTGCGCTGCAGCCGGACGTGTTCCGGAGGGCGGGCGATGAACCACACCTCTCCGCTTCGCTCCGCTTCGCTTCGCTCCGAAGGGTGTTTCACCTGTCAGAGCAAAGATGTGCTCCTTTTCGCTCAAATTCACCTGCGAATTGCGTCCTTATTCGCTATGCTTTTCAATGTTTTCTCCCCGCGTTCTCAACCCGTAACCCAAGTGGACAAACCGGTTTTTATCATTCGCTATCTTGATCGGAAAAAATATCTCGATAATCATAGCCTTTTTGTACATATGAATCTATCGATAGCTGAATGATTTCAAAGTCACTTTCGTTCAATTCTCTTACTACCTTCCCAGGCGAACCAACAACGAGAGAGCGTGGAGGGATTTTTTTCCCTGGCGGAATCAATGTGTTGGCACCAATAATACACTCTTCGCCAATTTCAGCATGATCAAGGATGGTAGATCCCATTCCAATGATCGAGCGTCTTCCGACTTTGCAACCATGTAGGATTACGTTATGCCCGACGGTTACCTCATCTTCTACGACAACCGGAGCATCTTCATATAAATGGATTGTTGAATTATCCTGGATGCTGCATCGATTCCCAATTGAAATGGGCCCTTCATCTCCCCGTAACACCGTATTAAACCAAATGGTCGACTCTGTTCCGACTTTCACGTCCCCGATGACTTTAGCGCCTGGTGCGACGAAAACCGTCGGATCGAGTGACGGACTTTTCCCTTTATATGTGATTAACAAAGCAAATCTCCTCCTCCTATAGTAGCCTGATCGGCTAAATTGACAACCAATTAGGACAAAATAGAAATTTCTATTTATCCTAATTGTTTTTTAACTTAGATTAGTATAACATATATTCATAGGGGTGAACGAAAAATGATATATGTTTGTGATAGGCTTCAGATCGACTTTCCAATTATTCAAGGAGGGATGGGGAATATCAGCAATGCGCAACTGACCGCGGCTGTTTCAGAGGCAGGTGGCCTTGGTACAATCGGATGCGGAACGTTGGCTCCGGATGAAGTTGAAAAAATGATAATGGAAACAAAACGTCTGACGAACAGGAAATTCGCTATCAATATCGCAATCAATGTTTCTCCTTATGTAAATGAGTTAATCGATCTTGTTCTCAAACATAAGATTCCTATTGTTTCCCTATCAGCGGGAAATCCAGCACCGTATGTCCCAGTACTAAAAGAAAATGGTGTACTGGTCATTGCACTTGTTGCTTCCGTGCAACATGCGCGTAAAGCGGAGGCGGCGGGAGCGGATATTCTTGTGGCGGAAGGGTTCGAGGCAGCGGGCATTAATTCCAATTTGGAACTGACGACTTTCACATTAATACCGCAGATTGTGAAGAACGTTACGGTACCGGTCATTGCTGCAGGTGGTATAGGTGATGGGAAAGGGTTGGCGGCTGCGCTTATGTTAGGTGCCAGTGGTGTACAAATCGGTACTCGCCTCATAGCGACAAAGGAGGCACCGTTTCATGACCGTTATAAACAGAACCTTGTCGATGCAAGTGACACGGAAACCATATTGATTGGACGCAGTTTAGGGCGGCTCAGACGAATCTTGAGGACGCCTTATGCAATGAAGCTTAAAGACTTGGAAGAATCGGGGATGTCACTGGAAAAATATAGTGACATGACTTCTGAACAAAAGCATATCAAAGGTGCAGTCGAAGGCGATATGGAAAATGGCTTCATTAATAGTGGACAAATAGCAGGCTTAATAGAAAACATCCCATCTGTCAAAGAGTTATTCGCTTCTATGATGGAAGAGGCGGAAAATCAGATGGATCGAACGATGCAAGAATTCAAAAGCATGTTATCCGATAAACAAAATTGAATGTGTGATTAGTAAAAGGCAGCTATCAAAATACTTCTAACGAAGCCTTATGCACATATATTTACTATGATAAGTGTCAAATAGTATTTTTGTAAGCGCTTGCAATATTACCTAACATTATAAATGAAGTAGGGGATAAATGATGAGACCGGGGATGAACGTTGGAAGAGAGGAAACGATTGTAATCACTGTGACAGAGGATATGTTTGCGTCATTTGAAGGGCAAGTCGTTCATCCTGTTTATTCAACAGTGGCTATGACTCACCATATGGAGTGGGTGTCGAGGAAAATCATCCTGCCGTTTTTAGAAGACGATGAGGAGGGGATGGGCGCCTCAGTCCAGTTGAAACATCTCTCAGCGTCACCTCTTGGTACCACTGTTAGTTTGACGGCGACGTTAGTTGAATATCGGGATAATAAGGTAGTGACAAAAGTGACAGCGTCCAATCACCTTGGATTAATCGGAAAAGGTGAAGTGGTGCAAGTCATATTGCCTAAAGTAAAGATTATGGAGAAGTTAAAAGAGGCTTCTGTTTGAAAATGTTCGTTTGTCCGTACAATCGGTAGTGTCAAAATTTCTATGAAAACTCAAATTCGCGACTCGCACTACAGTAAGTCGTCGGCCATGTACCGCAATCGCTCTTGACAAACAGTCGAAAAAGGTTGCGTAGTGTGCACCAAGGGCGAAGGGGACAAAAAGAAGACATGACAAATAGCCCTTGACTTTAACCAATTTTAACCTTTTTCTCCGTTCGGTTTGTCAAGAGTTCGCTTCGCCGATTGCTCGATTCACGATGTTCCCAAAAGCTCAGCTAAACAAAAAGTCAGCTGGCATTCTCGGTCAGCCACTGTTGCGATAGTTCAATCAGTTTCGTCCATCGAGCGGGCATGTGAGGCATTTCCTTCAATTCTGGGACAATCACAGGTACCCGGCCTTCCAAGGATGAATGAGGACGGAGAAAGTTGAAGTACGCGACAAACAGCGTCACGTGAGAAACCGATCCATCTTCGGAACCAAAGCCATGGGTGGCGCGGTAGTTCCCTTTAAATGTCCGGTTCAAACGCTCGATGATTTGCTTCAATGGACGATATTCAGTTGACACAGGGTCTTCGTTTGTCAGCCCGATTACACGTGTCACATCAAAATGGATATCGTGTTGCGCAAAGAATTGTTGGGCCAACAGGTAGATAGGGTTTCCGTCCACCACGATGTTCAAGTTCTCTGGAATGGTCTTCATCTTCCTGAACATATCATCCAGGGCGCGAATCGCTGAAAAGGTGTCCCGATTCGGTGAAGTCCGATAGGACAGGATGACCTTCTTAGCGGCATCGAAAAAGAAGAAGATGTAATGCCAGCGCCCGTTTACACGGATGTAGGTTTCATCCCCACAGAACTGATCAGACAACTCGTACGGGAAATTATCCACAAAAGGCTTCACCGTCAACGCAACACTGTTCATGTAGTTCAGCACACTTTGATGAGAAATATGCACGTTATGAACGTCTCTCATCAGCGCTGCGGTCTTCCGTGCGGAGATGCCATAGTTTACGTGGTACGTAAGAATGAGCCCGAGTGTGTGTGAAGACACATAGATCCTGGAGAGATCCACCTTAGGTTGAACCGGGGACGCATCTGCCATCGGTTTGAAATCGAATTGAAACTGACGGTAAATATACCGAACTTTGAAGGCCTGGGGATCTTCCTTGAATCGTTTCTTTTCTGCTTGTGTCATTTGGCGCAACTTCTTTTGGTAATAGGAACAGTCATTGTTCTTACATTTGAAAACGTCGAAGTCCTTTCGTTCTTTTACTTTTTCAAGTGTTTTTAAGCAGTGGGGACATTTGAGGATGGCTTCCTTCAGATACCGGCTTTGTTTATTAAAGAGGCATCCGCAGACTTTACATTGGAATTGCCCTTTGTCTCCGTTGTTCGCATACAGGTAGCTGGATGGAGCACTACACCGCGGACAGCACAGCTTTTCAGGAACGCTCGATTTGGCATTCTTTCGTCGCTGGACGGGTTTTAGAGACTTCCCATGGGCTTTAAAATAATCATCCAATAAGTCCTGAAAGGACAGCTTCTCGAGTTTCTCCAGAACGGGAAGCTCATCAATCTGAAGTTTTCGATAAGGCTTGTCTACAGGCTCATCGGGCCGCACACTCCCGACGGCCTTTCCAAGCACTACCGTAAGTAACGTAATAATAATTGTGTGCTGGTACTTGATATATTGAAGTAAATAAGCTAATAATTGAGGGTACAACTTGTCACTTCCTATTCTGGATGTTGGGTGTCTGGTAACCTCAATTATCCGTAGAATTTAGGGGGTGGCAAGTTTTTTTTATTGAAACCCATAATCTATAAGGATTTATTAGCTTTTTACTATAGAAGTTTTGACAATAACGTACAATCCTAGGGGGGAATCACATGATGATAGCTGAAAAAACGTCAATAACAAAGCAATTTGAACTGTTTGATCGAATGAGTGAGCATGAACAAGTCGTTTTCTGTAACGACCCTTCCACTGGTTTGCGTGCAATTATCGCAATCCATAATACGACGCTTGGTCCAGCTATAGGTGGTTGCCGCATGCAGCCTTATGGCAGTGTGGAAGAAGCATTAGAAGATGCTCTTCGTCTATCAAAAGGAATGACCTATAAATGTGCGGCTTCCGATGTCGATTTCGGAGGTGGGAAAGCAGTCATTATCGGTGATCCCAAAACAGATAAGTCACCTGAATTATTCCGGGCGTTCGGTCAATTTGTAAACTCGTTGGGCGGCCGCTTTTATACGGGAACGGATATGGGAACTACGATGGATGATTTCATTCATGCGATGAAAGAGACCAACTTCATCAATGGTCTTCCTGAAGCCTACGGAGGTGGTGGTGATTCATCGATCCCGACTGCCGAAGGTGTTTTATACGGCATAAAAGCGACCAATCAGTTTGCATTTGGACATGACGAGTTAGGCCAGCAAATCTATGCGATACAAGGGCTTGGAAAAGTTGGTTTCAAAGTCGCAAGTGGATTACTTGAGGCAGGTGCACGCATTTATGTGACGGATATTAACGAAGAAAGCTTGCGTGCAATCGAAGAAGTTGCAGAAAGAACGACAGGCAGCGTAAAAATTGTTGCAAGCGAGGACATCTATTCGCAAGAAGCGGATCTATTCATACCATGTGCTTTTGGCGGGATTATCAATGATACGACAATACCCCAATTTAAAGTGAAAGCGATTGTAGGTTCCGCTAACAATCAGTTATTGGAAGACAGACATGGTAAACAATTACGTGATAATGGGATTTTATATGCACCAGATTATATCGTTAATTCAGGCGGGCTCATCCAGGTGGTAGATGAATTGTATGGCATTAATCATGAACGCGTGCTTGCCAAAACAAAGCATATATACGATGCGATTTTAGAAGTGTATAAGGAAGCTGAGTTCAGTGGAAAAACAACAGAGGAATCGGCAAACGAAATGTGCGAAAGAAGAATAGCGGACCGCGGAAAACGGAATAACTTTTACTCAGCGCCAATGAAACCGAAATGGGCGATTCGCAATCTATCATGAGTGGAGGCGTATTTGTGGAACAGTACTATCCTGTTAAAAGAGTAATAGATGACAAAGGATTTTTCGTGGATGCGGAGTATGAAAAGCAGATTGACGAGCAGCTTGTTAAAAAGCTGTATTCCCATATGTACCGAATTCGGACATTTGATCGGAAAGCAATTAACTTACAACGACAAGGCCGCTTAGGCACCTATGCGCCATTTGAAGGGCAGGAAGCTGCCCAAGTCGGCAGCGCACTTGCACTAAATGACAATGACTGGGTTTTCCCGACTTATCGTGATCATGGTGCAACGCTTACGTTCGGTAAAAGTATGGCCACTACATTTTTGTATTGGAATGGGCGGGTGGAAGGTTGTCTAACTCCGGCAGATAGACAAATCTTCCCGCCAGCTGTCCCGATTGCGACCCAACTCCCACATGCGGCAGGTGCCGCTTGGGCTGAAAAGAAAAAGGGAACGAAAAATGCTGCAATTGCCTATTTTGGGGACGGAGCTACATCCGAAGGTGACTTTCACGAGGGATTGAATTTTGCAAGTGTATTCAAAGTGCCAGTTGTCTTTTTTAACCAAAATAATGGATATGCCATTTCTGTTCCGATTGAAAAACAAATGAACTCAAAGACGATCGCCCAAAAATCCGTTGCTTATGGTATGCCGGGAATCCGCCTAGATGGAAATGATTGTTTTGCAGTCTATTTTGAAACGAAAAAAGCATTTAATCATGCTAGAAGCGGGAATGGTCCGACCTTAATCGAAGCGGTTACATGGCGAAAAGGAGCCCATACGACTGCGGATGATCCATCCAAGTACCGTACGGAAGAACGAGCGAAGGATTTCGTTGACCCGCTTTTACGTTTGGAACTCTTTATGAAGAATTATGGCTACTGGGATGACGCTTGGATGCAGTCTATTCAAGAAAAAACGACTCGGGAAGTCGAAGAAGCAGTCGAGGAAATGGAAAAGTTCCCCCCACCGAATGTTGAAGACGTTTTTGACCATGTATACGCTGAGATGCCAGCCCAATTAGCAAAGCAAAAAGAAGCGTACCTTGCACATGTAGGGAGGAAATGAATGATGACACAGGTAAAAGAGACGCATCAAAAAAGTGAGACGGCTAAACAGATGACGTTAATTCAAGCAATCAATGACGCCATGCGTTTGATGCTTGAAGAAGATGATCGCACTGTCATTTTAGGGGAAGATATCGGTAAAAATGGAGGCGTATTTCGTGCAACAGAAGGGCTCCAGGAAGCATTCGGTGAAGATCGGGTAATTGACACGCCGTTGTCGGAAGCTGGAATTATTGGGACATCAATTGGTCTCGCTGTTAACGGTTTTAGACCGGTTGCAGAAATCCAATTCCTTGGCTTCATCTATCCCGCGTATGAACAAATCATGACGCATGTCTCAAGAATCCGGATGAGATCGATGTCCCGCTTTACAGTGCCCATGGTTATTCGGGCTCCATATGGTGCAGGTATCCGGGCGCCGGAAATTCATTCAGATAGTACTGAATCCCTTTTCACGCATATGCCAGGTCTCAAAGTTGTCTGTCCATCCAGTCCTTACGACGCAAAAGGGTTATTAATTGCCGCGATGGAAGATCCTGACCCTGTTCTTGTTCTCGAGCCGATGAAAAACTATCGTTCGAAAAGAGAAGAAGTACCTGTCGGGAAATATACGGTGGAAATTGGTAAAGGGAAACTAGTTCGTGAAGGTACGGATGTAACACTCATCGCTTGGGGGGCTATGGTTTCAATTGCTGAGAAGGCGGCAGAGCAGGCTGAGAAAAAAGGGATTAGTTGTGAAATTATCGATCTGCGCACATTGTATCCAATCGATAGCGAAATCATAGCTGAGTCTGTAAAGAAGACGACGAGAGCAGTCATTATTCATGAGGCGCATCATACGGGAGGGCTTGGCAACGATATCATTTCCATCATTAACGATACAGCTTTCCTATATCTACGCGCTCCAATTGAACGGATTACAGGATTTGACGTACCGGTTCCATTCTTTTCATTAGAAGAACATTATCTTCCTACACCTGCTCGTGTCGTGGAAGGAATAGAGAAAGTGCTTCATTTTTAAGGGGGAAATGGAATGCTTGAAGTAAAGTTGCATGATATCGGGGAAGGCATGACAGAAGGGGAAGTCATCCATTATTTAGTGAAGGTTGGCGATACAGTTACGACCGACCAGCCACTTGTCGAAGTGCAAACAGACAAAATGGTCGCTGAACTTACTTCACCATGCGCGGGAATTGTGAAAGAGATTCGTATCGAAGTTGGTGAAACAGTCGAGGTCGGAACAAGCTTGCTTTCTATTGAAACGAAGGAAGTTGTGGAAGAAGGACAGAAACCACAATCAGAATCGAAACAAACAATTGAGGTAAATGCAAATCCTACACTAAAATCCAATGAAAATTCATCAGTTTCAATTCCTTTTCAACGCGTGCTCGCGGCACCATACACACGTAAAATTGCACGTGACAACAATATTAACCTTGAAGATGTCCGGGCTGCCGACCCTTCTGGAAGGATAACGGAAGAGGATATTTTCCGATTTTTAGAAGGGAAGAAAATATCGATTGAAACGATTGCAGATAAGAAGCCTGCAGTCGTTAGCGAAGCGGTTCCTGATGAAATTCCTTTTAGGGGCATCCGGAAGAAGATTGCAGAAAAGATGACGAAATCGCTCTTTACGATCCCTCATGTCACGCATTTCGACGAAGTGAATATGACGAATTTAGTGAACATGAGAGAACAATTGAAAACAGCGGGAGAAACGGTCAGTATCCCGGCGTTCCTGATCAAGGCACTTGTCATTTCCTTGAAGGATTTCCCGATATTCAACGCTGAACTCGATGAAGAAAATGCCCGAATAGTTCTTAAGAAAAACTATCATATCGGCATTGCAACGAATACGGACAGCGGGCTAATTGTACCGGTTGTCCATGATGCGGATAAAAAATCGATTAAAGAGATTCATGAAGACGTCAAAGCATTAACAGCAAAAGCGATTGCTGGTCAGTTACAACCGTTTGAAATGCAAAATAGCACATTTACCGTAAGTAATGTCGGGCCCCTTGGCAGTACGGGTGCAACACCGATTATTAATTACCCAGAAACGGCACTTATTGCTTTCCACAAAACAAAAAAACAGCCAATCGTCAACGAGCATGATGAAATCGTTATCGGTCATATGATGACACTGTCTTTTGCATTTGACCACCGTGTTGCTGACGGCGCAACAGCTGTTGCATTTACGAATCGCTTTGCAAGCCTAATTGAACAGCCTCACAAGCTGATGATGGAGATGGTTTAATGGTTGTCGGCGAAATCAGTCAGGAAAGAAATCTGATCATCATCGGAGGGGGGCCTGGTGGGTATTCTGCTGCCATCCGCGGCGCACAACTCGGCCTCTCCGTCACATTGATCGAACAGGCGGATATGGGCGGCGTCTGTTTGAATGAAGGTTGCATCCCTTCAAAAATTGTTACACATGCCGCAGCTAAACGCACAGAAGCCCCCCATTTGCAGGAACTTGGGATTGGAACTTCAGATATGCCATTCGATTTCAAGAAGCTGCTTGCCTATAAAGACAAAGTCATAAATCAGCTTAGGTCTGGTGTAGAAAGTCTCTGTAAGGAAAATAAAGTTGAAATGATCCGCGGAAAAGTGACATTTCTCGCTACAGACAAAATCGGCGTGGAAAATGGGCATCAATTCGATATTTACGAATTTCAGCAAGCCATTATCGCGACAGGAAGTACCCCGGTTATGCCTTTCTTTATGAAAGAAAAAGGGGAAAGAATGCTCTTGCCGCATGAACTGTTTGCATTGGAAGAAGTACCCGACCACCTCATTGTGAGAGGTAGTGACTATATTGCACTCGAAGCGGCTTCCAGTTTTGCCGCACTCGGTGCAAAAGTCAGTGTGGTAATCGAAAACCAAGCCGATTTCCCTTTTGATGAATCCATCAATAAAGAATTAAGCCGGTTATTTAAAAAGCGGAAAATCAAACTGTATAAAGAACTTCAATTCCTCTCAACAAATGAGGCGGAAGACGGGATTACAATGACTTTTCTAACGGATAAAAACGTAGAGGAAACGCTATTCGGGTCACATCTATTCGTATCTGGCACGAGAACCGCCAATTTGGAACCTCTAGGCATAAGTCGTTTCGGGATTGCCGAAACAGATGAGGGTTTTATAAAGATAGATGGAAATATGCAAACATCGCTGCCGGCTATTTATGCAATTGGTGATGTAACAGGAGGTCCAATGCTTGCAGTAAAAGCAATCAAACAAGCGAAGACTGCCGTAGCCTCGATTGCAGGCCTGAAAACCGAAGTCGACCTGACATTTATGCCAGTTGTTGCGCATACAATTCCTCCAGCGGTTTCAGTTGGGCTAACAGAACAACGTGCACGCGAGTTTGGGTTGGAAGTTCACGTCAGTCAATTTGCGCTTGGCGGCAATGGGTATGCAACACTAACGGGCAAAAAGGATGGATTCATTAAAGTGGTATCTGATGCCACGACGGAAATCATACAAGGTATTCATATGATTGGTGAAGGGGCCATAGAGTTATCAGGTTCTTTTGTGCAATCGCTTGAAATGGCTGCGAAACAAGAAGACTTAAAATTCCCACTATACGCACATCCGGGAGTCGGTGAAGGTTTCCTTGAAGCGGTAGAGGGATTGGTCGGACAGGCGATACATGCCGCGCCGGTTAAACGCGATTTAGCCAATACTCGTTTTCAAATAAACACCAAATAAAACAACCAGTAAAGGGGGAAAAAAGATGAAAAGTAATTGGAAAAAAATGTTGGCGGTTATGTTCAGCTCAGCTTTATTTCTTGCAGCGTGTGGTACGGAGGAAAGTGGAGGGAAGAATCCAGTAGCATCCTCTAAAACATACAAAATAGGTGTCAGCCAAATCGTAGAACACCCATCACTCAATGCTGCATACGATGGTTTCAAAAAAGCATTGGAAGATGAGGGGATCAATGCAGAATATGATGAGCAAATCGCTCAAGGTGATAACAGCATCAACACAACAATCGCAACAAATCTTGTGAGCGCGGGCGTCGATTTGATATTTGCAAACTCTACGCCAAGTGCTCAGGCGGCAGCAAGTGCCACAACGGATATTCCCATTGTTTTCACTTCTGTAACTGATGCAGTGGGAGCAGAACTTGTTGACTCAATGGAAGAACCCGGAGCAAATGTAACAGGAACAATCGATGCACATCCCGATGCGATTTCTAAGACGATGAAATTCATCAAAGAGGAATTGGGAGCGAAGAAGGTTGGAATGGTGTTTAACGCGGGAGAACAAAACTCACGCGCTCAAGTGGATGCAGTGAAGGAAATGCTGAAAGATATGGATATGACAGTTGTAGAAGCGTCAGTGGCGACGTCAGCGGATGTAAAATCAGCGGCTGAATCGTTGATTGGCAAAGCAGATGCTTTCTATATCATTACAGACAATACAGTCGTTAGTGCGCTCGAGTCAGTGATTTCAGTTGCTAATGATAACAAAATTCCGATGATGGTCGGTGAATTCGACTCAGTAGAGCGAGGCGGTTTAGCAGCATATGGCTTTGAATACTATGACATCGGTTATGAAGCTGGTCAAATGGCTGCCAAAATCTTAAAAGGTGAAAGTAAACCTGCTGATTTGCCAGTTCAGATTCCACAAAAGTTGAAATTGATCATGAATAAAGATACGGCAACTTTGCTTGAACTCGACATTAAGGATGATTGGAAAGCTGAATTCAGTGAATAAATAGGGGGTGATTCTACATGTTTGCAGCAATATTCGGCTCTGTGGAACAAGGAATCATCTATGCAATCATGGCACTCGGTGTGTATCTTTCATTCCGAGTGCTCGACTTCCCGGATTTGACAGTTGACGGTAGTTTTGTCACAGGGGCTGCAGTAGCTGCCACGATGATTATTTTCGGTTATCATCCCGCGTTTGCAACAGTCGTAGCCATCGGTATAGGGTTCCTTGCCGGTTGTGTAACTGGACTCTTGCATACGAAAGGGAAAATCAATGCACTCCTATCCGGCATATTAATGATGATTGCCTTGTATTCAATCAATTTACGCATAATGGGACTGACCTCAGCGAACTCCATAGGTCGACCGAATATCCCATTATTGAAAGCTGAAACGATGTTCTCTCAATTTAAATCGTTTTGGAGTTCTTTAGGCATCGACACGACCATTAACAACTTTCTCACCATGGTAGGATTCAAAAATTTGCCTTCAACGTGGGGTACATTTTTCATCATGATCATTATCGTCTTGATCATCAAATTGATTGTCGATTGGTTTTTGAAAACCGAGGTCGGTCTTGCCATCCGGGCAACAGGTGATAATAAAAAAATGATCAGAAGTTTATCAGCAAATACGGACACACTCGTTATTGTAGGTCTAGGATTTTCGAATGCATTAGTAGCGTTTTCGGGTGCCCTCGTTGCGCAGTATTCCAAGTTTGCTGACATTGGAATGGGAATTGGAATGATCATCGTTGGACTGGCATCCGTGATTATAGGCGAGGCGATATTTGGTACTAAAACAATCGTGCGCACGACGTTTGCTGTCATCGCCGGAGCGATCATTTATCGAATTGTACTGGGCCTAGCTCTTAGGGTGGATGTACTTGACCCAGGGGATATGAAGTTAATTACTGCTGTCATTGTAATTGGAGCTTTAGTATTGCCGCAATATCTTGATAAAAGACGAGAAAAAAGAAGAAAAGCGAAACGCCATGCTGACCGGTTACTGGAGCATGAGCATTTGCTTATGAAGGAGCGTAGTGCCCTTGCTAAAGCTCAATCAGATTAATAAAGTCTTTAATGAAGCGACACCCGATGAAAAAATTGCTTTGGATCAAATAAATTTAACATTGAACGCCGGCGACTTTATGACTGTAATCGGCAGTAATGGCGCTGGAAAATCTACGATGCTGAATATGATTGCTGGCACTCTTTCACCTGATTTTGGTGTCATAGAAATTGCAGGTAAAGACGTTACAAGAATGCCTGAATTTAAGCGTTCGCAAATGATTGGCAGAGTGTTTCAAGATCCGATGGCGGGCACTGCCCCATCGATGACCATTGAAGAGAACTTGGCAATGGCTTACTCCAGAAACAAAAGACGTGCGTTGAAACAGGGCGTTGATAAAAAGCGGCGTGAACTATTCCGTGAATCTCTGGAAACACTTCACTTGAATCTGGAGAATCGTTTAAATGCAAAAGTAGGAATGCTTTCCGGTGGGGAAAGGCAAGCCCTCTCCCTTTTGATGGCCACTTTTACCCAACCGTCGATTTTGCTTTTAGATGAGCATACAGCTGCATTGGACCCTTCACGTGCGGAGTTAATTACCAATCTGACGAAGCAGCTTGTTGAGAAAGATCAGCTCACTACGTTGATGATTACACATAATATGCAACAGGCGCTAGATTTGGGGAACAGGCTCATCATGATGGATAAAGGACAAATTATCTTGGAGATAGAGCCTGAGGAAAAGAAAAACTTGACGATCCCTAAGCTAATGGACGAATTCCAACGCATTCGGGGAGAAAAAATGACAAGCGACAAAGCATTGTTGTCTGTCTGAGCGTTCGCGTTAGGACGAACAAAAGGGGTGAAATGTGTGAAGGCAAGTATGAAAGTATTAGGTTCACAGGAACTACTTTCTGTCGCTGTGAATCCGGTTACGAACACTGTCACACTTGGAGACGACGAAGCAAGTCTAGCTGATCTTCAGATTGACAACCCGGTTACGGGGACGATTTATGGAACGTTATTGAACTACAAAGGAGAACTTGAAAGTTTGGGTGATGCTGTATATGACAAACCGTATAGCTCGCCGCCAAATGCTCCTGTCCTTTATATTAAACCGGCAAATACGTTTAACCGGAACGGTGGATTGATTCCCATGCCGGAAGGAATACCAGCTCTTGAAATAGGTGCAGCGCTTGGGTTAGTTATCGGAAAGAAAGCGGTCGCTCTGGATGAAAAAAATGCCCTCACGTATGTGGCGGGCTATACAATCGTCAATGATATAAGCGTTCCGCATGATAGTGTATACCGCCCAGCTGTTCAACATAAGGCACGCGATGGATTTTGCTCAATCGGGCCATGGATCATTGAGCGTGATGAGGTCCAAAACCCTGATGATTTAGCGCTTCGTGTATTCATTAATGAAAAGCTTCAACAGGAAAACTCCACAGTAAATTTGATTCGTCCAATCTCTCGTCTGCTTGCAGATGTAACTGAATTCATGACGTTGAATCCCGGGGATGTGCTACTCGTAGGAGTTCCTGAACAGGCACCGTTAGTCCAAATAGGCGATAAGATCCGGATTGAGATAGAAGGCATTGGGAATCTTGAAAACATTATCGTAGACGAAAAAGAAGCAAAATGGAGAGGACTGTTATGAGAAGAGCACGGATAGCTTACGGGGGTGCCATTCATGAGGCGGTGGAGTGCGCTGGACAACTTAAATTAGAGGATGGTCGAATCGTCGAGGAACACGATGTGGTCTGGCTTACGCCAATAGAACCGCGAACCGTGTTTGCCTTAGGCCTGAATTATGCAGACCATGCAGCGGAACTTGCATTTTCCGCTCCGTCAGAACCACTTGTATTTTTAAAAGGGCCAAATACATTTGTCGGGCACAATGCCTTTACCCGTCGACCTGCAGATGTGACCTATATGCATTATGAATGTGAATTAGCTGTCATCATCGGCGAAACAGCCCGGAATGTAAAACCCGAGGATGCTTACAAGTACATTAAAGGCTATAGTGTCGCCAATGATTATGCAATCAGGGATTACTTGGAGAACTATTATCGTCCAAACTTGCGCGTGAAAAATCGAGATACAGGTACGCCATTCGGGCCATGGATTGTGGATGCAACAGATGTGGCTGATCCTATGAATCTAAAATTGACGACGCATATTAACGACAAACTCGTCCAGGAAGGCACAACAGCGGATATGATTTTCGATATCCGAACCCTCATTTCCTATTTAAGCAGCTTTATGACGTTAAGTGAAAACGATGTTATTCTCACGGGCACTCCGAAAGGATCTGTCGATACGGCAGTAGGTGATGTAGTCGTTACAGAAATTGAGGGAATTGGACGTTTGGTGAATACGATAATCGGCGATGAGTCATTCACAAATCGATAGTACGGAAAGGGTGGTTGTAGTTGCCGTTTTTTTTCGTCGAGTACACGGATAATCTAAAAGAAGAAGCAAATATTAACAAGCTATTAGAAGAGATTCATAAAGTTCTTATTGCAAGAGACACTATTTTCCCGATAGGCGGTCTTCGTTCCAGAGCGATTGAGTTAAAGGAGTATCGCGCTGCAGATGGTGCCGAGGATGATGCATTTGTCCATGCACAGTTGAAAATTGGGGCTGGGCGCTCCGATGAAGTAAAAAAAGACGTATGCGATGCGTTATTTGAAGTGATAAAAGAACATTTCTCTCACGTTTCATCCAAGCGTTATTTAGCATTGTCAATGGAATTAGTTGAATTTAGTGAAGCAGGTACGTATAAACAGAATAACATTCACACGAGATTTAAAAAGAAGTGAAAAATCATCGGTCACTGATCGGATTGAAAGTTATCGTATGAAAAAATGGGAGGGAATGGCATGGGTGCACGTACAGGGAAAGAATACATTGAAGGTATTAAAGAACGGAAGACGGAAGTTTGGATCCACGGTGAGAAAGTAGATGATGTCACCACACATCCTGCATTTAAAAATGTAGTCGAGAGCGTAGCGGGTCTCTATGATTTACAACACGAGAAGCCAGAGAAAATGCTGTATACTTCACCGACGTCTGGGGAAAAAGTAGGGCTTTCTTTTATTGCACCAAAAACGAAAGAGGATTTGTTCAAAAGACGTGAAATGCATACAGAATGGGCTACTTTTTCCGGGGGGATGATGGGGCGATCGCCAGATTACTTGAACACTAGCATTATGGCATTCGGAACAGCCAGCCAGTTTTTCGCGCAAGCAGGTGGCGGAAGTGATCAATTTGCTAAAAACGCAGCAAATTACTATGAGTATGCCCGGGAAAACGATATTAGCTTAACGCATACATTAATCCATCCGCAAGTGAACCGATCCAAACTCACGCAATCCGAACAAAATGATCCATTCCTCTCCGCACGTATTACGAAAAAAACAGCAGACGGAATTATTGTGAATGGTTGCCGCCTATTGGCAACGCTTGGCGGAATCACGGATGAACTCGTCGTATTCCCTTCTACCATCAATAGAACTCCGGGCACAACAGATGATCCATATGCATTTGCATTTGCCATTCCGAATAATACTAAGGGGTTAAAATTCCTATCCCGTGAATCTTTCGACTATGGGAAAAGTAAATGGGATCACCCGTTAGGCGCACGGTTCGATGAAAGCGATGCCATTATATCGTTTGAAGATGTATTTGTTCCGTGGGAGAGAGTGTTTGTAAGTGAAAGTACAGATATTTGTAATCGTACGTATACCGAGACAAATGCGGTTATACATATGACCCATCAAGTCATTTGCAAAAACGTTGTAAAAACCGAATTCATTCTAGGTGTTGTCGTTAGCATGATGGAAGCAATCGGTATCGATAAGTTCATGCATGTGAAAGAAAAGGCAA
The DNA here is from genome assembly GCF_033304615.1 of Sporosarcina oncorhynchi. GTDB lineage: Bacteria > Bacillota > Bacilli > Bacillales_A > Planococcaceae > Sporosarcina > Sporosarcina oncorhynchi. Next base: position 2,776,009 of record NZ_CP129118.1, on the reverse strand, counting down.
GCGAAATCATGGTCATTTTAGAAGTGATGCGTTCTCATTTATATAAATCTGAACACAATGCAAAAATCGATCAATATGGAAATATGACGCCAGACTTTGAACCGCTAAATGCGGCGCGCAACTGGTTCCCCAAAATGTACCAGCGCATGAATGAAATCATTAAGATCTTAGGCGCTTCAGGATTGATGGCACTTCCAACTGAAGCGGACTTCAGCAACTCAGACGTCGGCCCATTAGTACACCGTTACACGCAAGGTGCGAATACGAACGGTGAGGAAAAAGTACAACTGTTCCGTTTAGCATGGGATATCTCCATTAGTGCATTCGGAAACCGCCAAGCACTTTATGAATATTACTTCTTTGGAGATCCAGTTAGAATGTCAAATGCCTATTATGATGGATTTGATAAACAGCCGTATAAAGATATGGTGACAAACTTCTTGAATAAAACAAAAAAAGAAGCTGGCATCATTTCTTGAGCAGGAATGGAAAAGTAGTTGAAAGTGGGAAGGAGAATGCACGATGCAACAAGCAGATCATGAAATAGAAGATCGGTTGTTCAGAAATGTCATGGGAAGTTTTGCAACAGGTGTAACGGTCATTACGACGGAGGTTGCTGAAGAAGTGCATGGCATGACAGCAAATGCTTTTATGTCCATTTCATTAAACCCAAAGCTTGTCGCGATCAGTATCGGAGAAAATGCGAAAATGCTTCAGCATATAAAAGATGCTAAACAATTCGCGATTAACATATTATCATCTGACCAGGAAATCGTCTCGAAGCAATTTTCAGGTCAACTGAATCTGAAATCTGAAATGACGTTCGAATCTTATAAGGGTTTGCCAGTACTAGAAGGATCGTTAGCGATTGTCACTTGTGTGCTGCACAGTGAATTTGTAGCGGGAGATCACACGATTTTCATCGGTCATGTTACAGGCGTTCAGCTTGAAGAAAAAGCTCCCTTACTCTATAGCCAAGGGAAGTATCGCGAACTAAAAGAGCTTGAAGGATAAGTTGTTTCAAAGCGCAAGGCAAGTGTGTGCTTAATCACTAAGGAGGAGTGGATTCTAGTGGCATATGAAGAGGCGAAAAAGAAGTTAAGAGGTTCAATTTGTCCTGTCATTACCCCATTTACTGAAAGTGGGGAAATTGATGAAAAAACGTTTGCCGAGTTGATCAATTGGCAAATTGCCAGTGGCAGCCATGGGATTTCTGTTACAGGAACAAGTGGTGAACCAAGCTCATTGACAATCGCGGAGAGAAAACGAGTTATGGACCTAGCGAAAGAAACGATTGATGGCCGTGTGTTTTTCGCGCCAGGAACTGGTTCAACCAATCATGATGAAACAATGGAGCTTACAAAATATGCTGAGGAAATAGGTGCGGATGCCGCGATGGTTATTGTACCTTATTACAACAAACCGAACCAGGAAGCCCTTTATCAGCACTTTAAAACAGTAGCAGATTCTGTTGTGACACCCATCATCATTTACAATATACCCGGTCGATCCGCTGTCAATATGGAAGTCAGTACGATGAAACGTTTAGTTGAAGATTGTCCGAACATTATAGGCGTAAAAGAAGCGAATAAAGACTTTGAACATGTCAATCGTGTGCTGCTGAATTGTGGAAGGGACTTTCTATTGTACTCAGGCATCGAACTCCTTTGTTATCCGATGCTAGCTATAGGGGGTGCGGGTTTTATCAGTGCAACAGCTAATGTGGAACCGGCAAAAGTGGCCGAACTTTATAATGCGTGGGACGCGGGGGATGTGAAAAGAGCACAAGACCTTCATTTCGAATTAATGCCATTGAATGATGTGCTGTTCAAGGACACAAATCCATCGCCAGTTAAAGTAGCACTTGGCATGATGGGGAAAATTACACCAAAGCTCCGCTTACCTTTAGGATTACCATCCGCAGAAATACAAGAAGAAGTTCGTAAAACACTTTTGGACCTTGCGATTCTATCGGAGGAAACCGCTGTAAGATGATGGAAGAAAAAAGAGAATAGGTGATAAGGATGATAACGACGGGCGAAACGGTTTCTTTGAAACATGAAACACAAAAGAATATATCACTCTATATAAATGGGGAGTTCACTTCCGCTGCAAGTGGGAAAACGATTAAAAACATGAACCCGTTTACAAATGAACAAATCAATGAAGTTGCCGAAGGACAATCAGATGATATTGATAAAGCAGTGGCGGCCGCCAGGGAAGCCTTTGATCACGGTCCTTGGAAAACGATGAAACTGAAAGATCGAATGGCATACATTTACCGTATAGCAGATTTGATTGATGAAGAAATCGAGAAAATAGCTTATTTGGAAGCACTTGATACAGGACTTCCGATTAGCCAAACGAGAAATATGGTAAGCCGTGCTTCAGAAAACTTTAGATTTTATGCCCGCATGGTGGAAAGTCGTCTTGTAGGAGATGCCTATCAAGTGGATGATGAATTTATCAATTATACGATCCATTCGCCTGTAGGGGTTGCAGGGTTAATCACACCATGGAATGCGCCTTTCATGTTAGAAACGTGGAAAGTGGCTCCTGCGCTTGCGACTGGTAATACGGTTGTTTTAAAGCCGGCGGAACTGTCCCCGCTTTCTGCTAATCTATTGGCGGAAGTAATCCATAAAGCTGAACTTCCGAAAGGTGTCTTCAATGTTGTTCATGGATACGGTGAGACTGCGGGGGATGCGCTTGTCAGACATCCTGACGTTCAGCTTATTTCATTTACAGGCGAAACAACAACAGGTTCAACCATTATCAAAAATAGTGCGGATACACTGAAAAGCTGCTCGATGGAACTGGGTGGGAAATCACCAATCATCGTCTTCGATGATGCTGATTTCGAACGGGCATTAGATGCTTGCGTGTGGGGGATCTATTCCTTCAACGGGGAACGCTGCACAGCAAACTCACGGCTTTTTTTGCAAGAGGGAATTCAAGAGAAATTCATTGAAGCTTTAAAGATCCGTGTTGCTTCGATTAAAGTCGGAGACCCGTTAGATGCAAGAACTGAAGTAGGGCCATTGATTGATAAGGGACATTACACGAAAGTGAAAGGCTATTTGGACGTTGCGAAGGAAGAAGGAGCAGACGTCATTACCGCTAATATTCCTACCCAATTCGCAAGAGGGAATTTTGTAGCGCCTACCCTTATCCTGAATGCAGAAAATCACATGCGTGTGGCACAGGAAGAAATCTTCGGACCTGTATTAACCGTCATGACATTTAAAGATGAAGAAGAAGTCATTAAGTTGGCGAACGACATCGATTATGGACTCGCGGGTTATGTATGGACGAATGACATTAAACGTGGCCACCGAGTCGCACATAAAGTTGAAGCCGGAATGCTTTGGGTCAACGCCCAGAACGTACGCGATTTACGAACACCATTCGGCGGCTCAAAATCCTCAGGAATTGGGCGCGAAGGAGGCCATTACGGCTTCGATTTTTATACTGAGCTGAAAGTGATTCATGTGTCGATTGAAGAGCATCGTATTCAGCAATTCGGAAAGAAATAGGGGAAGTTAGGGGGGGGCTTACATGGATTTTTCAATTATTCGAATCGCTAGAACAGTGCTTCATGTAGTGGATTTGCAGGCATCCCGCAAATTTTATGTGGATGGATTAGGCATGATTGAAACGGAAAGCGATGAAAACCATATTTATTTGAGAGGTTTAGAGGAACATTCCCATCATAGCTTACTTTTGAAAAAAGCGGATAAAGCCGCTGTTGAAGTGCTTAGTTATAAAGTTCAGAAAGAACAGGATCTGGATGAAATCGAAAAGCTTTTCAGTTCACAAGGACTAAAAACAAGATGGTTGGCGAAAGGCAAGCAACATGCAATGGGTAGAACTCTTCGGGCACATGATATATCGGGTATCCCATTGGAGTTTTTCGCGGAAATGACTGTCGTCGATCGGATGCTGCAGCGATATGACCATTATCGAGGAGCAAAAATTCAGCGGATTGACCACGTGAATTGTGCAGTGCCTGATGTCCAAAAGGCCTATGACTTTTATGTGGATCAGTTAGGGTTTTCCTGTTCAGAGTATACGGATACCGAAGATGGAGACCTATGGGCGGCATGGCTTTACCGAAAGCCGACGGTTCATGATCAAGCCTTCATGAGTGGTCCAGGACCTAAATTGCATCACTTCGCCTATTCACTAACTGATCGTCTGAGCGTTCTTGACTGTTGTGATGTGTTAGCGAGTATGGGGTATGCTGCTTCCATTGAACGCGGACCTGGACGTCATGGCTTATCCAACGCGTTCTTCCTGTACCTGAGAGATCCAGATGGCCATCGAATTGAGTTGTACACAGGTGATTATTTAACAAGCGATCCGGATTTAAAACCGAAACGTTGGGATTTAAATGATCCACTTAGGCAAACTTTTTGGGGACACGAAGCCCCGGATTGCTGGTTTACGGAGACAAGTACATTTATTGATATTGATACGGGCGAGGAAATCGACAGTGAAGAGCCGTTATTGAAACAGCGAAAACCTAAAATTATGGCGTAGATAGTTGTGTGCAATTGATTGGTGATGGTTGAGAACCTGGAACTTCTTTAGTGTTTCAGAACCCGAGCTGTCCGCCTTGTAGGGGAGCTACTATTGCACGTTGCAGACCGCTTAATGTTAGCGCATTGGGTGGTTCTTTTTAGTATTTGCTTATTATTAGCATAATGGTGTATTCGTATAAGATGCCAGATACTTAAACTTAAAAGTGTTCAAGTATCTGGCACTTTTTTAACGAATTTTACAAGCAATCACCCATTTTGAAACCAAATGCACCTTTGCACTCGTCTTAAAGGTAAGATTGTATGTAGTAAGGGTGGCGGGGGTTGAACATGCGAATGGGAAGGTTTGGGAATGAATCCGAAGAAGAAGTATGGCTGTCCGGTTTGATGGATGAGCTTGGCGAGCGCTTGACAAAGCTGTCTTTCAGCTATTTGAACGATTGGGGGAAAGCCCAGGAAGTTGTACAGGATGCCTTTTTCATCTGTTATACGAAACGTCGTCAAGTGCTGGAATTGGATTCCGTTGAGGCGTGGCTATACAGAGTGACTGTGAATCGCTGCAAAGACGTTTTAAGGACTTCCTGGTTCAAGAGAGTGATTGTAAGCAATGATTTATTTCATTACCAAAAATCGGAGCAGCCATCGCCCGAAAGTGCAGTTGTTGCGAAAAGTGATAATGACAAGTTGGTGCAACTTGTTATGGGACTGCCGATTAAATATAAGGAAGTCATTCTGCTCTTTTATTATAATGATCTGTCCGTTGGGGAAATCAGTTATGTGCTGAAGTCCAACCCAAACACGGTCAAAACCCGTTTGAAAAGAGGACGGGAAGCATTAATGAAGAACATGGAGAGGAGTGATTTTCTTGAAAGATCCGTTGACGAATATTAAAAACTTATTAGACGCTACTGTCTACAAAGACTCGCATTTCGGTGCGGGAAATAAGAATGCCGTCTTTCGAAAGATTCATAAGCCGAAGCGCATCCATTTCCTGCCTGCGCTAGTTGGTGGATTGCTCATCACAGTCCTGGCGTCTGTAGGTGTTTATTTTGCGTCTGGAAAACTGGGCGGTGGTGAAGGTCCGATAGCCTCTCCATCGGACAATCCGATTACCGGCGAAATTCCGCCAAGTCAAGGTCAGATAGGAACGCCCCCTGCTCCTCTTTATGCCGCTAAGGATGAGGATGAATTATCCATAGAGGATGCTGAAACGGCGGTTGAGCTAAGCGTGGATGCCCTGACGGATTATTACAAAGCCGTCTGGAACGGAATGGAAATTGATTTGGATCGGTATATCGGAAACGAGAACCTTAAACAGTATATGGAAACGAAGCTGCAAACTGAATATAAGAAATACGGCACTTTGGATAGCAAGGTGAAAGAATTGGAAATTGGCGATTGGGAAGCGAAGTTTACGGAGGATGAAAATGGAGGCTATCTGTATGTGCAAGTCCCTGTTGATATCCAAAAACATTATGGTGGCGGCTATGGAGAGGAAATCGAGTTCTTTATACGGAACATAAATGGCGAGATGGCCATTGTCGACTGGTACACGGGTGGGAAAGATACGTATGATTACTTGGTGCGCGGGTACGAGCAAACGATTGGCAATCCCGCTATTTGGAATGACGATGAATGGGTGAAAAAGTTTAAAAGCCCCACCGGCCTCTATCATTTCGAACAGCAAGTCTATGATAGATTCCAACTCACCCATGATGTGAACGAGTTGGCGGGATTGGATCCGATCAGCATCGCAAAAATGTATGCTTACGCCAGTTATCATGAAGACTTTGATGCCGTGTACGCACTGTACACAGATAGGGAGGATCATACCCTTTGGAGCAAGGAAGAGGATGAGGAAATCCCTTTAGCTGACCGTGGGACGAAGGAAAACATCTTGGAAATATTTAAGAATCTCGAAAAAGGGACGTTTGTCCAAACAGGTGACGACGAAGGATACATTGAATTTTATCCAAATGAGGATGCCTCCGAGAAATCCGGCTTCTCGATGATCCGGAATGAGGATGGGATTTGGCAAGCGGCTTTTTTGCCGGTGCAATGAATAGAAAAGTGCACAGGATGTCAGGGTGCCTTCGTCTCCAGTCGTTTCGCATTGGAAAGAAAGGCATCCCACAATAATCAGGAGGTAGTGTTATGGCCGTTACCACCGTCTTGAACAACGCCAATGAAGAAATCGATCTTGCTGCCATTGAGATCGGCAGTCCGATTTTTTTTAACGTGCCTGTGCAAGGTTGACTTCAGACAATACACTACAATTGTATTAAGATGAAACTAAAACGTTGAGACACCAGGATTTCTTAAATCTTCTCGTATAAATACCCGATTTGTCTGAATGAACTTGATTGTTTCTCGCACAGGCACCTTTACAATGGCGTAGCGTTCGGAACGATGGTGAGGCGTGTTCCGGCTGATCGATACCAACTTCTAAACAGCAATGCAATAATAATCAAATCCACTGCATCACCTCCGTAATACATCAACATCGCTCCTGCACGTGCTTCTTCAACAGGTACTCCGTGTGGCGGGTAGGCGTACAGAAACTTTGAGAGTATGCCGTGGCCTGCAAGCGCTAGAACGAATACGACTGTTCGGAACGGATAACTGAATCGGCGTGATACCGGATCAATCGACAGCATGGACACCGTAAACAAATAGCCCGCTGTAAATACGTGGATATGGACCAATATATATAGCCACAGATGATCGTGCATCATTGCAAATAGATCAGTTGTATACAGTAGCCACAGCCCACCGATGTTCAGCACGGCGGCGGTGACTGGATGAATATAAAAACGTGCGAACCGACCTCTGAGAAAGCGGCTCACCCTACGCGCCTGTTGAACCGGCAACGTCCGGAGCAACAGTGTGACAGGTGCTCCAAGTGCCAGTAAAAGAGGGCCGAGCATCCCAAGGAATAAATGCCCCGCCATATGCCAAGTGAAATACGCATGCGACAAGACTGCCAGCGGACCGATTAGCGCACTTGCTGAAATAATTGCGCCAGATATCCAGAAAACGATACGCAGACGGGGCCACCTTCGCAGATGCTTCTCTCGATCAGACCGATAGACACCATATAGATACAATGCAATTGCAGCGAATGCTAGCATTCCGAACAGCCAATCCGTTACAACTACATCCGATTCATGCGACACGAGGTTCCACCTGCTTTGTGCCTCTTGCGTCTTGGTTTGCTGAACGCAAAAGCAGTAGACCCGCCGCAATCATTACAACTGCTGACCCGTTCCATACGACATCATACGGGACAAGATCGACATCATACCGAATTTGATGGATGCGCATGACTTTGTGTTGAATGGTACCGTCATATAGCTGAAAAGCACCGCCTCCGATTAGCTTGCCTCCCCAGAAAACCTTATGCCATAATGCATCTCGCCGTCGCAGGTCTGCTACCAAATAGAGCGCGCCAACCGTCGCGAACCAACTAAAGGCATGAAACAATCCATCTGATACAAGCCCCAGAGCTACTGTCGACTTGTCATAGAACTTATGCCAATGCAGCAGCTGATGAAACACCGTCTCATCTACAAACGCCACAAATCCCAAACCGAATAAAATCCCCGCCCATAAGTTCTTTGTTTGGAACTTTTTTCGATTCGCCCAATTTGTCACAGGCTTTCTTTGCATCTGCAGGTCACCGCCTCCTGTAATATCAAATTATTATTTCCGATAGGGAAGGTGGTTAAACAGGAAGACGAAGGAATTAATTTACAAATGACGAAAGATGTTACCTTTCATTTACTTTGACGGTACAAATAAAACCTTTAGATCGCCTGCAAATATAGTAGTACATAGTTAATTGGAAAATACATTTTTCACGGAGTGAATCTATTGAAAAAATTCACGCATAGCTATTCAACTGAATGGAATTGTCGCGAATGTTTGTTGCACCTATCATTTACTATAAAAGAAACCGCTGGCGAGGGAATGCCAATCGGTTTCGTTTTTCTTTTGAGTCGTGCGTGCTCCGTACTAAGAGGTTCCTCGAACCTGCACCTATCCGAAATGTTTATTGGACAAGCGAACAGGTAAAAGAACAGTAGGTCATAAAAATACTGAAGAATGAATACAAAAAGTAAGAATTAGATGTCGGAAAAACGCATGTATACATATAGGAGGATGAAATAGTGAAACAAGTGCCAGAAACAAAAATAAAACTAACAGAGTTAAAGGAGTTATATAATAAAGGCTATCATCTTTTAGGCGAGCTTCGAGAGGACGTTGGGGCGCCTGTAGTAAGAGCGAAGTTTTTAACGAAAGACATCACGGTCATTTACGGAGAAGCTGCAGCCCGAAAATTTTACGATCCGGCAAACTTTAAACGCGAGGGAGCCATGCCGAAGCCCGTTTTAAAAACGCTTTTTGGCGAAGATGGTGTCCAAACATTAGATGGTCAAGAGCACCATCATCGCAAAAATTACTTTATGGACTTAATGACACCCGAGAGGATGGAAGATTACCGTAATATCCTCGCGGCAAAGTTGTCACAAGAACTAGAGAAGCAGCATGGAGAATTTGAGCTGTTTGATTTGGCTAATCGGGTTTTATTTACAGCGATTTGTGAATGGTCCGGCATTAACTTGGAGCGATATGATGCCGAAACGATCGACAAGCTTGCTAAAACCAAATTTCGATGATTAGTGGTGCGGTAACTTCCCCGATTGACCATGTGAAAGGGATATCCAATCGAAATGAGTCAGAAAAATGGGCGAAGGATTTGATTGAAGAAGCACGGAAACATCCTGTCCCGGGTAAAGGGAATCATGCGTTGTATACGTTTGCGCATGCAACAAATCTTGACGGGGAATTGTTACCGGTTGAGGTGGCGGCTGTTGAATTATTAAATATAATTCGTCCAACTGTCGCGTTAACCGTGTGGATGGCTTTAATGGGACATGCACTTTTCGCCAACAGGGATGTGTATGATGCGTTAAAGAAAGACTTTGATAACTTGCAAGATCCTTTCATCCAAGAAATGCGCCGTTACTATCCATTTTTCCCGATGCTGCCGGCGATAGCAGTAAACGATGTGGAAGTGGACGGATACCTGATTCCTAAAGACAGTTGGGTTGTGTTAGATCTCTACGGGAGTAACCATGATGAGCGGGCAATCAAATCTCCTGAACAATTTGATATGGCTCGGTATGTAGGGAAGGCAAAAGACCTTTCGTATGAGGAAGAATATGAAATGATTGCGCAAGGTGGCGGTAGATTCAGAGACATGCACCGCTGTGCCGGGGAGTGGATTACACTTCATAGCATGCGTGTCTTTTCTGATCAGCTTGTGAATGCATTCGAATTTACGGTGTCAGAGCAAGATTGGACAATCCCGATGAATCAGTTCCCTACTTATCCAAATAGCAAAGCGCTGTTATTTAAAGATTGATAAAGTGAGCTATACAATAAGCCAGTCAAACACGACCCTATAATTGTATAATCCACTCTAAGAAGTCATTCATCTCAACAGATGAATGACTTCTTCTTTTATAAAATTCAACAACCAACATGATTGTTTGTTGCCCAGACCCCTTTATAATCACTCTTCATCCCCATCCGCTTCACTTGCCCGTTCAAAGTTAACAATCGAAACTTTAGACACACGTACTTTCTGGCCTTCTTTCAGCTGAACGCGACTTTGAGAATTTGTCAATTCGCCTGCCGTCAATTCGAATAGCCGCGGTTCTTCTCCTTGTTCGAAAATCTGAACAAAGCCATATCCGTAGGGGGTGCTTATTGTATAGTGCCCCGGTGCAATGTCCAAGCCGACATCCCATATGCCAGGAGCCAACTCAGTAGAAAGCTTAGTCTTTACAGGTTCTATCGTTACAATATCGTAGCCACCGTCCATTACGACACTGAACGATGAATCGATATCAGCAGTCAATGCAGGTACTCCGACTTTATCTCCGACGATTTCTTGGACAAGTAAGTTACCATCTTCATCATAAATGAAAACCCTACCTGTTGGATGTCCGGTTATTATATACCTTCCAGTCTCAAGCGATAGTTTTACGCCTTTTTTGGAGCTAACCGGTCCGTACTTTCTTTTTGCTTCTTTATTACTCCGATCCACTGTCGTGAAAATGGCGGGTGAAACCGTTCCGATAATGTCATCTCGTGTCGTTCCGCTAATCTCGTAGTTGTCAGCGTATGCGTTACTTATTTCTTGATTCGATCCTTGTAAATTATGACAACCAGACAAAAGAAGTAGGGAACCAAAAACTGCGATTAAGTTTCTTTTGGCATTGCAGCGTTTTCTATTATTCATTCTGCTTCACCATTTCTAGTAGCCAGATTTCATCATCATAAACAACCGCTCCGTTTGAAAGTGTACGCATGTTGTTCTCCCAGCCTTTCATCTGATTTTAGTAGGATAGGTGCATTTTCTTTCTATAGATCAGCTTGTTTCTGCCGTATAGAATGAAGATGACAAGCAAGTTGAGGATGACGAGCCAACTATATGCATGCTTAAAATCAAGGTTTTCAATCCCGTATTCTTTTGCTGCATCCCCGCTTAGCACAGCTCCGATATCAATAAGTTTTAGTGGATAGAGCCAATTTGACTCAACGCCTGCAGCTAAAAGAAGTTGTGGAGACAGTATGATTAATAAAATGATGATAATGGACGCATACAAGTTCTTCGCTATGAGTGTAAGGAAGAGGAATGTAAGCAAAAGTAACAGGGCAATTAAGGCAAATGCGACAAGCATATAAAACAAATAGCGCAGCGTGGATACTGCGATAAAATCTGCATCTTGATAAATGAGTACGGGTGTTCTTAAATCTCCCCATCCCTTTTTTTGCGCCACATAAAAACTGCCAATCCCTATACTTGCACATAAAAAGAACATAACCTGTACAAAATGGACGCCTACCTTACTAATGGCCTTCTGCATGAACGAAATAGGAAACCCGTGTAAGACGGAAGGATGTTGCTGATCGTGTATAAGCATGCTGCTGCCCATGAGCAATACAAACATGCAAAACAATGTTCCGCTTAGTAGGTTCAATGCGACAGGTATGTAATTATTCGCTTTGAATGGATCTTGGACGAGGGGGACTTCGTGCTCCATATGATACCGGTAAAGCGCATTTTCTTTTTGTATTTCAGTAACTGGCATAATATGATCTCGCTGAATCCCTTTGTTTCCTCGTCGATGCATATCAAGACGTAATTCGTTTAGCTGAAGTCCTGCATCAAAATACTTCTCAAAGTTGGCGCCTGCACCAAAGTAGCCGTCTGTGTTTCCATCGGTCTTTAAGTAAAGGCGCTGCCAGTTCATCAACGTAATTTGCTCTTTCAGTATGGCACGGATTTCTTTTCCTTCATCTGTTATCCAAACAGAACCTGGAAATGTATCAAAAAGCTCAATGAATTTTTCAGCTTCTTCATTTTTCTTTTCATTAATACCGACAATGTCCAATTGACTGTAATGCGAAAAGTAAAGTGGGAAAAAGAGAATCAGTAAAAGGCCTAGCATCCAATTTTTTTTATTCGATAGTAATAGCTTTGCTTCAAATACTACATAGTTCCAGAACGTCAACGTATCCTTCCTCCTTTCCCGCGTTTACTTTGCTAAATAGAATCGGCGTTTATTCATAATAAGAGAAACAATTAACAAAATGACCTCGATGATGAGATATGTAATGAGAAGAATGATAATGCCTTTTGCGTAGTGAATCGTTTCCGTGTTCAGCAAAAAGTTCTTTTCCCCATCTATGATTTTCCCAAAATCAAAATACGTCTGTGGGAATAGGCCGATGTCTTTACCGAACAAATCTCGAGTTGAGCGCGTATAATAAAGCCGCTCTGAGAACAAGAGTAGACTGCTGATAAACAGCACAACCCATTCATTCTTAAAAAGTAACCCTAAAACGATATTCAGTCTGACAAACAGGATGATGAGCAGCGGCAGGACGACGAGTGTTTTTCCTAAATAGGCCGCGATCGATATGACACTGTAACTATCAGGTGTCATCGTTTGTTGCCCAATCATAATGGGGACATTCAAATCAAAATGTCCGAATCCGAACTGAATCGTCATGACGAGCATTCCGATGACAATAAAGCCGAGAATGAACAGCACGGAATAAAGAAATGCCGACAGTGATTTTAAGTTCAGCTGGCGATACCAAGATAAGGGCAAGCCTTGAAGTACGGACGAATGTTTTCGATCTCTTGAAAGGATGTCACTGCTAAAATAAATGACGCAAAATAATACTATGTACATCCCGTAGTTTTGGAGGAAATTCTGCAACGATTGCAATCCGGTTTTCTCATACATCAACCCAAATGTGACCGGGTAATCTTTGCTGAGGTAATCCTCGTATTTCATCATCGTTTGCTGGTAGGCATGCTCCCGGTCTTTACTAGGGAATGGGGCGGTCTGAAATAAAAAACGGTCCTCCACATATTCGTTCGGATTATTTTGCAAATAAAACGTACGTAATTGGAGCATGCGCTCAAAGTTTCGATCCTCAAAAGACTGCAACATAGCCGTATATAAATCATGTTCATGGGAAAGATTTGCATACACGGGATTACCTGCTTGAAGGAATGTTTTAACGCGTTGCATATTAAAAACGAGGCCTGTATTTCCGATACTTTCCCGTAACTCTTTCTGTTCGTCTAAATACTGTAAATGCTCCACCGTCTCCTTTTTATTGAAGGCTTCTTTTGTATTTGCGTAGGGCCAAATGATAAAACAATAGCTGAACAATAAAATGGCAACGAAGAAAACGAAAGGAATGGTTCGTCTGCTTCTTGCTGTAATGAGAAATTCATGTTTTAAGTAATGCCAATTCATGAAACCTTCACCTTCTTCGTATGTATAGTACGATTCGTTCGTGATTTCTAAATATTCAATCGCAACCTACTATACTTGAATAGTTACAATAGTTCAATAGTGTGGGTGATATCGTAGCAGCAGGATTTTTCCGGGGGTGTTTTTTTGCTTTATATATTTAGCACGGGATTGAACGTGTGTTCGATTAATGTTATGGTGTATCTAAAAAGTATGCAAAATGTGGGGATGATGACAAGTGAAGAAGCAATGGAGTCACAAGGGGATTATCGACAAGTTTGAATTGTGCCGGAATGTTGAAAATGCAGGTTCCATGAAAGCATATATGAAACATCATTTTCCGTTCTTGGGCATTAAAAGTCCGCTACGGAAAGAGCTATTACGTGAGCAATTCAAGGAGTATGCATTACCTGAAGTGAGTGACGTTTTTGAGGAGGCATGGAAATTATATGAATTACCCGAGCGGGAGTACCAGTATGCGGCAATCACTTTGCTCGAAAAAATGAAGAAACATTTTACGACTGAAGACTATCCAAAACTGTTGAAGTTCATCGAAACAAATTCGTGGTGGGATAGTGTCGATTCAATCGCGCCACATCTCGTCGGTCACGTCGTCAAAATGGACCGCGACTATGGAAAAACAGTCATGCTTGACTGGTCACGATCGGATAATATGTGGACAAACCGCTCCGCTATTTTGCATCAGTTAAAATTCAAAAAAGAAACAGATTCGGCGCTGTTATTTGAAATCATCTTGCAACATGTGGAATCCAATGAGTTTTTCATTCAAAAAGCAATCGGTTGGGTATTGAGAGAGTACGCAAAAACCGACCCGGTCATTGTGAAGCGGTTTGTCGAAAAACATACGTTGAAACCATTAAGCAGGCGAGAGGCTTTGAAGCATATAGGGTGAATAAATAAAAAATAAAGGATCTTATGCACGATTGGTAACCCGTTCTGTTGAGTGATACAAAAGTTGAAATAACAAGCCAATTAACATCGAAAATGAGCATTAACTAGCATCGTATTTAGCGGTGCTTTTGTTCTTTAAGAGCCATTATGAAGTATTTAAAATGTTGCTTTGCACTTCAGACGGCACGCTTTCCGAGGGGTGTGCTCGGTCGCGACCAACGGGGGCGTTAACCGAACATGGTTATTCAAGAAAAGGGCGCGTTTACGTGGTAGCGACAAAGTAGATGCTTCATAAATCTTTATCTAAAATCACATCGTCATAATTAAAAACTATGATCACTATCAATTAGGTATAGAACTTTTCCAATATGCGGTACAATAATAGAAATACTCTACTTGTATACTTGGGAGGTTACTTATTTGTTTGAAGTTATTAATAAAAAGAAGGCACAATTAGATGCTGCCCGTCCCTTGCCTAAATATACATTAAAAAGTTTACGGGAAAAGTTATTTCTAGAATGGACCTATAATTCGAATGCGATTGAAGGAAACACCTTAACCATGAACGAAACGAAAGTGGTCCTTGAAGGAATTACAATCGGTGGTAAGACACTAAGAGAACATTTAGAGGTCATCAATCATCGAGATGCTATTACTTATGTTGAAGAAATTATTCAAATGAAAGAACCTCTTTCTGAATGGCAAATAAAAAATCTACATCGTTTAGTGCTGAAAGGAATTCATGACGAGTATGCAGGTGCGTATCGTAAAGAACAAGTCTTTATTTCGGGCGCAACACATAGACCACCAGCACATTATCTGATCGAAGAAAAAATGGAACAAATGATGAATTGGTATCTTAACGAAGGTATTGATCTTCATCCAGTTGAGCGTGGAGCGATGTTGCACGCTATTTTTGTTGGCATTCATCCATTTATAGATGGAAATGGCCGTACTTCAAGACTTTTGCTAAATTTAGAAGTAATGAAAGATGGATTTCCTCCTGTCATTATTAAGGTGGAAAATCGATTGGCCTATTATGAAGCGCTTGACAAAGCACATACGACAGAAGATTATAGCGATTTTATAGCATTAGTAGAACGTGAAGTAGAAGACTCTCTTGACTTATATCTAAGTACAATTTGAGTATTTAATCCCCAATATCAATACTATAATAAAGATTATCGTAGTCGGTTTATCAGCTATGATTGGTGGCATGATCGGCAATAAGTTTTTTCCAAATAGGCAGTGATATTATGTAAACGGACGCGATTGCTGTATAAGCCACTATTTAAATATCTTAGGGGTGTAATGAATGACAAAAGAAATTGTTGCTGTTGAATTTATAATGAAGACATATGATACAAGTAAAATGGATATGTGGTCTAAAGAACAGTGGAATGAATGGGTTGGGGAGCCAGATGGTAATACAGGGATCCAAATACTATTAATAAATGATAATGAATTTCACTTGAAAGTAATGGGGATTTATTATAATGAAGAAACCAAAGAAATGTTTTTTGGTTTTGACGCACAAAATAAACTTGACCGAAACATAAATATTCAGTTCAATGAGTGGAAAATTGATGAGAGTACTTTTAATTTGTCTTATGAAGAGCCACATTACTTGAAAAAGTGTTCCGAAGTAAGAGGTTTTCAAAAATCTGTGGAGCGTACTTATTTAGAAAGCTGGGACTCCATAATAATTGAAATTAATCTTCTTGATGCTGAAACTAACCTAATCATTAGAGAATTTGAATTTCAAATTGAAAAGCGTTTAGTTCAGGTTTTTTAGTAAAGCTTTATGCTGCAAAAATGTATGATTGTTGAATAATCTTCATCAACTAAAAAGGACATTAGATGAAACAGATTTGCGAAAAAAAGAACCCTGTTTTTGGGTCCATTTTTCTTTATTAATCTTTAGGCAACAATACCATTTAACAGACCCAAAATAAAAAGTGGATCAGGCTTCTTGCCCGACCCACTATTTAAATACAGACGTTTTACATACAATCTACTTTATTGCTGCATTTTCCCGGCAGTATACCCGCCGTCAACCGCTAGCGTTACACCACTGATTGATTTCGCCATGTCTGAGCATAGGAATACAACAGCGTTTGCTTGGTCTTCTGCCGTAGACATTCTTCCAGCTGGAAGTGATGCGAGGACGCCCTCGTATTGTTCAGGGGAAGTTTTGGACCAGCTTTCAATCGCAGGTGTAATCGTTGCGCCGGGTGCAATCGAGTTAATGGTTATCCCTTTTTGACCGTATTCCAATGCGACCGATTTTGTTAAGCCCGCAATGGCATGTTTCGATGCTGTATATGGGGCCATATTCGGTGAACCTTCAATACCTGCTCCTGACGCTGTATTGACGATAGCGCCGCCGCCCGTTTTGAGCATGGCGTTTACTTCATGCTTGATGCAGTAAAACGTGCCGTACAAATTGACTTGTAGCGTAATGTCCCAGTCCTTCGAATCCATTTCTCCGATTGGTTTTAGTCCTTTGTTAATGCCTGCATTGTTATGCGCAAAGTCGAGTTTGCCAAACGTTTCAACTGTTTTATTCACGAGACCGATGACTTGTTCCTCATTACTAACGTCACATTTGAAAAAGGCCGCTTCACTGCCAAGATTTTTTATCATTTGTACGGTTTCTTGCCCTGCCTCTTCACTGACATCAGAGACCATAACTTTTGCGCCTGCTTTTGCCAATGCAACTGCAGTCGCTCTACCGATTCCTGAACCCGCTCCTGTTACTAATCCTGCTTTTCCATCCATTACACCTACCATGAAAAACACTCCTTTTCGGATTTACTTACTTAAAGAATGGTTCAATGATTCTAAACGATGCTTTCTAATGAACAACATACGCCTTAATGCATAGTAAATCAAACAACTAGTTTGGCATCAAATTAGTTGTGGCAAGAGCATTTATTTAGTACATTGCATAACTAAAAAAACACTATTTGTATCGGAGACAATCATTGAATAGGAGGAATGAAAAATCCCATTAGTTGGGAGAGGAAATGAATATGCTTGTTAGCGTGTCTGCTGATTAGATTTTCATAGACACTAGAGTAGATACCGTTGTAAGGTTGTCATAAGAGAAGGATAGCGGTACAGTATGCAAGGTTGAGGACTCGGTGTGGTCTCGTCATGACACAGTTCAACTCGTCCAATTTCCATCTCTCGATAGGAGGATTCGAATGAGGTTTGTAGTTTATAGTTTGCTATTGTTGGTCTTCTTACTTTATCTCGGTATCCGTTTCGTCCGTGTGTTGATAAAAATGAGAAAGCCCGTTGTATTTCCTGTGACGGCGGAAGATTGGGAAGCCATTCGAATGCAACCGAAGAAGCCGATTGGTCGGCTAGTTGTTTCCGATCAGAAGACGGCTGTGTGGATACATAGTGTATTCATTTTGATTTTTACTGCATTGGTCTTGTATGAGCTGTTTACCACTAAGTACAACACGCTGTTCCTTTTCGTGTTTATCCCGTCGCTGTTAAATTTACCTAAGCTGTGGAATCTATTTGCTGTTCAGGAAGACGGCGTGTTAGCCGGGCAGCGGTTTGTGCCATGGGATCGGATGCAATCTTATACGTTCATTCCAATCGATATACATCATCGGTTTTATGGCTATTCTCCCGAATTGAATGAAGGGTATGAGTTGATGATTCAGACGAAGTGGTCTGAAGTGAGCTGTCTTGTAACCACTGAAACGGTTAAGGAGAAACTGGCGCAACTGCTGGATGAATAATTGGATTAAAAAGGTGCCTATGGAAGGTTTAATTCAGACGATATCTGTTTCCGACACCGATTCCATTTACAACTTAAGAAACACACTCAAACAGGCATCTGTCTTAAGCGACAGATGCCTGTTCTCGATGGAATTCAAAGCGTGCACGACTATATCATTATCTTCGGTCCCAAAAACGCTGATGGGTAATGGCCAGTAGAAATTCCTGTTCAAAGTCAGCGTTGTTTGAAGCGAATATGACGCCTGCCATATTCATGGTAGGAGATTTTTGGATATAGGAATGCCCCGTTGACGCAACTCCGATTGGTTTATAGTTTTTGTAGGCGACATGAATGTAATCAGCCATCTGATAATCAAAGTTTGGTTGATTCGCTGATTCGCCTCCAACGATATATAAAGAGTCAAGCAAATACGGGCTTGTCGTGATGAACGACTCATCCACCTTAAGCGTCGTACCGTCACTCGCTGTAACAGTGCCGAGCATTTCACTCACGATGACGACCCAGACACCGTACTTTTCTAGCTCTTTTATCGTGTCCGCCACTTCTTTCGCATTAAATCCGTTACCGACTAATACACCGACGCGCAACGAATACGCATACTTCGGTGTGCTCGTCTGACTGAGGGAAGGGTAGCTAGTGGAGACTTCGACGTTATTGCCTGTTGGCCGTTTCACACCGATATTATCCGCGACGATGGAAGCCATTTCTCGATCGACATTCACAAGCATATCCACGCATTGCTGCCTAACCGATTCACTTTTCACACTACCGATTTGGTAGTTAAGGGCCTCGATCATATGCTGTTTTTCAATTCGGGAAAGGCTGTTCCAAAAAATCCTGGGTTGTGTATAGTAATCATCGAGCTTTGGGCTGCGTTTTCTAGTGATCTCCCCTTCAACTTTCTTTGGATAATGTTTATAACCCCCATCTTCAGGCGGCGTCGTATAAGGGGTATTATTTTCCAGGGAGTTGTTATGATAACTTGTTTCATCCACATCGATTTTGTATCGCATAAAACCTTTACGCTGGTTGTTATGAAACGGGCATACAGGACGGTTGATTGGTAAATCATCATAGTTCTTGCTGCCTAAACGGTGATATTGTGCAATCTTGTAAGCGACCAGCCTACCTTGCAATACAGGATCATTGGAGAAATCGATGCCGGGAACGACGTTTGCAGGATTGAATGCTGCCTGCTCAATCTCAGCGAATTCATTGTCCACATTTTGGTTCAGTGTCATTTTACCGATGATTTGAACTGGAATCAGCTCTTCGGGCCAGAACTTTGTAGAATCGAGAATGTCGAAGTCATACTTGAATTCGTCTTCCATCGGAATTAGTTGCACACCCAATTCATATTCAGCAAACGCACCGCGGTCAATGGCTTCCCGCAGATCACGTCGGTGATAATCAGGGTCAATGCCGCCTATTTTCTGTGATTCATCCATTAGGAGGGAGTGGGAACCGAGCACTGGTTTCCAGACGAATCGCACAAAAGTGGCTACACCTTCTGCATTCACAAAGAGATACGTATTGACAGACCAGGTCTCCATCATTCGATAACTTCTGATAATCCCCCTGTCAGACATGACCCATAATGTCATATGAAGTGCTTCAGGATTATTGGCAACATAATCCCAAAATGTATCATGTGCCCCGGAAGCTTGAGGCATGCCGGTGCGTGGTTCAGGCTGGTAGGCATGGATGATATCAGGGAACTTCATCGCATCTTGGTTGATCAAGACAGGGAATGAGATCATCGTCATATCGTAATTTCCTTCGTCTGTGTAAAACTTGACGCCAAGGCAGCGCAGATCCCGGGCGGTGTCTTTAGAGCCTTTGCTTCCTTGCACAGTTGAAAAACGGACAAACAACGGTGTCTTTTTTCCAGCCTCCTGTAGGAAATCTGCTTTTGTGAATTGCTTCATCGACTCATAACATTCAAAAACCCCATGCGCGCCATATCCTCTTGCATGCACCTTTCTTTCGGGAATTTCTTCATGGACAAAAGACGTAATCTTTTCAAAGTATTGAAAGTCCTGCAAGAGGCCCGGACCCCGTTCGCCCGCTGTCAAAATTCGATCGTCATCCGAAATTTTAATTGAATTGTTCGTTGTCAATGGTTTTCCGGCATTCACCTTGCGGAACTCATCCAATTGCTGTTGCTTTTTATTCGGGTTTTCATTATTCGTCAAATCTTCACACTCCTAGTAGGTAGTAGATGTTCGCTCAATATATATATGTCTGTCAACGAGGGCGTGTGCCTGGTATCGAATCTTCTGTAGGTGCAGAAATGAATATTATAAATATAGGGCAATTTTAAAAGACTTAAATGAAAGGTTGAAAAGACAAGGTTTATCGGCATATTCTACTGTTAAGGCTTATGACCGTTCTATCGCTGAAAGCGCCTATCAATCCGCTGAGGAATTATTGAATGACTACAAAGCGGAAGCCATACAAGCAGGTGTGCAAAACGTTACTGTGCATGTCGACTACGGCTCAACCAAAACGATGATTGCACCGGACCTTCCGAAAAAATCCAAGCTGACTTAATCATTTGTGGTGCGATAGGTCTCAATGCAGTTGAACGATTTATATTCGGAAGCGTCTCTGAAAACATTGTATGCTCTGCGAAATGTGATGTACTTGTCATCCGTAGACCTGAACAAGTGTGGCGGATGGTGACAGTGATTTGCGTGTGAAGCTATGCACGTCAATAATTATAAAGTCATGCAGACAACTATGTAGAGATGCATGTATCGCCAAAGGATGAAAAAGGATTCACAACCCCGTTGATTAGTATGAAAATGCCACGCACAGGCACTCAATCGATTATCAAACAATTACACCGACCTTTCGATGAAGGATTGGTGTTTTTTTATGGTGACGAATCGTACTTCATCGGAAATGTTTAAATTACCCCCGTGAAGTCAATTCTGTTAGCAAAGATTGTCATGGGGGTGAGTGTACTGTTTAAAAGAAAATCCACATTAACGTCCAATGAAAAACAGAAAACAATTGATAACGTAAATACGGGGGAAGTGGTGCCATCGGTAGCGTCGGATTTTATTCGGGCGGTAAGTGGGGCTGTTCATCACACATCTGATTTGGTTGTTAAGTCCTTACCGCCGAATCTTACGCTTATCTATATAGAAAACGTAATGGATATAGCATCATTCAATAATCATATCCTTCAGGACTTGTTCAAACAGCCAATTGAATCTCCCCAAGACTTATCTACGATTTTGTCCATTTCGCAAGTGGAAATTACTCCGAAAATAGAGGATGCTGTACAGGCGATGATGGCGGGGGCTGTCCTCATTCATGTCGAGGGCTATGCAGATGTCGTGTTAGGGATGGTTCCGACTACTGAAGGACGGCAATTATCAGCACCTGAAAATGAATCTCAAGTACTCGGTGCGCAAATCGCATTTAATGAGAGTCTTTCAACGAATGTTTCTTTGATTCGAAGGTATATAAAAAATCCGAACCTTTGCAGTGAAAATTTTACAGTAGGTAAAGAATCGAATACATCAATTGCATTGTTATATATTCATGGCATCGCTTCCGATGAAATGCTCAATACACTGCGACAACGGATTATCGACCTTGAGATAGATTCGGTATTAGATAGTTCAATTCTAGCTCAGTTAATTAGTGATAACTCCTTATCGATATTTCCACAAATGTTACTGACTGAAAGACCCGACAAGATTAGTGCGGAGCTACTACTTGGGAAATTAGTGGTCGTTGTGGATGGAAGCTCGCTTGTACTCGCGTGTCCCTATTCATTTCTGGAGTACTTTCAAAGCCAGGAAGATCAAAATCAGAGATGGGAGATTGCTTCTTTTATCCGACTATTACGGTTTGGAGCGGTAGTGCTATCGGTTTTTTTGACCCCCATCTATGTTGCGGCATTAACATTTCATTATGAAGTCATTCCACAATCACTTTTAGTTCCGCTAAGTGAGTCGAGAGCTTTGGTTCCGTTTCCACCCCTATTTGAGGCATTGCTAATTGAACTCATTATTGAGTTGTTAAGGGAAGCAGGGGTTCGATTACCGGTAAAGGTTGGTCAGACGATTGGTATTGTTGGTGGTATCGTCATTGGAACGGCAGCTGTGGATGCAGGATTCACGAGCAATATTTTAATTATTATTGTTGCTTTGGCTGCATTGGCATCCTTCACTACGCCAAGTTATACGATGGGGAATGTGATTCGAGTCATTCGATTTCCATTGATTTTATTAGCTGGCGTTTGGGGATTTTATGGCATCATGTTAGGATTCTGTTTCATTCTGATCCATCTATTACGACAGTCAAGCTTGGGTAGTCCATACACCGCCCCTTTTTATCCTCCTAGACTTTTTGATTGGAGCGATAGTCTAGTCAGACTTCCTTTGCCTTTTACAGATAGAAGACCAACGAATACCCGACCGAAGGATAAAGTGAAATATAAGCCGGAGCCAATCAATCCAGAGAAACATGAACAGAAGGTGGAATAAGTGAAAACGAACCTTCACATTCATCCGAGTGAGACATTCAATGCTTTCATGCTTTTTTTTATCATTCAATCAGCGCAGATTGGCGTTGGCATACAAGGTTTTCAACGCATTATCTATCAGGATGCCAAGCATGATGCATGGATTTCCGTAGTACTCGCAGGTCTCGCGACACATATCATCGCAATCTTCATGCTAAAAACATTACACCTATACGATTCGAATGACTTATATGGTATTCATCAGGACGTATACGGTAAATGGATTGGGAATTTCTTGAACAGCCTTTACATTTTGTACATTTCATCTGCATTTTTTGCTGTTATGATGAATTATGCAGAAGTTGTTCAATCATGGGTTTTTCCGAACTTGAAGACATGGTTTCTCGTTGCTTCTTTGCTGCTAATCGTAGTTTATTCGTTTACAGGTGGTTTGCGGGTCATTGTAGGCATTTGTTTTTTCAGTTTTGTATTTTCGATCATACTTCTTCCAGTGCTAGGATTTCCGATGAAATATATTGAGCCGCGAAGCCTTTTACCGGTGTTGGAGGCAGATATGAGCGAAATATTTAAAGGTGTTAAATCCATGACCTTTACGATTGTTGGCTTTGAAATCCTATATGTCATTTATCCATTTATTAAGGATAAAGAAAATGTGAACAAACCTCTTCATCTTGGTTTGTTCCTAACGACAATCATTTACCTTGCCGTTATGTTGGTGTCGTTAACTTATTTCAGTGGGGAACAATTGTCTAAAACCATTTGGGCCACTTTGACATTGTTCAGTATTGTGAAGTTCCCATTTGTTGAAAGAATGGAATATATAGTGATTTGTTTTTGGATGTTGATTATACTGCCAAATCTCTGTCTGTTTGTATGGACTGCTTATCGGGGGACTATACGCATAGTAAACATTAGTGCAAAAAAGTTCGTATGGATATTTTCATTCATTACTTTCATTGCAAGCTTTTCTTTAACAACACGAATTCAAATCAATATGTTTAATAATCACTTTAGTCGCATCGCATTTTACACCATCTTTGTTTACCCAATTCTCTTATATGTAGTAGCAAAAATAAAAAACAAAGTAAACAAGCGAAAGGCGTAAAAAAATGAAAAGAATCTTGTGTTTTAGTGTTCTGATACTGCTTGGCATTAGTTTGACGGGTTGTGCAGAAGTAAAGCTATTAGAAAGGGTGGGCTTAACCACTCTGATTGGCTTTGATCTAGGGGAGAAGGAAGATGTGGAAACGACAGCAGTTGTCCGCCAAGTAGGTACGAATTTAGAAAGTACCGTTTCAATTATTTCTGCTGAAAATGAGACAACAGAAGGAACAGGTTCAAAGATTAATTACAGGACAGCTGAAAAAATAGTGTCCGGTCAAGTGAGAGGTGTTTTATTTGGGGAAGAACTTGCAAAAAAAGGCATTGGTCATTATATTGATACGATGTTGAAAAATCCGACAATAAGCGATGGGATTTATCTAACAGTGGTTGAGGGTGAAGCGAGGCCGGTGCTTGAATTCCAGTATGCGAATATTCCTGAAATCGGAGAACATATTTACAAATTACTTAAACAAAACATTCAAAATGAGCAGATGGTTTCATCTACACTTCACGAAGTAGCTTTTGATTATTATACCGTAGGCAGGGACATTGCGATACCAATCATAAAGAGAGACCAGGAGTTAGTGTCGATTTCGGGAATTGCCTTATTTGACAGTAGTAAAATGGTTGGTACGCTTTCAGTTGAAGATAGTTTTTACGTGAAATTAGGGCAGGAAAATTTTCGCGCTGGAAGAAATGAAATCATAATAAAAGGCGATGATTTACCGTCATCTTTATTGCCGACTCAGGTAGATGAAATTAGTATCGTGTTCGATCCAATTAAAACAAAGAAAAAGGTTAAGCTAGTCAATCCCGAACAACTTGAATTCGACATCCATATTAAAATGCAAGCAAGGATATTGGAAATAAAGCAGAATATTAATGTCGGACAGGCTAAAAACGCGGAACTGCTCGAGAAAGCAATCAATAAAAGACTGGAAAGTGAGATTGGCAGGGTGATTGCTTACAGTCAAGAAGTTGGTTCAGATATTTACGGATTAGGTGAATATTACAGAAGCGTTGTTCGACATTCTAATCTGACAGAAGAGAAGTGGCATGAACTGTACAAGGATTTAAACGTGAACATTGATGTGGATTTCACCCTTATCCGAAGCGGAGTCTTTGAATAGTCATTGTTGTTTACGTTAGGTGGACGCATGTTTAAAACATAAAAAGTTACCCGTTCCTGACCAATCTATTGGATGAACGTAGGAGGCCAGTTACGACAAGAAACAAATTGTTCGGGCGGCAGTACTTTGTAAAGTGTTTGGTACGCACCGTTTAAAATGCCGAAAGTAAGAAATTTGTTAGCCGAAAAACAGGACTTCATGATGACTATGAAGCCCTGTTTTTTCATTGTAATCTATAAACTTTCGCACAAGGACCCAATAATAAGTCGTATTCAGAACAGCTTGGGACTAGCACGTACCAAATAATGTGGAAGCATTTCACTCGATTCGCCCGATGTGTCACAGGCTTTTTTGCATCTGCCAGTCATCACCTCTTGAATGATTAACTTATTATTTTAGATGGGTGAAGTGTTTAAACAGAGGGAGTAAGGAATTCATTTTACTTAAAGAAAGACGTTATCAATTTTCGACTATGGCTATTCCAAATGAAACCTTTAGACAGTCGGAACGTATACTAGTTGTCATGTTTAATTGGAAAATTCATTGTTTTGGTGAAAGAGGTGAGGAATAATGTATTTCCCGTCTAAAAAGGATGTGTGGCTGACAATTCTTGTCTGGGGACTAGTCTTGTTCTATATTTCCGCCTATATTTTCGGGGGAGAACCTATAGGGGTGCAACTCATTACGTATAAAAGTGTGCCGGGAATTCTGATGACAATTGTCATGGTCGGTTTTCTGATGTGGCTGTGGTTTGGCACGGGTTATAAAGTGGAAGATGGGTTGATTACGATACGTTTTGGTCCTTTCAAAAGCAAGGTGAAGATTGCAGACATCCGAAAGTTGAGGGCGACAAAGAACCCGCTATCTGCACCGGCGTTGTCGATTAGCCGGATTGAGATTGCCTATGGTGCTTACGGAATGACACTTGTCTCGCCTAAGGATAGGGTGTTGTTCATCAAGACGCTGCTGAAAGAAAATCCGACAATCGAGGTCGACGCGGCATTGTATACATGAAAGGGGTGTGGGGGATGCATTTCGAGTACAAAGAGATGGCCAAGAAGAACGGGAAAACTGTATCGGTTCGTGACACATGGGAGAATGCGTTGCTGGAAGCGGAAGTAAAAGGTGATCAGGTGAAGCTAGTCACCAATGTGCACAATGATAAGACGACGCATTTTAGTATGCCGGTTGAGCTGTTTGAACGTATGTATCGGGATTTGATGGATCGTCAGGATTGAGTTTGTGTTTTTTAGTAAAGAGGTGAACGGTGTTTGAGAAAGAAATTGATGGTTTTATTAGTAGCGGTTGCGGTTGTAGGCGGTGTCGTAGGAGCAAAGGTTTATGACAATCGAGAGAGGAATTTGGGAGAGGTTTTTGCGCTGTATACGGAGGAGTTTAAGGGGATGTCGTTTCACGTTGAGGGGCATCCTGAGGGATGGCGAACACTAGAGAAGAAACCTGTGGAAGAGTTGCAAGAATTCCTCGGACGCTATCAAGTTAAGAAGATGAAAGATGATGATTGGGATTCCAATGTATCAAGTGAACATGGATTCACCTTGGACATATCCAACGGGCATAAGTCTCTCCATGCCCACGTAATGGAACATCGAATCATGTGGAGGCATGGCTATTTTTACGTGCTAAACGGCCCAATCGATATGGAGTGGGTGGAGGATTTTAACGAGAAGTATGGGGAATGAACTAAAAGGTATCTTCCTATTCGGCTAGATTACGAGGCAAGTGATGGATGCAAGATTGTCATTGAATTAAATGCCCGTCCGCGCCGATTTTGCCTTCCTGCGGTCATTTAGGATCGTTGTATTTGCCCGTCCGCACCGATTTTGCCATCTGTCGGTCACTTAGGATCGCTGTAAGTGCCCGTCCGCGCCGATATTGCCTTCCGGCGGTCACTTAGGATTGCTGTATGTGCCCGTCCGCGCCGATATTGCCTTCCGGCGGTCATTTAGGATTGCTGTAAATGCCCGTCCGCGCCGATTTATCCTTCCGGCGGTCACTTAGGATTGCTGTAAGTGCCCGTCCGCGCCGATATTGCCTTCCGGCGGTCACTTAGGATTGCTCTAAGTACCCGTCCGCGCCGATATTGCCTTCCGGCGGTCACTTAGGATTGCTCTAAGTACCCGTCCGCACCGATTTTGCCATCAGTCGGTCACTTAGGATTGCTGTAAGTGCCCGTCCGCGCCGATTTATCCTTCCGGCGGTCACTTAGGATTGCTGTAATTGGCCGTCCGCGCCGATATTGCCTTCCGGCGGTCATTTAGGATTGCTGTAAATGCCCGTCCGCGCTAATTTTGTCACCAGTCGGTCATTTAGGATTGCTCTAAATGCCCGTCCGCACCGATTTATCCTTCCGACGGTCATTTAGGATTGCTGTAAATGCCCATCCGCGCCGATTTTGCCATCAGTCGGTCACTTAGGATTGCTCTAAGTGCCCGTCCGTACCGATTTATCCTTCCGACGGTCATTAAGGATTGTTCTAATTGCCCGTCCGCGCCGATATTGCCTTCCGACGGTCATTTAGGATTGCTGTAAATGCCCGTCCGCACCGATATTGCCTTCCGGCGGTCATTTAGGATTGCTGTAAATGCCCGTCCGCGCCGATTTTGTCATCTACCTGGCATCTTTGTTCTTTTTGTCGAATATATAGTGCAGCGAAAAATTGAGAAAAGGCGATAATTCATAAAAAATCACTTAGGAGACGCAAGAATGAAATGGATTCTTGCTTTTTTTATTCCTCCGTTACGTTCCTCTCGTCCAAATCGCAAATGGACGTACATAATCATCAGATTTTTCGAGTACACATATACTACATATTCAGACTTCATGAAAAGAGGAGACTATAATTGGCTAAATGGATTTATCGAATGATTGTTTGTTTTGCTGCGGTTTTGGTCATTGGAATAGCTGTGCA
The DNA here is from genome assembly GCF_033304615.1 of Sporosarcina oncorhynchi. GTDB lineage: Bacteria > Bacillota > Bacilli > Bacillales_A > Planococcaceae > Sporosarcina > Sporosarcina oncorhynchi. The sequence goes on along the minus strand of NZ_CP129118.1, from coordinate 2,748,280 downwards.
ACAAGAGAAAGCCTCTGCGAGTTCTGCAGATTCCCTTATTAAAATTTACTTGAATACGAATGAACTGGACACGAAAACTCCGGCGAAGATTAAGAATGGGTTGACTTTTGTTCCGGTACGGGCTGTTTTTGAGTCGTTAGGGATGAAAGTTGTGTGGGAACCGAAGAAACAACTGCTGACGGTGAAAGACAGTGAAAGGACAATTACGTTAATTGTCGGCGAAAAGACGGCGAAAGTAAATGGCAAGACAGTTGCACTTCAAGCTCCAGCTGAAAACATCGATGGGGCGTTACAAGTACCGCTGCAATTCGTTGGAGATGCGACAGGGGCTATCGTTTACTGGGATCCTTATGTCGCCGAAGTTTCTATACTGACCACGAAATTCATGAAAGATAATAACATGAATAAAGCAGAGTTGGATAAGCAGGTCAAAGAATATTTAGCTGCCAAAGCGAAGGAAGTGGCTGCGAAGAAGAAAGAGGATCCAAAGCCGAAAGTAACGAAAAAACCAAAAGCTGTTGTTGATTTGAATAAATTAAACGGGATGTATGCGGGATTCCGGAGTGATGTTGGCGGGTATGAATGTGGCGGCATGTGTTGGGAGATGTACACGTTTCTGCCGAATAAAAAGGTTTTGATTGGCCCGCCAGCGAATGGAGGTCCTGAAACGATTGATTGCAAAAAGGAAAAATGTCTGAGCTATTCGATTAGCAAAGGACAGCTGAAGCTAAGTAACGGAAAAACCATGCCAATCAAGAAGACGAAAAATGGTTTCCTTGAAATAAACGGCATTGCGCTAACAAAGGTGGAGCCGGTCCCTAAAGGAACGACATTCGATAATACGTATACGTTTATGGGCTATTCAGGCTTAATCGGCGTCACTCCTGCCGCTAACTCCTGGACGTATAACTTAACCCTTCATAAAAATGGGAAGTTCGACCTTTCAGGGATTAGCATTGGCAGCTTGGCAGCAAACAGTAATCCTTCAGCACATATGGGCCATTCCGGCATAGATGAAAAAGGAAAGTATAAGATCCAAAACAATACAATCTCGATGACAGGCAGCGATGGAAAAGTCCATAAAGCCTTATTCTTTATTCATGATGCGGATATGGAGGATATCCAAGTCGGTCTGCGGAATTACTATGTCAAATAAGGAAGAGAAAAACAGCTAGCCAGCCTGATTCTCTCAGCGTGTAGACCAAGTCGTATGCCGCCTTTATCTACACGCTTTTTTAAGGAAGCGATGACGATAGGGGGTTCTTCAGCGTTTCGATCCCCAGCGTTTTCACCCGTGATGGAAAGCTCCATTTACACTTTCATCTGTCTTTTTGTAGGTTCATCTCTAACCCGCGTAGAAAAAAAGAAGCCAGTTCACAACTCATTAACTGGCTTCCTTATATTTTTCATCCATCTCACCAGCTTAGCGCCATACGTAATGCGCAACAGCTGTTTTGGGCATCGCTGTTTGAGAAATCGATTCGGATGCCACTCGGCGTATAACTGAGTGTGTAGTTAATTGTCACTCCCGTCGAGCGGACGAGCCGTTCGACTTCATTTTGCTCTGACCGCTGCGCGGCATTCATCAGTTTCTGGGCGAAGTCATCTGAAGACGTCAGCGTACCGATGAACTGACTCGCTTGATTCAACACTTCTTTGAACCGTTCAGCCGAAGCGTTGAATTTTCTGGTATCTACTTGGGGAAATGGACTTTTTCCGTTTTGCGGCGTAGGTGTCGGCATCGCAATATATGCCGGATGGACCGGTATGAAAGCTTGCTGCCGGAAATTGTAGCCATACGGAAAAGAAGAATAATACATAGGCAACCTCCACATTCCGTCGATGTCTCAGTATATGCCTATTGCGAGAAACGCGTGTGTAGGATTCAGTAATCGGCTGACCGGTACCTATCGTTTTTCATATCTTCCGTAATTTGGTCGAAAAAAGGAAGCATGTCTTGCGGTCGATCTCTCCAATGAAAGAGTATGTGTATCGGAGATATGGAATCGCTCGTTCCTTGACTCGTTCACGGGTAAACGAGAGTCTGATAGGGAGCGTGCTCATTTAGAAAGAAAACATCGTTGCGATGGACGACCTTGACGAGCCAATGGGTTGCGTTTGAATAATCTGGACCGTAGCCGCCTTCTTCCATAAAAGATGAATAATCATCTTCTCCCATTTCGACAATGTTATACGCAATACACTTTTGTCCTTTCCTCTTTTCGGCCTGCCGCTTTGATTGTCGCAGCAAGTGAAATCGCGTGCCTACCTTATTCTTTTGTCTTTTATTCATCTTTCAATCACGCCTCCAGTATCCGAATGCGCTTTTTCATATCCCTATTCTCAAAAACTGTCGGCATACATGCATTCGTTTAATATCATTATAGTGAATGCCGTTAGGGGAAGTCACTTATGAAAGCACACGCTTACACGGGGAAACGGAGAGATTACGTCGGGATAAAGAGCCCGGTTCACGCATATAGTGTAGGCGAAGCACAAAGTCAGTTATTGGAGGGATTGGATGCAGAAAAAACGCTACGCACTTTTGCTCCTTGGGACATGCTTATTAGCCGCTTGTTCGTACGATAGTGAAAAAGCGGTGAAAAATGGAGATGTGATCAATATGAATGGACCCATTTTCAACTTTGACCGGTTTCAACAATTTATAGAAAGTGTCGAAGCGGAAGAGGCAGCTTCCGTTCGGATTGCCAACTACTCGCTTGAAGGGAATCCGACATTGTACAATTTATCTTTCGATGGATCCGCATATGATTTGGAAATCGATCGTTCGAAAAATAAAGAGCGAGGAGATATACCTCGTAAAAGGAACATGTCCTGCACGGAGCTTGTGGCAGAAGAGCGGCAACAATTGTTCATGTATACGCTAGAAGGTTGCGAACAGGGGGATGCTGATCGTAGCTTCTCGCTCTTACACATTTTGAAAGAGCAGATAGAAGATCACGAACATTAACTGAACTATAGTAGAGTAAAAATAATCAATACGGAGGAACGGGAAGGTAGTGTCCATAATTCTATGAAAATTCAAATTCGCGACTATGTACCGCAATCGCTCTTGACAAACAGTGGAAAAAGGTAGTGGTATGTCTACGCTTCAATGGACGATATTCAGTTGACACAGAGTCTTCGTTTGTCAGCCCAATTACACTTGTCACATCAAAATGGATATGCTGCGCGAAGAATTGTTGGGCCAACAGGTAGATAGGGTTTCCGTCCACCACGATGTTCAGGTTCTCTGGAATGGTCTTCATCTTCCTGAACATATCATCCAGGGCGCGAAAGGCTGAAAAGGTGTCTCGATTCGATAGGACAGGATGACCTTCTTAGCGGCGTTTTATGCAAGGAGCATGAAATAAGTAACTCCGTAAAGAGGAATTGCAATAGAGGTGGATATATATAAAATTATTTCCACCTTAGAAAGTTGTCTTTCCCTTCTAGCTAATTTGAGGTGTCTACGATATGCAAAGCTCGAAATAAGTATCAATAAAAAGGATAAATCTTTTAGGTTTTCCAAAAATAAAATCAAGCTAATCACCCCTTTGGGATTTTTTGCTAGTTACTTAACAATACGACAAAAAGGAATCACATATGTAATGTAAGTAGGAATGAAAGAACATTATGAGACTCTCTTTTTGTACTAGATACAATTATTGATTGATAAGGAAACTAAAATTACAATGCGTCTGGCAATAATTTAAAAAATAATTGACATTCTTTTCTGAACACTATACATTTAGGTAACACCAAGATAATATTTGGTCTTACCAAGGGGATTGCTCACTCGGTTAGGACAAGTTGCATCATGTTCAACTGACGAACAGGAGGCGTGTCAATGAATACGAAATACGTAAAAGAGTTTGTGCTGTATCCAGACATTATGATTATGCTTGTTCTGTTTCTTCCACTCATCGGCTACACTTTTTATCATGGTCTGTACTTTGGGACGTGGATTGCCTTTGTCATCGGGATGGGGACGTATGCATTGAGTGAATATGTCATTCATCGGTTTTTATTTCATATGAAGACACCGGAAAGCCCTTTTTTATTGAAAATGATTAAGCGCTTACATTTTGATCATCATGCTGATCCGAATGATTTGAAATTATTGTTCCTACCGATTTGGTTCAGTTTGCCGGGCTTCTCCATCTTTGCACTGATTTTCTACCTCATCACGAACAGTTTCCAGTTAATGATTGCTTATCTTGCAGGCATAGTCGTCTATTTTTTGTATTACGAATGGAAGCATTACATTGCCCATCGGCCAGTTCAGCCACGCACGGCACTTGGGAGAAATATTAAAAAAGCGCATCTTTGGCATCATTTTAAAAATGAGAATTACTGGTTTGGTGTCACCCATACATCTGTCGATAAGACATTTGGAACATATAAGGATCAAAAGTCCGTCGAGAAAAGTGAGACGGCTAAGAATTTAGAAAATCGCAACTGAGTGATAGGGAGCATTTCGGTGCGCCATAGGTTGCGTAGGAAAAAAGGAGATTTGTCGATGAGTCGAACAGCAACGGTTGAAAAAGAATTGATTAAAGCTATTCTACAAGGAGACTATCCAGCAGGAAGTCTGTTAGAAACAGAAAGAGAATTGGCTACAAATTATGAAATAGGGCGACCAGCCATTCGGGAAGTGTTGCAACGATTAAGCCATGGCGGGTGGCTGACACTCAGAAAAGGGCAGCGTGCGGTTGTGAATGATTATTGGTACGGGGGAAACAGTACGACAATTGTTGATATTATCGAGTACTTCGACCAAGTGCCTGATGCTTTCGTTCTCTACTTTCTGGAAATGCGTATCGCATTGACCCCTCATTATGTAAAAAAAGCGGTTCAGCTTAATCATCCTAAAGTTGTCGGATTGCTTTCTGCAATCGATGAATTGCAAGATACATCAGAAGCGTTCGCTTCATATGATTGGAAGGTTCATAGAGAGCTGGCAAGAATATCAGCGAATCCCCTTTTTTCACTTGTGCTCAACAGTTTTGAGCCGGCCTACGTGAAAATAGCAGAGAAATATTTTGACAGTTCTTTTCGCCGCCACGCATCATTAAGCTATTATAAAGAGCTGATGGACGCCGCCTTAAAAGGAGATGCTCGCCAAGCAGAACAGCTCTCATACGCTATGATGGAAAAAAGTTATAAACTGTGGGAGAGCCAATTATCACCCCATGAAAAAGTCGGCGTGAAGTTCAGGTTCGCTGACATACAATAAGTGGTGAGGAAGAGGTACATAGTTGAGGGGGAATTATCATTACTAACTTACTTGTTCGTTTAGGTTCAATCATTTTATTACTGACGTCAGCAATCTTTGTGAATGTTCCAAAGGGAAGCGCGGATTCAGAGGAAGATTCGATCACAATCCTCTTCACACATGATTTGCATGATAATTATTTGCCATTTGAAGTCGAGCGGGGACAGGGGAAAATGACTGTCGGTGGTTATGGCAGGTTAGCTAGTGCCATTGAGGAACAGCGAGCAATCGATCCGGATGCGCTTTTAGTCGATGCGGGTGATTTCGCGATGGGGACTTTATTCCAAACAATTTTCACTACCTACGCACCCGGATTGCAGTTACTTGGACAGATGGGATATGATGCGACGACATTCGGCAATCATGAATTCGACTTTCGGGCGGATGGGCTCACAAAAAGTCTGTTGGCTGCAAAAGGCAGTGGGGCACCGCTTCCGGCAATCGTTGCATCCAATGTCGTATTCCCGACAGACAAAGACGGGGAAGTCACTGCCGACCTCCTACCACTACAAGAAGCAATGGACGAATATGGTGTCAAAGAGTATGAGGTTCTCGAACGTAAAGGAGTCAAAATCGGTCTATTTGGGCTGATGGGAGAAGAAGCTGCAGGCAATGCGCCAATGTCAGGCGTCAGCTTTGCAGATGGGGTGGAAAGTGCCAAATCCACAGTTACTGCGCTGAAAAAAGAGGGCGTCGACCTAATCATTGCGCTCTCTCATTCAGGTACGTCGGACGACCCTTCGCTTTCAGAAGATGAACGGATCGCAAAGAAAGTGCCGGGCATTGACGTCATTATTAGTGGCCATAGTCATACGACGCTACTAGAACCGATCATTGTCGGGAATACGATTGTCGCATCCGCCGGGGAGTATGGTGAGCATCTAGGCATTCTCAATGTGTCTAAAGATGAAAAGGGCAAATGGGCAGTCAATCAGTATGAGTTACGAAAAATCGATGACTCACTTCCATCGGACCCGTTAATCGATGCGAAAGTCAACAACTATAAGCAAGTAATCCAGAACGAGTATTTACGAGATTTCGGAATGGAATTCGATGAAGTGTTAGCACACTCGTCTTTTGATTTCACGCCGTTCATAGAGCTTGGAGTGGAACAAAAGGAAGAACCGATTGGCAATTTAATAGGGGATGCATTTATGCACACGATTGAACAACTGGAAGGAAGCGACTATGTACCAATAGCCGCAGCCGTCGTTCCATACGGAAATATACGAAATTCGTTTATGGAAGGCGATATCACCGTTTCCGATGTGTTCAATGTGAATTCATTAGGTATCGGACCGGATGGGATTTCTGGGTATCCGCTACTTGATATTTACTTAACGGGAAAAGAATTAAAAACGATCGCAGAAGTCGATGCATCAATTACGCCGATTATGCCTGAAGTGCAATTGTATATTGCAGGGTTAAGTTATACGTTCAATACAAACCGTTTCCTGTTCAATAAAGTGACAGACGTCAACTTGCAGTCCGTTGATGGGACAAAGGAAGACATCGACGATAAAAAACTGTATCGTGTCATCGGCGGTTTATATTCTGTGCAAATGCTTCCGTATGTCAATGAAAAATCGTTCGGCATCCTGTCGATTGTGCCGAAAAATGAAGATGGGACACCTGTGGACGATTTTGAGGACCGGATCCTCTATATGAACGGTCATCAGGAAGTGAAAGAATGGTATGCGATTGCGAATTATTTCAAGTCCTTCAAGAAGGTAGACAGTCGTGCACAAGTGCCTGCCTATTATGAGCAGACACAAGACCGTAAAATTGTGGAGCACGACGCAAATGTACTGGCCATTGTTCAAAAACCGAATGGTATTATCTTGACGGTGTACGGCATTGGGCTCGGTTTGATTGGCATTGTGACTGCACTTCTTGTTTTTATCTTCAAGAGAAGAAAGCGCAGGACCTCGTTAAATAGCATTCGGTAACTTTGCATGCATTAGCACTGAATTGACATCATGCACTGGCCAACCGTCCTAAATTGTATGAGTGACTGGCACTCGTTCAATTAGATAAATAATTAAAAAAGCTGACCGAAGAAAGTCCTTGGTCAGCTTGATTTACCTTCATACAATCCATAGATGCTGAAAGAAGGTTATAATTCTTAATACAGTAGCATCACTTACAAGATAGCTTCTGCAATGATCTTATCCAACTTGCGTACATCCACTTTTCGGTTAAGATTCAGTTTGAGCTTTCCGGCTTTTGTCCATAGCTCAATTTCGGAGTTGAAATCGATCTTACCAGCGTTTTCTGTTGAATACATAAGGATTGAACTGAATGGAACGGTATAGATTTCGATTTTCTTTCCAGTCAGTCCCTGCTTGTCCGCGATAATGAAGCGCTTGTTTGTCACGACCGCGACGTCACGTATTGTTTTGTAAGCGACTGCTGCTGTTTCCCCTTCAATTAGTAAATCCGTAATTTCACTTGGGACAGGTACTTCTTCATTAAATGTCCATGTCATAATTGCTGCCAATTCAGCCATCGGTCTCACTCCTCTTTTCTTCATTATCACAGATTGGAAGGGAAATGAATAGTAGTTTTTGGAAACATAACCGGCAAGAATTCCTGAATTTATTGAATCGAACCTAAGGTGTATGTCTCTTCGCCAGGTGCACAAGATTGCAGTTGCACTTTATCAGGTGACCAACTTTCAGGCACATAATATATACGAAAATCTTCGCAAGTCGTTTCCGTGAGAAGGTTGTTTTTCTCATCTCGGATTTGCACATGGATCAGGGACGTATCCCGTTCCATGTATACGTGTGACTTATCGAAGTCGTCACCTTAATCTTATCGATTCTTTTATTTTCAAAATCATACAGAGAGTCCGCATGTTGAATATCGTCGGAAGAAACCATGGTCACATGAGGTGCTTTTTTTGCAGGCACATCGTATAAAGACAGACCAGTAGGCACTAGGATGATTACAGCTAAGATTGTGATGGCGGTTTTTTCCCTATACCCCAATGTGGATCACTCCTTTTTGCATATCTTTTGTGGAACTTAATGAATCGGAGACCCCGTGTCAGGAAACGGTTCGAGACGGTTTCCTGATACGGGTATCATTGTTTCATTCTCTTCTAGATTTAATCAAAGATCATATCGTCCTCTTCACTACTTATCGCGCTGACATGCAGATAGGGCCCAAGTTGACTAACCTTGACCGTAATTCCATAATAAATTCGATGACTGCCCGGTACGACTTTGCTATCCGGGAAGGCGATAAAGAATTCGCCCGTTTTCTTCGGCGTGATGCGGAAAATATTCGATCCGGGATCTCTTGTAACTGTCGCAATCTACTCGCTTCCCTTAGGCAACACATGTTTACCGAGTTGAGCACCGTCCCATATTTTCACCACTTCATCCGGCTGAATGGATGTCGTGCGGATGTAATAATAAAATTCGTAGTCGTTTGCCACGGACGAAATGTGATAATGCATTTCTTTACCGTCAGCATAGTTGACTGTCGCAATGAATTCTCCTGGCTGATCCAGCTGGATGACATTGCAATATTGAAGTGTCTTACTGTCACAATGCGTAAATGCTACTTGTTCGTCTACCATTTTCCCATCGACCGTTTCAAGTGTAATCGACGAAGCATCGATAAATGCATCGTTTTTATCTTCCCCTTCATAATTTCTCCATAGCTCTACAGGTGTTGAAAATATGTCGTCTGTCTCTTCCAATGAAATCGCCCATTCACCATTTACTTGTTTGACGTGCACATAGTACTTTCTGTAGTTTTTATCCGTCGAATTGGTTGAAGGCGCCCCTGAAAAAGTGAGTGTGCTTGTTCCTTCTTTCTTAGGAACGATATGAATCGTCGTTTGTAAATTGACCAGACTTGGTTGCTCACTATCTGCCACGATATCGAATACATCCGAGTTTGTATTGCTGACGTCATGGAATCTTTTCCATTTAAAATCTTTCGCATGTAACCTCAGAATTCCCGTCTTCACGTCTTCAGACGCCTTCAATAACTTAGCCGCCTGACCTCTTGTGATTGGATCATTCGGACTATACGTCGTAGGTGAAGTGCCCGTTGTGAGACCGAGTTGGTACAAGCTGTAAATACCATCCCGATGTCCGTTCTTATGCGCGACATCTTTGAATCCATGGTTTGGATCACGATACAGTGGCAAGTCGAATGCTTTGATAATGATCGAAGCCATTTGTGCACGCGTTATGGAGTCGTTCGGTCCGAAACGTCCGTCGCCATACCCATTGATGACACCTTTCTCCGCCAATGCCGCAATCGCCTTGTAGGAGCCATTTGCTGGTGAGACATCTTTGAATTTCGGATCTTTCACATTTTTTGTGTCAAGCTTCGTCATCTTTACGAGTATCGCCGCCGCTTGTCCTCGTGTAATGGATTCGCCCGGTCTGAATGTGCCGTCAGGATACCCTCCAATTAGATTACGTGCCGCCAGATCATTGACCGCTTCAGCAAAGTGTTTTGATGACGGTACGTCCTGGAATGATGGTGCACTTGCCGCGATGCTCATACTAGACACACTACATGCCAGTAAAATTGCGCCGCACACAGATAAGATTTTGTGCTTCATTTGCATTCATCCTCTCCATAGTCTAGTAATATAGCGTATAGACGTAGAAAAGCATAAATAGTTTCAATGTTTTGAAGGAAATTGTCGCGTAGAAATAAAAACGAAAATCAGTAATGTGGGGATTTTTTAACGAGTTGGATTTAGATTCATGGCATCTGGATACTTATGCATGATGCGAGCATTGGCCATTTCACTTTTTTTAGTAAAGTGAAAGCCAAATTCCTAAACTGACCGTCTAATCAAAGAATCGGCAACTCTGGAGGTGATCGTTTGCAGGATGTACTGAAAAAAGCACAAAAAGGAAATGAACAGGCGTTTCTGCATTTGTTCCAGCCCTATGAAGAAGATATTTATCGAATGGCTTTCATGTATGTGAAGAACCCGAATGATGCACTGGATATCGTGCAAGAGACGGCGTACCGTTCATTCAAACATATAAAGAGTGTAAAAGAAGCTTCGTATTTTAAGACGTGGCTACTTAGGATTGCCATCAATTGTTCGCTCGATTTATTGCGGGCCAATCAAAAAACGTTGCAGTTGTATCCGGAAACGGAAGAAAATATCCCTGAAACAATACAGGAAGATATTGACCTTAAAGTGACACTGAATGACTTGATGAATGGGTTAAATGAAAACGAGAAAAGTGTAGTTATATTGAAGTTTTACAACGGACTGACATTTAAAGAAATCGGCGAGACACTTGACATGCCTTTAGGGACAGCTAAAACGATTCTTTATCGTGCACTGGAAAACCTCCGTGCGGAGTGGAAAGGGGATGATCGATATGAACAATAAGGTGAAAGATGAAATGAATAAAATAGACATACCGGAAGAATTGAGTGAGAGAAGTCAACTGGGCGTTGCCAAGGCTGCTAACGAAATAGGGAAGAAACGAAAGCGGTTCAACTTGACGGGAATCGGCATTGCAGCAGCGCTTTTACTGTCCTTCGGTGCATTTCTTCTAGTGGGAAACGAGTACTTGAATGATGCGGGCGGCGGGCAACAGGCATTGATCAGTGACAAAGACAGAGGCATTAAAATTCCAGCTATCAAACTGCCGAAAGGGAATACGTCGTCCATGGACATGATTGGGTTAATCGTCTATAACGGAAAAATTTACACGCAAACAAACAGTCAGATAAAACCTGCAGCCGCAAAAGATCTTTTAGGTGAAAAACTCGGAATTACGAAAGGGAATATCGACGAATGGAGTAGCCAGAAAGCGTATGCGGAAGAGTTGGCTTCGACGATTGGCCAAGCGGATGTCTATTCGGTAAAAGGGTATGACCGTGATTTCAGGATCATGATCTACAATGAATGGGATGGGAACACGCGCGCAGAATATTATGAAAACCTGAACGGCATTACTATCAGAAGCGGAGCGGACTTGTTCAGTAAAATGAAAATGGCAGGTCATGTATCGTCTGCCCAATGGAGAACGGGAAATGACTGGTTTAATAGCATTGATAATTTTAAACCGATCACGGATATGGCTGTGTTGAATGCCTTCTTGGAACAACTGAATCACACGAAACCGATTCTTCGTGAACGCAATGGGTCAGGATTGGATGAAATGCGAAACGACGAAGGATTCACAGAACTGACGGTCGATTTAACTGATGGCTCGACAGTCAGACTGGAACTGCTTAAAGGTGGATATATCAATTACGGTGCAATGGATGTCTATTTCAAAATGGAAGCGGACATTTTTTCTGAAATGTGGAATTTACTGGACGAGAAGTAAGAAAATAGCGAGACAACATAAGTGATCCTGCTCACGGATAAGAATGGGTGACAGTGATGAAGCTATTTACTATGCACTGACTTATGATGACTGAAGCGGTGTAAAGAAAGCTACTCGCCTAGTGGATGATTAATCATCCGATTGTTCGGTCTTTAGTGCGACACACGAAACAACGCGTGAACGATTCGAAGTCGTTCACGCGTTTTGCGTGCTTATTTATTGAAAAAGTAAATACTACTACTCTACATTCACTTTCTCCATCCAATCTTTCCCTTCTAACTGCCTTGCCACAATCATACTTGCGACAGTATCACCTGTAGCATTGACCATTGTCGCAGGCGGATCAACAACGACGCCGATTGCTGAAATCATTGGCAATGCTTGAATCGGTAAACCGTAAAGTGTCACGATGACCATTTCACCGATAAACCCGCCACCAGGGATTCCGCTCATCACGACACCTGCCATTAACGAAATCGCAATCGCCGTTACGAACGTGCCGATTCCTGTGAAATCCATGTTGAAAACGCCGAAGACGAACGCGATTTTGAGAATGGAAGATAGACAGGATCCATCCATATGAATTGTCGCGCCGAGTGGCAAAACGGTTTCCCGTATATCTTTCGGCACGCCGATTTGTTTCGCTGCTTGCAAGTTAATAGGAAGAGTGGCAAAGCTGCTACCTGTGCCAAGTGCGGTTGCCGCCGGTGCAAGGATGTTTTTCCAAAAACGGACCACCCCTTTTTTTCCGCCAGCAATGAAGGCATATAGCGTGAATCCGACCGCAAAGTAAAGAAAGGCAACAGGATAGTAAAGAATGAACGCTTGTGCATAATCCCCAATCAGTTCACTGCCAAAATCCCCGATCAGTGCTGCGAAATAGGCACCTAAACCAATTGGAGCGTAGTACATTACAAGTTGAATCACTTTCATGAAGATCTCGGAACCGCTTTCTAAAAAGCGGGCAAAGGGCTTTCCGACTTCACCAGTCAATCCCGTCGCAATACCTAGCAACACCGAAAATACAATTAACGCGAGCATATGTTTACGGGAAAACAAATTGACAAAGTCCGGTACCGTAAACGTATTGACGAGTTGATCGGATAGTGACAGGACTTCTGTGTCTACAATCGTCTCTAAAGGAATCGTAACCCCAGATCCCACTGGGAATAGGAGGACGGCTACTAACATGGTGATGGATGCAATAATTCCTGTAATGATAAATACCGCAAGCATGGAGCTCATGATTTTCCCAAGACGTTTCATACTATCCATATTCGCAACAGCGGATGAAATCGAAAAGAACACTAGTGGTACAACAATCATGAACAATAAATTTATGAATAAATCCCCGAGCGGTTTAACGACACCGGCCTGTTCCCCAAAAATAAGACCAATAATGGATCCGACAATAATGGAAGCGAGCAGAATAAGTGGAAAACGATACGCTTTCAATTTCTTTCCCATGCCAATAATCCCCTTTTTGAATGATTTGGAACCTCTATTCCTTTAAAGCTTGACGCTTCCAGTAGAAGACCCCTTGAATCGTTGTCACCGCTGGCCCAGTCATCCAAACATGATCATCGTCTGCCCATTGAATGTCTAAATCACCTCCGCTTAAATGGACCGTTACATCTGTCCCTTTGTCAATAAAACCATTTAAAACCGCAGCGACGACAGCTGCGCTTGCTCCCGTTCCGCAAGCTTCAGTAACACCTGAACCTCGTTCCCATACGCTATACTTCATTTCATTGCGGCTAATGATTTCAATAAATCCAACATTGACGCGATCAGGAAAACGCGGATCGTCCGTAATGAGTGCGCCTAACTCATGTATTGGTGCTTCTTCAATTGCCTCAACGAAAAACAGCGCATTTGGATTGCCCAAAAATAATCCGGTTACGTTCAATGCATGTGACGCAACGTCGAATCTTTCTGCAATCACTTGATTATCATCAGGACCAATCATCGGTATCGAACTACGATTTAATGAAGGCGAGCCTAAGTTTACAGTCACCCTATCGATACACGCTCTATCGCCATACACTTCGACCGTGACAATTGCCGCCTTCGTTTCAATTTGAAATAGGCTGCTTGCAACAAGCTGATGTTCATACGCGTATTTGGCTGCACAACGTAACCCGTTGCCGCAACTTTGTCCTTCAGAGCCATCCTTATTAAAAATCCGCATCCCAATTTCCGCTGCGTCGCTAGAGTGAATGACAATGAGCCCGTCGGAGCCGATTCCCGTATGGACGTTTGAGACGTCTTTCGCCAGTTCATTGAACGTTGAAGCATCGAATTCATGTGTAATGGCGTTGATATAAATATAACTATTTCCAATTCCATGCATCTTTGTGAAAGGTATTTTCATAGAGTAAACCTCACTTCCGTGACAGCATTATACAACAAACAAATCCGCGTCGAACAGGGGTGTGAAATGCTTGCAAGGAGAAACTAACCAATTGAACAGACTCTATCTATTCAATAATATGCGGTCGTTGTTCAATATATTTTATTGCATGGTTTTTATTCTGCAGGGGATTGCACCAAGGCGAATTGGGATATAGGTAGGTGATTAACATGTCGTGCGGGGCAGAGAATAATACGAAGACTGTCGAATTGTAAATATGAAACGAACGCATGCGATGCATGTACATAAGAAGGTGCCTTGATTCGCGATTCAAATGAGAATTGGCAGCTAACCGTATGCTGGTCGTATGAACAACGGTACATAACAGTCATAGCAGAGCCTTTTCTAGGCCTGCGCATAGCACAAAGACTGCCTCTAAATCTGACAGACCTTCAGAATGAATGTTACAGGTAAAGGGAAATGGGGGAGAGACAGAGTAGGAGGGATTGTTCATGATAACTGAAACAGATAGGAAGCATTTGCGGCGCTGTGTTGAATTGGCGGAAGAAGCGCTCAATAATGGAGACGAGCCGTTCGGTTCGGTACTGGTGTCTGCAGAAGGAAATGTGTTGCATGAAGACCGCAACCGTGTAGGAAGCGGCGATCAAACCCGTCATCCTGAATTTGCATTGGCACGGTGGGCGGGGAAGAACCTGCCGGCAGATGAACGCAAGGATGCGACCGTCTACACGTCAGGGGAACATTGCCCGATGTGTTCCGCTGCGCATGGTTTCGTCGGTCTGGGCCGGATCGTCTACGCCAGTTCGTCCAAACAGCTTGCCAAGTGGAATGAAGAAATGGGTGTTGGCGGGCCTTCTGCTGTCTACTCCTTGCCAATCGAAGAGATTATTAGGGATGCACAAGTGGACGGCCCGGTGGAAGGACTGGCTGAAGAGGTCCGTGAACTGCATCGCCGGCTCCATGCGAAAAATAAGTAAGTGTAGATGAAATGAAAGCAACAACAATATTAGGTAAATGCTAATGCGGATCTTGAAACCATGCTTCGAAGTGATCCGCCACGGAATGACGGATGTCTGCGCAAAAGACACCCGTCATTTTCATGTGAATAAAATGCGTTCAATCTACTGTATGCCTATCCATTCAAGCCATGACCGTTTGACCGGCACCCTCATACCACTTCTTTCTTCAATCGCATGACCCAAACAGTCAGCGAGAAGAACAGAATGGTAATCCCAATCAGATACAGAACGCTGTAGAGAGGGGGCACGGTGTTGCCATTCAGTTCGAAGAAAACGCCCATGGTCTTTTCGAAACCGGTCTGCATATCTGCAGGTGCACCTGCAAAAGCTTTTTCCAACGGGGCCTCCATGAGCGTTTGGCGCAACAAAGCGGCTGGATGGGAGAGCGGGAAAACTTTGATGATTCCTTGCAAATAAGAAGGCAGGTTGCCGATTGGAATGTAAATACCCGCCAAAAAACCAAGCAACGTCCCGACGACAGTGCTAATGGCTGCGAACGCATTGGAAGTTTTGAAAAAAGTGACAAGCAGTGCAATCATGGACGCCGCCGTGAGGACGGACAAAAGGATGATGCCGGTCGCCTTAAAAATTGTCAGCAGTGCCATCATCGGTTCACCTGAAATGAACAGCATGATATTCGACAATAGAAGAGCTACAACACATATGAAAAAGCCGATGGAAAGTGAGCTGATGATGTAGCCGCCCAGGAGCGTGGATCGTTTGATAGGTGCGACGTCGAAGTCTTTATAGGCTTGATTCGCCTTATCTTCGACCATGATGCCAAAAGCGCCTAACGTAGTCGTCACGCTTGTAACGGACAGGACACCCGCGATAATCCAAGACAGAAGCAGCCAGTTTTTCGCAGGGAAATCAGGTAAGCCGCCTGCAATCAGGTCACCGAGGAAAAATACATACAAACCGATTAATATGAGCACAGACAGTAAAGAGAAGAAGACAGCGGATTTGTCACGGGCATAGATCAGCATATTACGTTTAACGAACAGCAACATCCGACATGACCTCCTTTCCTTCGTGGATACGGATGAAAACATCATGAAGACTGGATTTCTGTACTTCAAATGAAGCCAAAAACGACCTTGTATCCGTGATGAGCGGAACCGCATCCAATGTATGGCCGAGATCGATCAGCAGCACCCCGTTCTCTTCCGTGAAAGCGATGCCGCGCTGCGTGAGGTGTTCCTGTAATTGGGTGGAATCGGAAGGCGTCAGTAGTAGCCGGTCTGCAGAATAGCGGTCTTTCAATGAAGCAGGCGTTCCCTTTGCGATAATCTTGCCTTCGTTAATGACGACGACGTAATCCGAACCGCCGGCTTCCTCGATATAATGGGTTGTCAGAAAGACGGTCATGCCCCGGTCTTTTTGCAGGCGGCCTATCATCTCCCAAATCATCTGACGGCTTTGCGGGTCGAGCCCGGTTGTCGGTTCATCTAACAGTAGGATGGCCGGCTCATGCAGCAGGGCCCGGGCGATATCAGATCTTCTTTTCTGACCGCCCGAAAGCTTACCGTAGCGGCGTTTTAGGATTGGGCGGATACCTGTCGTGTCCGCCACCCGTTCGATCGCTTCCGTTCTTGCGGTTTTATCCATACCGTAAAACTGAGCGCGTACATGCAGATTCTCTTCGACGGTCAGAAGGGGGTCGAGCAGGCTTTCCTGGAACACGACACCAATCTTCTCTCGGATCTGAGCGTTGTTCTTTCCCGCTTCGTACCCGTTGACGAATACCGATCCGTCGTCAGGCTGAAGCAAGGTCAGAATGATGGAAATCACAGTTGACTTACCGGCTCCGTTCGTACCAATGAATGAAAACAGATCACCTTTTTCAACATAGAAGCTAACATCATGGACGGCTTGGACTTTGCCAAATGCTTTTTTAATATGCTGTACATCTATGATCTTCTCCATATTACAATCTCCTTTCTTTAATGGTGCGGTTGATTTTCTGTTCATCCGCTTTGTTGTTCATGTAGCTAAGGACGATGACGAATGCGTAAGAGAGCAACCCGGTCACGACCGTCATAGCAACATAGAAAGGCACGAGTGGGAAAAGGTCGAATAAGACACCAGCGCCGAGCAGGACAAGAATGACACAAAGTGCACCGACCCCATGCAAGATGAAAGGCTGCTCAATCGGAAGTCTGTGCGACAAGGAAATAAGAAAAGTGATGCAAATAGCGATCAGCAACAAGGACATGCTCATCTTTTCATCCAGCGGAGGAAAGAAGGACAGCAGCCGGAATAGGGAATAGAAGATCGTGCTCGCCGTAAACGCGAAGCAAGCAGCACTTATATAAATGAATGCGTTTTTCAATGGTCTCCTCCTCGCAGGAAATATTCCCGGAATGACTTGGCATAATGCCGGTTGACAATCACTTTTTCACCCGTGTCAAGAAGTGCTTCAAACTTGCCGTTCAGTAATGCCCTTACGCTTTCAATCTGCTTCATGTTAACAATTAAATGCTTACTGATACGCAGGAAGTGTGTTTCTTTCAATCGTTCTTCAAATGTATATAGCTTTAAATCACTTTCAAAAACATCTGTGGACGTGCATAAAAATGTTTGGTTGTCGACTGTCTCGATATACAGTACATCGTGCAAATCAATCGAATGGATACGACCTTCCAGCTTTCCGGTAAAAGTCATTGCCATCTGATTAATCTGTCGGATGAGCCCTGCCAGCTGGTCATCGATTTCCGAACAACGGATGATAATCTCGACTTCGTCAAAATCCTTCGACTCTTCAATCTTCAAACGGATGCCCCTCACCCCCGTATTTTTCCTAATCTTGCTAAAAGCGTATCATGCACAAACGGAACCGACAATGGGCTTTGCGGTGACCTGCCATTTACGGTATGTAAGATGCATATCATTCTGTTCGTGATGAAAGAATAATCGCCACTCAGGCGTTCGAATTAAAAAGACAACCCACCCATTCCAAAATGGTCGGATTGCCTTTTTACATACTTGAATGAGTGATATACACTCACTTCCAATAATTATTTGCGGCTGCAACGGTTTGAAAATGGGTAGCGACCACATGGGAGGCCATTGTCAGACTGTCGGCATTTTCGGCATACTCAGGACGCAGTTTCTCGCGGACATCCGCGGACGTTTGTGTATATGCAACGCCTTTTCTTGCCAGTTTCAAAGCGAGTTCAAATCCTTGCTGGGGGGTGTCTGTCTGTAAGCTTGTCAACCAATCTTCCATTCGATCATCTCCTTTTAAGTTACTTTAAACATACCGCTAGAAAAATAGTTATTCAATTATTTAAACTCTTCTACATATTTTTTGTGACTCAAGAACATTCAAAAGGTATTACCATCTGAAAAATCACTACTCTTTATCGTAATTTATTTATTTCCAAGAATATGATAATCTTAATAAAACATTCCGGACCCGTGTACGGTTACTTTTCGCCGCATACGCTAGAAGTTGAAGGATACAGTTAGACTGCCAACTGCCGTAAAGGAATACTGTACGTATTTACTAATAGAAAGGATGAGCTGATGTCGAACCGGATACTCTCTCTAGCTATCTGTCTGTCAGTTTGTATGCTTGTCGGTGCCTGTTCGGAGAAGGAAACGAGCGGTGTTGTGGACGTTGTCGAGGAAACAGAAAAGGCAGTTGAGATTACAGAAGGGACAAAGACACCACTGCCAGTAAATGCGCATGAAGAAGACGTGTTGTCAATTGAAACAATCATCGTCGACAATGAAATCGTGAAAAACGAAAATCCAGCCATTTTGAAAAAAGAAATGCTGTTCCTTCCTGCAAGCGTATTTGAATCCATGCGTATGGACGTGGAATGGGAAGCTGCAGAGCAAAGTTTATTGTTGCGAAACAATGAAATGGCGTTGATGCTGACAGCAAGTGTGAATGAAGCGGATTTGAACGGTCAGCCATTCCCATTGGTGGCTGCACCTGAAGTGAGGGAAGGCATGCTGTATGTGCCTAGCCATATTGTGGAAGGCGCGATAGGCGGGGCTATTTACTATGATCCGTATATGGCGGAGGTTACGATTTTCACACCGAGCTATATTAAAGACTATCAGATCGATTTGGCGCAGTTGAATACAGATGTCGAGATGTACTTGGCGGAAATGGAACAAAATAGGATGGAGGCGGAAGAAACAAAGTCGGATGGACCTGAACAATCAGATGGACAGGAGAATACGGATACAACCCCTACACCGGCAGGTCCTGTGGATATGAAGCGCTTATCCGGCATGTACGCGGGTTTCCGCCCGGATACGAATGGCTATGCTTGCGGCGGAATGTGCTGGGATTTTTACACATTCCTGCCGAAGAAGAGAGTAGTGATCGGTCTGCCGGCAAAAGGAGGTCCGGAAACTGTGGATTGCCAAGTAGATGAATGTTTGACGTATTCCATCAAGGGCAATCAGTTGAAGCTAAGCAATGGCGATACAGTTGCAATCAATACATCTGCCAAAGGTGCTTTTATGCTCGGTGGTGTCCAGATGGCTGCAGTCGAACCGGTCCAAAGTGGCTTGAAACTCAATGATACGTATAAGTATACGGGGTATTCCGGGTTGATTGGCATTAATCCTGCTGCGACATCGTGGACGTATGTATTGCGCCTTGAAACGGACGGCCAATTTGAATTGACGGGCACGAGTTTAGGCAGTCTAGCCATGCCAGGTAGCGCAATTTCGCAGACAGATTCAAATGGAAGAGAGGACAGAGGGACGTATTCAATTGAAGGGAATACAATTACGTTGAAGAGTGCAGATGGATCGATCCATCAGGCGCTGTTCTTCTTACACGACGGGGATAAAGAGGATATCCAGGTCGGACTGCGGAATTATTATGTGGATTAAAAAAGCACCTAAGAATTTTGATGAGTAATGCTAATGAAAGCAGGTAAACAACATGTCAATCAATGAAAAGGCGCTTCAACTTTTTGAGGCAAATGAATATAGCGAGGCACTCGGACTGCTGGAACAGGCGGTTAAGGAAGAGCGAACCGTGCAAGCGCTGAATAACTTGGCGTGGATGTATCTATACGAAGAAGAGGATGCGAAACGCGCCAAACCGCTTCTTGAAGAGGTGATTGCCATGCATCCGTCGTCGTACTTTCCGTATGCGATGCTCGGTGAAATCGCCCTGCAGGAAAAACAGTGGGCAAGTGCACGCGAACTACTTCATACTTCTCTCGCCATCAAGCACTCACGAGAAGCGGTGCACAATTTGGCAGTTGCCGACTACCATACCGGACGTCTCCAACAAGCGGCGGACGGTTTTCATTCGATTGCCGAAGACTCGGATATTAGTAGTTGGTATGAAGTAAGTGTACGCATTCAAAACGGAGAAACAGCTGTCGCCAAATCGATTCTCGATCGCTGGAACGACCAATCAGACCAGTATCTTGGTGCGATCGAAGCCGCCGATGCCTATGCAGAAATCGGCTGTTTGCGTGAAGCGCGGAAGATGTATGAAAAAGAGTGGAAAGAGTATGTTGTCTCCTCTTATGTCATTAGTCGGTATGCGTATGTTTTGTTTCATCTGCAAGATACAGAAGCTTGCAGGCAAGTCATTGATCAGGCAATTGCAGACAAGGCAATTGAAATGGAAGAGGAACGCCAAGAACCGTGTGATGAACATTGGTCGGCAACCGATAAAGCCGAAAGAATTGATGAGTTGCATAGGGAGCTAAGCGGACTACAGCAATTGTTTGACCAATTGCAGGCGGGATTCCGACCGCCATTCGAATTTGAAATGCATACTGAGGGCGGTTGCTATCTATTCGGTTGCAAACAGCATGGCCATCCGGAATACGTCGGAATAGGGGAGTAGTTGTTCACGCTGGAAAACAATAAGAAATTGCTCAGTCTACATAAATGGATGTACAGGTATAACCTGCGCAATGGGGGAGGTTCACGCATGAAAACACTGGATATTGTGCTTAGCGTTATCGTCATCGTGGCAGGGATTATCATCCTAGTGACGAAGAGATATGAATTTATGGTTTTTTATGTCATTATACTAGGGGTTTTCAGTTTAACTACTGGAATTAGAGATATTCGGAAAGACGAACATGACGCGAGTGCCTATATGAGAATCATCCTATTTGGGATCCTATTTGTGTACTTTATATTTATATCCGCAAATGGTGGTTTTCGCTAGAAAAAAACGCGAATTTGAATAAGTGATTACTCGAACGAAACGCAACAGTTTGAGTAGACAAAGGAGTCCACCATCATTTTAGAGGATGGCGGACTCCTTTTCTACTGCCCAAATAGTCCATATCAACATCTATACCTTTAGATATTAAATATTATATCGATATAAGAGTAGAGTATAAAATAGGGAGGAAAGATGATGGACTCGATTGAGCAATTAGTATTAAGTGATTTAAAGCATAAAAACCGTTTAATGGTGCTTACGATGGGTTTTACATTGTTAGCGGCATTTGTGTTGGCAGCCGTAACAAGTGACATGGGCCCAACGATTTTATATGGCATCGACTTTTTAGGTGTGGTCGGTTACTACTTTTTATTTGTCCGATTTTTAAAGAAGCCGAATTGGTATCCGTACGCGGCAATATTCCATGTCTATACATTGACCTTAATCGGAAATATTCTGTTCGGAGGGAATGTGAAGACGGTTTTAATTGTATTATTCTTAGCGATTTTCTCCGCCATTCAGTTGAAACTGACACCATTCTTGTTCGGGTACATATACGGTTTTGTGTTATTGGTCACTAACCGATTAACGAGTGTTGAGGAAATGGTTGGAGAGCTATTCAGCTACTCGGTCCTCTTGTATATACTGTTAGGCATTATGTTTGTCGTCATTATAAGGTTGACGAGTGGACAATTTCGCCAAGTGGCTGCATATACGCGAGAGTTTGCTGAAGATGCAACACGGCAAGAACACGAGAAAGCTGTTTTGGAAAGGAGTGTCGCTGAAATTATCGAGAGAATTTCGGCAATGAACGTACGCATTCAGCAAAATATGTCTGCTCAGAACAATATGTCGACTGTTGTGGAAGAGATGGCGGACGGTAGCCAATCGCAAGCGGATCAAATTTCTGCCATTGCTCAAAATACCGTCTCCATGAAAGACGGAATCGCTTCTTTCTTCCATGTAGCGAATCGATTGAAAGAGGAATCCAATGAGGCAAACGAAGTCGCAGTTGAAGGAAACAGGCAAATCGGCATCCTATCGACTGACATGTCTATATTAAAGAAAAACATCGCTGATTTACATGAGACATATTTGTCTTTATCCAATAAATTGAAAGAGACAAATGAATTTACTGCTCTTATTAAAGGCATTTCGGAACAGACGAATTTGCTTGCGCTCAATGCATCGATTGAAGCCGCTCGTGCTGGTGAGGCAGGAAAAGGGTTTGCAGTCGTTGCTGAGGAGATTCGGAAATTAGCTGAAGTGACGAATGGAACTACCGGGAAAATCACATCAAATTTAGCTGAACTGAATGAAAGTAATCGTGCCGCCTTTAGAATGATGTCAGAGAGCAGTGAAAAGATTGAACAAAATACAATGACGACTGAAGAAGTTTCCAATCAAATTGTAAAAATCGCTTCTACTCTAGTGTTTCTCGATGAAGAGCTTATCCAATTTGCATCTTCTTCGACAGAGATGATTGAGCAGTCAACAGAAATCGAAAATGCAACGAATAATTTTGCAGCTATCGTCGAAGAGACCTCTGCCAATTTGCAGGAGATGAGCAAAATTATTGAAAATCTAACGGTCGATAGCCGGATTGTAGCGGAGGAAATGGATCATACGGCTCAGAAGGTTAGCAAATTGCAGAACGGGTAATGAGAAGTAGATAGAAATTGTAAGCAAAAAAGATGTTCTATTTATGTTATTTCGATATAATAATGATAGTTCGAGAGTTATAGGTTGAAAGGAGCAATTGATCATGAATTATAAAAATATCACTATAGCAGGAAGTGGCGTTTTAGGAAGTCAAATCGCTTATCAAACAGCTTTTAAAGGATTTAACGTTTCGGTTTATGACATTACTGATGAAGCATTGAACACTGCCAAAGAGCGTATTACTAAATTAAAAGAATATTACAAAGCTGATTTACAAGCTACGGATGCAGATTTGGACGCTGCATTTGAACGGCTTTCATTCAATAGCGACCTTGCACAGGCGGTTGAAAATGCAGATCTTGTCATTGAAGCAATTCCTGAAGTCGTAAGTATTAAGACGGATTTCTACACAAAGCTAGGGGAAGTGGCACCTGAAAAAACAGTGTTTGCTACGAACTCTTCGACTTTATTACCAAGTCAATTTGCTGAAGCGACGGGACGCCCCGAGAAATTTTTAGCACTCCATTTTGCGAATGAAATTTGGAAAAATAATACGGCGGAAGTCATGAAGCATCCTGGTACGGACGAAGCCGTGTTCAACGATGTGCTTACATTCGCATCGGCGATTGGAATGGTACCACTGCCGTTGTATAAGGAGCAGCCTGGCTATATTTTGAACTCCCTGTTAGTGCCGTTTTTAGATGCAGCGCAAACATTGCTTGCAAAAGAAGTGGCTGATATCGAAACAATCGATAAAACATGGATGATTGGGACAGGCGCACCACTTGGTCCATTTGCCATCTTAGATATCGTTGGCGTGACGACTGCGTATCATATTGTTTCCGCGAAAGCGAAAGCAACCGGAAACCCGGACGCACAAAAAGTGGCAGATCTGATGAAAGAAAATTATATTGATAAAGGAAAACTGGGTCGTGAAACAGGAGAAGGATTTTATAAGTATCCAAACCCGGCATTCGCACATCCAGATTTCTTAAAAGGTTGATTGACAACTAAGTAAGGGACGGTTTTTTTAGCCGTCCTTTTTTGTTTGTTTTGAATCGGGATTCACTCATGAATAGTTTCTTTGCAGTAGACCAATCCTACTGATTTCATACATAAAACAGGAGACAATCACGATGATAGGTGACTGTCTCCTGTTAATTAATTGCCTATCTTCAATGGATGCTCATGATTATGAGAACCCTTACATTTAAGGTGCCAAGAGGTTGATCGTCGTAATAATGATCGGTGCACTGAAAATGACATCCATTAGAAATGCGCCAACAATTGGTACGACAAGAAACGCGGTACGGGAAGGACCGAATTTATTGACAGTTGCTCCCATATTGGCCATTGCATTCGGTGTTGCGCCAAGGCCATGGCCGAGGAATCCAGCGACCATAACGGCTGCATCATAGTCTTTGCCTAGGGCGCGGAACATAATGAAGACAGCGAATCCGATAATGAAGATTACTTGGAAAAGGATGATTCCGACAAGCGGCAGTGCGAGTCCCGCCACTTCCCATAATTTAATGCTCATGAGTGCCATTGATAAGAAGATAGCGAGTGACACATCCCCGATTAAGTTAATTTCACTCATGTTAACTGTTCCCGGTAAGAAACGATCGACGATATTCCGTAGGAGAACTGCCACGAACATAGCCCCTATATAAGCAGGAAGTACAAAACCTGTTGCTTGGGTGAACATGTCGCCAAGTATCGTTCCACCTGCCATGGACAGTGTAATCATCGTAACTTGGACCATGAATGAATGCTGCCCAATAGGCTTTTCGTCTTCATCTACAAATTCAGAAATTGTGCCTGCAACCGGTTTTAAATTATGCTTGCCGATTAGATACTTAGCGATTGGACCACCTGACAGACTGCCGCAAATTAGGCCAAGCGTCGCCGCAGCTAACCCAATCGTGACAGCGGAGGAAATGCCGAGCCCCTCAATGGTTTGACCGTATGCTGCTGCACCCCCATGTCCGCCACTCATGGAAACAGCTCCACTCATGACACCGAGTAATGGATCGATATTAAATACTTTTGCTAGGGAGACACCAATCACGTTCTGCATGAATACGGTTACACCACAGAGCAATAAATAAATGACAAGCAGCTTGCCGCCGAGCTTAATCAATTTAAAGCTTGCGCCGAGACCGACTGTCGTGAAAAAGGCAATCATGAATAGCGACTGTAACGACGTGTCCAATTTGATTTCAACAATGCCTGTTGATTGGAGAATGAGAGCCATAACGGCGAATAGCAGGCCGCCAACAACAGGCGCAGGAATCAGGAAGCGATCCAAGATGCCGATTCTATTGACGAGTACCATACCAAGCAGATACAGTGCCGCCGCTAAAAATAAAGTTGATATTTGGTTGATTTCTATCATGCGTGTTCACCTGTCCTTTATAAATGAAATCCTCTAGCTTGCTCGTATTGTTTTTCAATTGCTGCTTGTCTACCGTAATTATTGTTGAACGTGTTCAAAGGCAGTCAAGCGCTTTCCGCCCTAAACCATTTTGATGTATAGTAGGCATACAATACAAGCGTTAATTAATGGATGAGCGTTAGATAGTGTATTGGAAAAATTCGAACTGAAACCAGGCTTTCTATTGGAGTACCCGATTTAGCGGTAAATAGACATGCTGCCGAATGTAACGACCTTAAATACTTTAACAGATTTTCCGCAAAAAAGAGTGGAATTTGTCGAAAATAAAGAGGAAGCACTATTTTACGTAAGGACTTTTGAAAGCATGGATAGGATATCCATGAACGAAGAAGAATAGTAGCTGTATTTTTCACACCATTAATGTCATGAATGATTGTCAATTTCCCTTGCTAAAGAACCTCTCCATGAACTTTGGTATAATTTAGAGAGCATTGTGAAAAACGGGGTGGAATTATGAAACTGGAAAAATGGAAACAGCAGTTGCTGGAAAGTAAAGATTTATTCATCGGAGAAAGTACGGCTGTGCGGTCATCGATTCTTATTCCGCTCGTTGAGGTTGATGGCGAATGGTCTGTATTGTTCGAAGTTCGGTCGTCACGGATGAGGTTCCAGCCAGGGGATATCTGTTTTCCTGGAGGACGAATCGATGCGACAGATGCATCGCCCCTTGAAGCGGCTTTGCGTGAGACGCATGAAGAACTAGGCATCAGCCCTGACACGATAGAAGTGGTCGGCTCGCTTAGCCCGTACGTGGGCTCTCTGTCATTTGTTGTCTATCCGTTCGTTGGCATTGTAGATTTGAAAGAGATCATTACGTCTTACAATGTGGACGAAGTAGAAGAAGTATTTACGGTTCCCCTTCAATGGTTGCTCACCCACGAGCCGTATATGCATGAAATCGACGTGGATATCACACCGCCCCAGTCGTTTCCTTTTGATAAAATCCCAAATGGAGATCAGTATCAATGGCGGAAGCGTACAATTGAAGAATGGTTTTATGAATACGGCTCCTATACGATATGGGGGATGACAGCAAGAATTTTAAAACATTTTATGGATGTCATTCGTGCATGACCGTAACCAAGCAAAAAAAGTTGTGTGGCGCAATGAGCACCACACAACTAGCTTGGCGTTAAAGGTCCCGTAATTCCAGTACGTCTCCAGTGACGGCATCAATAGCCATATCCGAATCCAACAAACCGCACAGGACGTATTTCTCCTGCATCTTGTCGTATACATACACTGGGTCTAATGTGATGTAGGGAACCATTTTTTCGAATGCCTCTTCTTGTCCGATTTTCGTATCCGGAGCAGGAGTAAAGGAATCGAACATCGCAAGCATCGCCGTATTATCGATGATGTTCGAAACAGTCATCGTCTTTCTGTCAATCAGTGTAACGAGTTTCGGGCGGAAGATTTCCTGATTTTTGCTCGCCGTATAACAGAAAGCCTCAATTTGGTTGTAGGCAATTCGAAGCTCTTGCAACCGCCATTTACCGCTATCTTCCGGATATTCCATCCGCAAAGCATCGCGCACGAGCGTAATGCATATATCGAGCTCTTCGGCAGTTAGCTCATTCTTGTCGCTTCGTGTCTCCGCGTTAAAAGCCTCATCCACACTCACTTCTTCGCCTGCATCGATGAACCGGCGTTCGATCTTGCCTTCGAGAGGCTCTTCCCATTCCATTACGTAGTCAACTTCAGTCATCCGTTCGTCAATGTTGAAAGGAATGCAGCGTTTTCCGTCTGCCGTGACATATACTTCATCGATTGCGTAAACAGGAACGAATCGTTCATCGGCTTCAGAAGGGAAGTTGACGACCGTTAGATGCTCTTTGACGATCGGTTCGATTTCTTCAAGTGTCAGAGTGAAAACCTGTTTTTCAATTAATGAAAGGTTAGGCAGTTCTCCGTACGTTGAAAACACCATCAACTGTCCGTCCTTGCCAATCTCCACATTCAAGTGAAAACCAGGAGACAGTGTAATGCCATCGACGCGGGAAGCAAATCGGAATTCATTGCTGCTGGCCAATTCCGGGAAAAAGTCTTGCTCGTATGTTAAACCCGTCACGCTTTCCAGCCAGGCAGCCGCTTCTTCAACTGTCCGTTCTTTAAAAGGGACAACCGTCGAAAAGTTTTTCCCCATCGTGAAAATGACACTCGTAAAACGGCCTGTACGAATATCATAATCAATACTTGCCGTGCCATCGGGGTTCAAATCTTCATCCACCGGCCCCTCGATGTCTGTTGGATACCACTCCAAATTGACGGTATAATCTTGCCCATTCCGTTTTTCGTAGATCGCAAAACGTTCAAGTGTATACTCTTCAAGCCCGAATTCCTTCCAAGCTCTATTTGCAATTGCCTGTATCCGTTCATCCATACAACCACTCCTCTGAAATTACAATTCTATAAACTTATCCTACCATAATCATCCGGTCGAGAATCAAAAATGCCGCTTGTACGTCCTATTTGCAAAAGCTTTACTTTATAACTACTACTAAAAATTGCGCTAAACTGTAATGGGTGAATAACTACTGACAGACACCTAACGACTAGTCACGATGCAGGTTTTTTCGCTCCGTTTGTCGAATTGACAAAAAGGAATAAGAACGATAAGGAAAATCAAGTACGTTAAACGTGAAGACGGAAATGCCAGTTGGACTGAACAGTTAGCCGGTTACATAGAAAGGGTGCGGAACAATGACTTACTATTATCGAATCGCTCAGTTTCCGCAAGATGCGAAGCGAATTCATGAATTAAACTATAAAACGTTTGTGGAGGAAATTCCACAACATCGTCCGAACGAAAATGGTCTGATGGTCGACCGATTCCATAATGAAAATACGTATGTGCTCTGTCTCAAAGAAGAAGAAATTATCGGGATGATTGCGCTGCGTTCGACACGTCCGTTTTCATTGGATAATAAAATTGGACAGATTGAAGATCGTTTAGCAGATCCACCAAAGAATCCGGTAGAAATTCGATTGCTTGCGATTGACTCTGCGCACCGAACAGGACGGGCGTTTTTTGGACTCATGCAAGCGCTAGTGAATTGGTGTCTGAAAGCGGGGCATGATGCTGCAGTTATTTCGGGAACTGTCCGGGAACTGAAACTGTATACGAGAATGGGTTTTGTCCCGTTTGCGGAACCGGTTGGTACGGAAGAAGCAACGTATATTCCGATGATCATCGTCCACGATACATTTGAGCAAGGTGCGGCGAAACGTCTTGGCTTGCCAATGGTGAATTTGTTGCCTGGCCCTGTCTCGATTGCTGAAAGTGTTCAGCAAGCACTAGGGAAGGAACCGGTTTCCCATCGTTCTCCTGCTTACGCTCAGCTGCTCACATCGACGACGGACATGTTAAAAGAACTGACTGGCGCGAACCATCTACAGTTACTGCAAGGAACGGGAACACTCGCAAACGATGCAGTTGCCGCTCAGTTGTCACGGATAGCTGGCAAAGGGCTTATTCTCGTCAATGGTGAATTCGGCCGTCGCTTAACCGACCATGCGAAACGGTTTGGTTTGTCGTTTGACTGTTCGGAAAAGGACTGGGGCAAAGCATTTTGTATGAAGCAACTTGAAGACCAGTTTCAATCACATCACTATGACTGGGTCTGGTTTGTACATCTTGAAACATCGACAGGAATAGTAAATGATTTGGAACGACTAACGAAGCTCGCTAAGGAAAACGGTATCCGAGTCGCTGTCGATTGCGCTAGCTCCCTCGGAACGATCCCGGTCAATTTGACGAAGGTGGATTTTGCATCTTCTGTCAGTGGAAAAGGATTGGCGAGTTACGCGGGGCTCAGCTTTGTATGTCATCATGCAGAAATTGAGCCTGATGAAACATTGCCGCGTTATTTAGACCTCGGCCTCTACGGAATGAAAGGCGGCATCCCGTTCACGCAATCGTCCAATTTACTGAATGCATTGCATCAGTCGCTCATGAATATTCTAGAAAGTCCGACGCAACATTTCGAGCACATCTACTTACAGACACAACGGCTACGTGAAGGGATTGCGCATCTCGGTTTCCGTCTATTATCTGCAGAAACTGCAAGTAATTCAAATGTGCTCACGATTGAACTGCCTCCTAACGAATCTTCAAAGAAACTTGGGGACGACTTGTTTCTCAACGGTTTTCGAGTGCATTATGAGAGTGAGTATTTGACAGAGCGCAATTGGTTGCAACTTGCGGTGATGAACGACGTGGGAGACGTTGCCGTTGAGCGGCTGTTGGATGTACTGAAACATTTGAAAAAGTGTCGTCCCACATGCTTAGAATAAACACGATTTCTATTGAGCTTGTCGGGAGGGGGAATTAGATGAAGAAAGGCTTGATCGCAATAGCGTTCTTGCTCATTGCCATAGCTGTCGTATGGACAGCTACTTATGTAATCCGGGACGGTGAATTCTCAAAAAGGAGTCATACGATTGTAATGGAAGAGCATTTTGATAATGGGGAAGCGATGTATTTGGGGTATAAATTTTTGTGGGAAGGGATTGGTCGTCCAACATTGATGGAAGTGGCGTTACTGAAAAAAGATGGTACCGTCCTTACACAAGAAGATGCCTTTCGTATTCAGCCATATGTAGAAAATTCACCAGAGAATCAAATTGGTGCGCTAAATGAGGAAACCGTTATAAACGATGGATTGGCAGATCATTTATTGCCTCTTAAAGGCTTTAAAGTGGATTCGAATTTTCGTATTGTGTTACGGGTAGAATATGATGAAAATCAACCCGTTCCTGAAATCGATCGGCTACGCATTACGTATAAAAAATTCGGAGTCACACGGCAGCAGATAATTGCGTTTGAAGGTATTCTTATCGATGAGTCATGAAAACAGCAGGCACTCGGACATGATCCGGGTGCCTGCTATTTTTATGCTAATTCTTTCATATACCAAGCATCCATCGTAGAATGCTCTGAACCGTCCAGCGGCTCATCGAGAAGCTGGAACCCTACTTTCGTGTAAAGGGAATTCGCAACTTCCAGTTTGTTCATCGTTTCCAAATAGCAATACGCATAATGCTGTTGTGCAAAATCGAGTGCCGTTTCCATCAGTTTCTTGGAGTGACCGCCGCCTTGCGCGTTTGGTGCGATATAAAGCTTCTGCAGTTCACAAACACCGGATTGCTGACCGAAAGGCGCAATGCCGACACCGCCAACGACGTGATCATTGTCGTCAACAAGTACCCAATAGTTTGCATTCGGTTGTTGCTTGTAAAATTGAGCTAGGCTGCCGAGCTGAGGGTCAAAATAAGCTGTGCCGGGAATAGCCAACCCGAATGATTCCAATGAACGTTTAATGATGTTCTCGATTAGGCCATTGTCTTTTTCTTCAATTTCACGAATACGCATGCTGTCATCTCCTTAACGCGTGTCTATTTCATCAGCGGTCACTTCTCGGATCCTGTTCTCCTCGTAATTCGAAAGCCATTGCAAAGCATCATCTTTTGAGGTGATGTCTCCGTTTAATTGACAGGCTTCCATGTTCAACAAAATAGCTGAGAAATGCGGACCGGGTTTCATTCCCGCTGTCATCAGATCAGCTCCTGTCAACAACTTGGACAGGGATCGTCGAAGATGCAAGTAAGCAATGACGGAATCATGCCCAGGGATTTGTTCCGCCGCAAGTACGAAAAGAATGGCTTCATCCGAATAGGTATGCAACCGCAAGTGGATATCGCCCGGTTGGGTAGCCTCTGACCAGTTCGTTTCTGTTTGCAGTTCTGTAATTTCCTCGAGCAAATTCAAATCTTTCTTCGTTAAAGCGAATTTCGCTGACGCAAAAAGTTTGTCATCGCCGTAGAACGGCAAGAGGAAGTACTCGAACGCGCTCGGTTGTTCCTCGTCTATAGCGGACTCTGTCTGTGCCTGCTCCCAATACAATTTCACAAGTGTAGTTGCTGATGTACATGCGGCTTCCATTTGCGCTTCCTGAATGCCAAATTGCTGGAACACTTGCAACTGGAACAGACGGCGAAGCACCTTCTCAGGTTTACCCTCCTTGAAGAGTCGCTTCATCTCTTCATTAATCCGTTGAGGAGATACATGAACGACCTTATCAATGGACTCGAGTGCAAATTTCTCAGTTTGTTCATCCATCCGAAACCCAAAACGCTCTTCAAAGCGAATCGCCCGAAAAATACGAGTTGGGTCTTCGATGAAGCTAATGTTATGGAGAATTCGAATGTTCTTGTTCACAAGATCTAGTTGCCCCCCGAACGGGTCAATCAGTTCACCGAATGCTTCTTCATTCAGCCGGATTGCCATCGCATTAATCGTGAAATCGCGCCGCTGCAAATCATCGCCTAATACAGATGTCTCGACTTCCGGTAATGCTGCCGGCTTTTCGTAGTATTCAAGACGGGATGATACGACATCGATGGATAAGCCAGATGTGGTCAACCATGTCGCCGTGCCGAAGCTTTCATGCTCCACAACTTCACCACCATACGCATCTTTCAAGCCCCTGGCAAGGCGAATTCCATCACCTTCAGCTACAATGTCAATGTCTTCATTCGGCCGGTCGAGCAAAATGTCCCGGACAATCCCACCAATTAGAAAAACAGGCGTCTCTAGTTCGCTTGCTGTCTCTCCAATCTCTTTCAATAGACGGTAGACATCTTCAGGCAGCTGTTGTTCCATCTTTTCCATCAGTTTTTCCGTGCTCAAACCTTCTTCAAGCTTAGCATCCGCCAACACATCTTGATGCAACACTTCAATAATATTTGTCCGTGTAACAATGCCGATGATATCGCGGTTTTCGATAACGGGCAACCTGCCGATATTATGCTCGATAACAAGTTCCTGAATCTCTTCCAGCGTCGCATCGGGACCAATCGTAATGACATTCGTTGTCATATACGCTTTTACAGGAGCATGTCCAAGCCCGTGGTGATTCGCTTTATCCAAATCCCTGCGCGTAATCAGACCAACTAATTTGCCATCCTCGACAATCGGATAACCCGAATGGCCGTACCGATACATGAGACGGCCTGCTTCTTCAATCGTTGTCTGTGGCGACAGTGTCTTCACAGGACGCGCCATTAGTTCCTTAGCCGTAATAGCGGGCTTAAGCATCAGGTCAAGATCTTCAATGATTTGCTTTAAAATCGCGTCCGGGTCTCCTTTTTTAACAGTGGCCGAACCCGCGTGCCGATGACCGCCGCCCCCGAGTTTCTGCAAAATCGGTTGAAGCGAAATCCGTTCTGAATTCGCACGCCCAACGACGCAGACGGAGTTTTTCATTTTGACAACGGCAATCGCTGCATCCGTTCCTTTCATGCCATGTAATTTATGGGTGACCATAGCAAGTCCGTTCTGGAACTTTTCCAACGCATATGTACTGATGGCAATGTCAAGACCGTCCACTTCATGGATTTCCGTATGCAAGAGAAGATTCTCCAGTAATTGCTGTTGTGGAGGCGTCAGTGTTTCCTCTGAGAACCGCTGGATCATTTCAAGGTTCATGCCTTGTCCGACTAGAAAACCGGCCATCTGCAGGTCACGCGCAGTCGTATTGTTATATGTGAAGTTGCCTGTATCCGTATAGATGCCGAGGCCGAACAACGAGGCTTCAAAGCTTGTAATCGGCACATTGCGATTTTGTATTTCTTCAAGAAGCAGTGTAACGGCAGCGCCTGTCAGTTCGATGATGCCTTCATCATATTGCACATCCTTTTCATCTTTCGGATGGTGGTCGTAGACGATGATGTTGCGCGTGTTCGGATCGAAATCGGACGGGAGTTTACCGATGCGCGATAGCGAAGCGACGTCTACAATGATCATTTCCGTCACGTTTTCCCAGTCCACATGTGAAGCTGGCAGAAAGTCGAACATATCTCGGTAAATGTTTAGAAAACGTTGTACACGGGTTTCCAGTTTGTCGGAAAGGATGAGTTGCGCGTCCGGATAGAGTTTTTTTGCTGCAATCATAGAAGCGAGCGCGTCAAAGTCTGTATTGACGTGTGAAATAATAATCTGCAAGATGTAAACCTCCTGTATTTCATCTAGAATAAGATTGTTTTTCTCGACTGTCGACTGGAAGAGGTGTCAATTT
The DNA here is from genome assembly GCF_033304615.1 of Sporosarcina oncorhynchi. Classification (GTDB taxonomy): domain Bacteria; phylum Bacillota; class Bacilli; order Bacillales_A; family Planococcaceae; genus Sporosarcina; species Sporosarcina oncorhynchi. The sequence goes on along the minus strand of NZ_CP129118.1, from coordinate 2,714,910 downwards.
CGCTTGAAACGACTTTTCCCGCTTTTTGCCTGAAGTCTTTTCAACTGCCCTTCGATTGCTTCCTTCATCAAAGCTGTCTCTTGCTGGTCAAAGGCGAGATCGACAATATCACCATCTTTAATGGATACCTCGAAGTACATGCCTTCTTTTGCATCTGGTGGTAGTTTGGAAGCGGCAATTATGAATTCTTGCTGCACTGATTCCACGATAATAACGGCATGCAGTCCATCTTCAATCCGGTCAAGAACACCTTTTTCAATTGTCGTCATATGTCATCCTCCTGTACAGGCTAGGCCTTGTGCAATGATATCAGCAATGCGGCTTGGCCCGATTCCTTTAATGCGGTTTAAATCGTTTACGTTATTGAACGGTCTTAATGCGATAAGATCTTGTGCTCGCACAGGACCGATATGTTTGATTTGTTGAAGTTGTTCATACGTCGCTATGTTAATGTCGACACAGTTTGAAGGTGCCGGCTCCTTTTCGGTCACTGGTTTCTGTACAGTTGTCGCACTGGATTTGTTAGGAGCGACTACCGGAGCTTTCGTTGTTTTGAACGTTTCGATGTCGTATGTTTGCCCGTTTGTTGATACAACGATTGTGCCCTGTGTAGCTGTTGCGTACACATCGATACCTTTTGATTGAACTCTTTCAACGACTTCCGCGTGGGGGTGGCCGTATTGACTGTCGATGCCTGCAGAAATAATGGCGACTTCAGGGTCGACGGCATTTAGGAATTCCTGTGAAGTGGACGTCTTCGAGCCGTGATGACCGAGTTTCAAGAAGTTTGCGTGTACATCAAAGCCTTTATTCAAGATGGCTCGTTCCACATCTACTTCGGCGTCACCTGTAAAGATGAAAGCGACGTCTCCGTAAGTCATTTTCATCGATAAGGAACTGCTATGGACATCACCTGTCAGTTCCGTTGGATTAAGTATTTCAATGACAAGTGGCCCGACATCAAATACATCGCCGGTACGCGGTTCATAATAACCGACATCGTTCGTTTCGATGGCGTCTAGCATCCGGCTGAATATTTGTGACGTCGCAGTCTCTCCGGCTAGCCATACTTCATCCACGACAAGTGTTTCAATGATTTTATCGATTTGCCCGATATGATCGGCATGAGGGTGCGTACCCATTAGAATGTCGATATGGGTAATATTGTGCTGTTTTAAATACGTGACAACATCTGTCGTATTCCAGTTCCCTGCATCAATTAGTATGTGAAAATCTTCGTCACCCTGGGAAAATTCCAACAGTGTGGCATCGGCTTGACCGACGTCTATATAATGGACTTTCATACGTTCCAATTGCGGATTCACTAGCTGAGTCTCTGCCGAAATGTCTTCGGTGTTGGCTACTTCGGTTGTAGTCGTTTCGGTTTCAATTTCGTTTTCTTCCCTGTTTATGACGGTGTCTAAGGTGTCATCTAATTCAACAACATCCTGCTCCGCTGATCCACTATCCGTGTCGTCTGTGAACGAATTAGGAGCTGCAGAACTGCATCCAACGAGTACAAGCAAAGAAAACAAAATTGAAAAAAACTTGATTTTCAATTGTTGTCCCCCTCATATATATGCGTCTAGTATACCATTAGGATTTAATAGGGAAGAAATAAAAAAGAAGCTGCACGTTAAGAACTAAAAATAGTACAAACAATCGACTAATCCTGTATACTTTGTAAAATTTTCACTTGAAAACTTAACATATAAAAGTGATGAGATATGTTAATTTCGAAATGTTCGTGATACAGTTTAATTGCATAGATCGCTTATGATTTATTCAGATAGAAAGGAGCTCCGCTTCAAATGAACATACGAAGGATACACAACAAAATGATGAAGCACTCCAAGCTAAGTTTTACCGCGCTTATGGCGTTGATGATAGGTATTGTCTATTTGTCGCCCCCTGTTTACTCGAGTGACACTTCATCTAAGAAAGCGTATTACGTTTCGACTAGTGGAGATGATGGGAATCCGGGGACGCTACAAGCGCCGTGGAGAACAATCCAAAAAGCGGCTGATACGCTTGTTGCTGGAGAAACGGTCTTTGTGCGAGAAGGACTGTACGAAGAGTTCGTCCAAATTAGGCAATCTGGTTCTGCTCAAGAAGGCTATATTACGTTTCAGGCTTTTCCGGGCGAGCGTCCTGTGCTAGAAGGGAAAAATATAACACCGACAAGTAGCCAGAACACACTGCTGTTAATTCGCGGAGCGAGTTATGTCGCTGTGCAAGGATTTGAAATACGTGGGTTCACAACGGACAGCCGTAGTGATTATATATCCGGCATGAAAGTTCGTGGAGGCGGATCACATATACTTATCGCGGATAATCATATCCATAGCATCTCAAACTATGCGACCAATGGGAATGCGCATGGACTTATCGTGTATGGGGATTCGCTAACACCGATTTCAGACATCAAGATTACCGGAAACGATATTCATCACCTAATTTCCGGTTCGAGTGAATCATTAACATTGGATGGCAACGTGAAAGACTTTGTCATTGAATATAATAAAGTACATGATAACAATAATATTGGCATCGATATTATTGGTCATTATAAAACGTGTTCTGCCCCATGTATTGACCAAGCACGAAATGGTATCGTAGCGCATAATCTTGTTTACAATATCGACACTGCCACGAATCCGGCTTACGGAAATAAGGGAGAGCGAGCGGCTGCGGGCATTTATGTGGACGGCGGGACGAATATAATTGTAGAGAACAACGAAGTGTTTAATAGCAATTTTGGGATTGAATTGGCAAGTGAGATTCAAGGGAAAGAAACGAGTCAAATAACTGTGCGCAATAATTATTTACATCATAATCATGGCGCAGGAATTATTATGGGCGGCTCCGGTTTAGACAATGGAGGTGCTTCTAACAATCGAATTGTGAATAATACACTTTACATGAACGATACGTCGCATCAAGGATATGGGGAAATCACGTTGCAAAATTACAACGTGAATAATACATTTGCGAATAATATCATTTATACGTTTCCTGAAAAGAGATTTATCAAAAACAGCGAGAAGACAGGACGCGGCAATGTGATTGACTATAATCTGTATTACCGCGCGGATGACATGAATGTGAAAAGTTGGCGTTTTGATGGTGTGAGCTATAAATCGTGGGAGGCATTTAAAAGTGCAACCGGTTTTGATAAGCATTCCATATATGCAGATCCACGATTTGGAGATATCGAGAAAAACGGTCCATACGTTTTGAGTCAATCGCCTGCGGTCGATGGCGGAACATTGCAATTGGTTGATAAGATGACAGTGGATTATTACAACCAACCTCGTATTGCTGGCGGGGGAATTGACATAGGAGCAGCGGAATATATAAGTGGCTTCGTTCCTGTTAAACCTGTATACGACAAGCCAAACGCTGCGTCGAGGCCTGCAGAACCTATCCCGGATATGCCTGAGGTACAGCCGTCAACAGTTGAACCGCCTGTATCCATGCCTGTAACCATTACGATAGACGGGATGAGTGATGACTGGGAAACACTTCCTGAGCTTAGTACTAGTGGGTCAAATGTTAGAAGTATGAAAGCAGTAATGACAAGCGATACATTGTATGTACTAATTGAAGGCCATCTACTGACTGAGAAAGGCCAATTGTTTATTGACACTGGAGAGGATGAAACGGCCTTTGAATCTCCATATTGGTCGGATAATCAATCCGGTTATCTCATTGAAAACGGGACATTATATAAATATAGCGGAAGTGGCGGAACCAATTGGAATTGGTCTAAAGTTACTTCATACCGTCAAACAGGCCGATATGCTGTAAGTTCGACTGCGGTAGAATATGCAATTCCTCTCACGGATGTAGGCAAATCTCAGCAAGCAATCTCCATTGGCTATGCATGGAAAGATTCACGGACGGACAAGTTACCAATGGAGAGTAAAATGGAGTCAATACAAATGATTAAAACAAAACAATAAAATAACCTACTTATTGACCGGAAATGCTATATCCTAGCATTTTCGGTTTTTTGCATGGATAGGTTTATAGAGTGTGAGGCATGAGTTTATAGAAATACCCATACTTTAGAACGCTAAAAAAGTATGTACATAGTGCTGATGTAAGAAAAGTTTAAGAGTTCTTTAAGTATTAAGTTCTATAATTTACAAATATATAAGTGGTGAAGCAAAGTTCAGTCTTTTGTCGTGGGTCTTTATAATCAACTGAATGTATGCAAGGCAACTTCATAATAACTTGAGCGATGATTACTGTTGTCAATTGTGAGTTTTGTTGTCAATTGTGAGTTTGATAGAAAGGTGGGGAAACAAATGAAGGTTTTAGTAACAGGAGGATATGGATTTATCGGGTCTCATGTTGCCGAGCGTTTTCACCAAGAAGGCTATGACGTTATCATTATCGATAACTTAACGACCGGGAAGAAAGAGAACGTCTCGTTTAAGCATAATAGTTATATATTGTCAATTGAAGATTCGAAGTGCGAGGAAATCTTTAGGTCGCATAAAATTGATGTTGCCGTCCATTTGGCTGCACAAGTAAGTGTCGCCAATTCGGTTACTGATCCGACGTATGATGCGGAATCGAATATCGTCGGACTTGTGAATATATTAAATCTGGCTGCAAAATATGACGTAAAGAAGTTTTTATATGCTTCTTCTGCAGCTGTTTATGGATTGCAAACCAAGTTGCCAATTACGGAACAGATGGAGTGCGCTCCGATCTCACCTTATGGGATTAGTAAGCTGAGCGGGGAACTGTACTGTGAAAAGTGGGGAGAGCTATATGGCTTAGAGACACTTGGTTTTCGTTTTTCGAATGTGTACGGACCGCGTCAAGATGGTTTAGGAGAAGGGGGCGTCATTTCCATCTTCATGAACCGACTACTAACGGAACAGCCTTTAATTGTGCTTGGAGACGGTGAGCAGACACGGGACTTTATATATGTCGAAGATGTCGCCTTTGCAATTTACCGGGGGGCAAACAGTACTCAAACAGGGGTTTATAATCTTTCGGTTAATAAGCAGACATCAGTAAACCGCATTATTGAAGTAATGGATGCGATTCAGCCTATTACAGAAGTCATCTATAAAGAAAAAAGAGTCGGAGATATTGATCATTCCGTGTTAGATAACCAAAAGCTGATGCATGACTTGGATTGGTCCCCGCTCTATACAATTGAAGAAGGACTTTCAAAGACAGCTAGCTATTTTATGAAAGAAAGAGCAGAACTGCAGGCAGTTGTAAAACCCGCTGTTTCGCCAAAGCGTATAAAAGCTCGTCAAGTATTCGATAAGATACTTCCAACTCTAGAAAACGTCGTCGCATTCGGGTTAATCGCTTGGCTGACATTGATTTATCCGAACAGTGGAAGTGGCATGATTGATCTGAAGTTATTTTATATCACGATTATTGGAATGATGCACGGCAGTCGTCAGGCAATGACTGCTGTCGTGCTATCAACAGGGTTGTTCATTTACCAGAAGCTTGAGGGCGGCCGGGATTTCATATCGTTGACGTACGATACTGATTTTTTCTTTCAACTCGCTATTTACCTCTTTGTCGGATTAGTTGTCGGTTATACAATTGAACGAAAAAACACGACGATTAAACAACAGGAATACAAAGTGGATGAATTGAACAACCGTTATGAGTTTCTCGACAGTGTCTATACCGACGTTCGTGACGTAAAGAATGAACTTCAAACACGCATTTTAAATGCTGGGGATAGTTACGGAAAGATTTATGCGGCAACAAAAGAATTAGAGAGCCTAGAGCCGGAACATGTCTTTAATTCTGCAGTAAGTGTTGTCAAATCTATTATGCAAGTGGAGAAAGTCAAAATTTATATCGTCAACCCGCATGAAACGTATTTACGCCTTATAGCAAGCTCTGGATACGATTTATTTGAATTACCGAAATCCTTGAAAGTATCCGAGCATGAGTATGTAAATACCACGATTAAATCGGGACAGATTTATATTAATGGGAGTCTGCAAGATGACGTGCCATTAATGGTTGCACCGCTTTTTTATAACGATAAAGTGACCGCGATTATATCCATTGACGGATTGTCGTTTGAAAGTTTTTCAATGTATCACCAAAACTTATTCCGTATCACGACAGAGTTAATTTCTTCAGCACTTAGTAAAGCATTCACGCATATTACAGCGACTGAATCACAACGGTACTTTGAGAATTCTATGATTATGAAACCACAAGTGTTCAATGAAATAGTCGCATCCAAGAAAAAGATGTTTGAAGAATATAATGTGCCGTATTTACTGTTGAATGCTGAGCGGTATGATTTGTCGAATAGCGATACGGCAGATTATTTGTCGACGAAGTTAAGAGAAACAGATTATCTTGGCTTGGATGAAGAGGGGAATCTACTTGTCTTATTATCGAATACCAGTATGGAAGATCGAGAAAAGATTGTGAACCGGTTGACACATGACTCCATGATCTTTACTGCATTAACAGAGGAGTGAATCGCATGTTCTGGATCATTTACGGTATTTACGTACTACTATCGCTCCTGCTAATTTATGTCCTGTATAGGAAGTCTTGGCAAGATCGACTTATGAAAGGGATCGTTATCGTTGTCTTGCCTGGTGTGGGATGGCTTCTTCCGACTTTTTGGCCGAAGTGGCTCATTGGAGATAGTAATGAGGACTTCGAGGATTTTGTTACACGTCAGGCAGAAGAACATAAAGTGAAAAGAATTGGGATTTATCAACAAATCGAACGGCAGCAAGAACTTGATGTCATACCGATTGAAGATGCACTGGTTGTTAGTGAAAACAAAACAAGAAGAAAGGTACTCATTGATGTGTTGAAACAAGATGCCGTTAATTACTTGGAAATACTTCAGCGTGCAGTGAGCAATGAAGACAAAGAAACATCGTATTATGCAGTAAGTGCCATCATGGAAGCGAAGAGGAAATTACAGCTCGCTTTACAAGACCTAGCTGTGAAATTCGAATCTGATCCAACCGATCAGCTAGTCGTCAAGACCTACGCAGAAGTGTTGCATGCTTATATGAGAAGTGGGTTTTTAGATGACCGGACATTGTTGAAATATCGGTACACATACCGCACGGTTCTGCTGAAATGGATTGAATTGGATAAGTGCTGCGAATGGGCGTATCAGGAATGTGTGAACTTGGAATTGACATTGGGATCCTTTGCGGAAGCGGAAAAAATGGCTCGTTTATATGTCGATGCATTGCCCGATAGTGAGGGGGCGTATTTAAGCTTGATGAAAGTCTATTATGAAATCCGTTCAGTACAACGGCTTCAACAAGCTTTGGATAGCTTGAAAAACTCGCCAATCAAATTATCCAATCAAGCTCTAACGATGGTGAGGTTCTGGTCAGAAGGAGCGTAATGATGAAAAGAGATGTAAGGTTTCAACGTAAAGTATATATTATCATGCTATTTATCCTGCTTTTTGCTGGAGTCACGCAATTATCCAGGTCCAAATTCGTATTAGAGTTTAATCATAACGAGAAAAACCATCAACAGTATCAAATGATAAAAGAACAGTATTTAGCAACAGAAACGAAATTAGTAGCTGCAGTCGAAAAGTCCGAGCGTGACTATTGCTTAGCATTTGATGGTGAGGACGAGCTAAGCGTAAAGGTGAAAGTGAACACGGAGCGTGTCCTCGGTTATATGCAACAGCCGTATAAAACAATCGATCTCGATACAAACAGTTTGGATGTGAAAAATTGCCAAGCTGTTTTGCTCACATCCTCTTTAGATAGTGTGGAATATGAGATACCAGATATTGTTGAATATGTTGAAAATGGTGGGCATCTGTTTTGGATGCGCTCAGATAATCCTACCGATGCGTTTAACAAAGTCTATCGCAAATTAGGATTTGTAAACTTCGGTTATTTAGAAGGGAAATATGGTATTGGGCTTTCATCCAACGTCCTGATCAATCAAAAAGGGGTAAAGTACGACGGCGACTTTATTTATAACGATATTATCCCGGCGGAATTGGATGACAGTGTGGAGTTGTTAGCGACTACGGCAGATCAAAGTCCTTTGATGTGGAAAAAGAAGATTGGCGACGGTGCTTTCGTTATTTTTAATGGCAGTAGCCTTGGTGGAAAGGATGCTAGAGGATTGATTGCAGGCGGGATCAGTATGATGGAGCCGGACTACATCTACCCCATTTTTAATACGAAGCTATTTTACATTGATGATTTTCCAGCACCAATTCCTCAAGGGATAAACGACGTCATTTATAAAGAATACAAAATGGACATTCCGACATTTTTCCATGATATATGGTGGCCACAAATGCTTAAAGTTGCTAACAACCATGACGTGAGATACACGGCGGTAGCTATTCAAACGTACGGGGATAATGTTAAACCGCCATTTTACAATCTAGGCGATGAAGAACTGCATAACCTTATCGGGTACGGCCGAGAGGTTATTAAAAGTGGTGGCGAAATAGGCATACACGGTTATAATCATCAGTCGCTCCAGATGAACAAAGAAATTGCGGATTACTTCGGATATATCCCATGGGAAAAGGCTGAGGAAATGGAAGCGTCTATAGAGACGATATTGCGTTATCTCAAGCAGGCATTTCCGAATTATAGTGTGATGTCCTATGTCCCGCCATCTAATGTGCTTGGCCATGAAGGAAGACAAGCGTTGGTGGATGCTTGGCCCGAACTAGCAGTCATTTCATCCCTCTATATGACAGATCCGTTTGAGCGATCGTATGTACAGGAATTTGAAATAGGTGCAGATGGAATTATGGAAATGCCCCGAATCACATCCGGCTATTTTGATACGGATTACAATAAATGGGTAGAAGCGAACACGATTACATCTTTAGGAGTGTTTTCACATTTCCTTCACCCAGATGATTTATTAGACCAAGAAAGAGGACGTCAACAAACATGGAAGAGTCTGTATGAGGATTTTGAGCATTTGCTAGATAGATTGCACACGACATACCCATGGTTGCGCAGTATTACTTCTTCAGATGCAGCAATCAATATGGCAGACCAGCTACAAAGCAGAATGATCGTTTCAAAAGATGGACAAAAGCTTCAAGTTGCGACAAATACTGATGCAGAAGAGCATTATTTTATATTGCGTACGAATAAAAAGATTGGGAGACTGACGAATTGTTCAGTACAGAAAATCGATACAGGCGTTTATTTAGTTAAGGCTTCTGGCAATGATTTTTCGATGGGACTAGGGGGGTGAAGTGATGAGGATTTGTATAATCGCGGAAGGATCCTATCCTTATGTAACAGGTGGAGTGTCGAGTTGGATCCAAAGTGTAATCACTCAAATGCCAGAGCATGAGTTTATAATTTATGCTATTTCTCCAGAGAAGAAGCAAAGAGGGCAGTTCAAGTACGAGTTGCCAGACAATCTCGTTGAGGTAAAAGAATCGTTCTTAGACTCTTATTTAGAAGAAAAGGTCAAGTGGGGGAAAAGCTTCAAAATGACCATTGGTGAAAAACGTAATGTGAAATCTTTGCTTGGGAGCGAAGGGGAGATGGATTGGCCAGCGTTTATTAGAATGGTGCGCAGTCCACGATTTAGCAATGTTTCGGATTTTTTAACTAGCCGGGATTTCTATGACATCTTGCATGAATTATGTGAAGAACACTATCCGTTAGTACCTTTCACAGAAATGTTCTGGACAGTTCGCTCGATGATCTTACCATTGCTTATCATCATACGGGATGATATTCCAAAAGCAGATCTCTACCATGGTGTTTCAACAGGTTATGCTGGGATTATTGGAACGGTTGCCAATGAAGTACATGGAAAGCCATTTTTACTAACAGAGCACGGAATTTATTCGCGTGAGAGGGAAGAAGAGATTATTAAGGCGGATTGGGTAAAAGGATATTTTAAAGATTTGTGGATTCAATATTTCTATCGATTATCTTCAAGTGCCTATAATCATTCGGATTGGGTGACGACGTTATTCGGGCGGAATAAAGAAGTGGAAGTTGAATTAGGATGTGCGGAAGAAAAAATCGAAATCATTCCGAACGGTGTTTCTGTCGTCGATTACAAACGATTGCCTTCTACTAAGCCGGAAAATGAATTTTATATTGGAGCCATCGTGCGCGTCGTTCCGATTAAAGATATTAAAACGATGCTACAAAGTTTTGCACTCATCAAACAGAAATTGCCAAACGCTGTCTTTTATATTTTGGGGCCTTATGAAGAAAATGAGGACTATTACGAAGAGTGTTTGCAACTGGTCGAAGTGTTGGAATTAAAGGATGTCTTCTTTACAGGGTTAGTACCCATCAGAGAATACATTGGAAAGATGGATTTATTAGTGTTATCTAGCATTAGCGAAGGTCAGCCATTAGCCATATTAGAAGGCATGGCTGCTGGAAAACCCTTTGTTGCAACAGACGTTGGTAGTTGCAGAGAGTTACTCGAAGGAATAGACGATGGTATAGGTCCTTCTGGCATTGTCGTGCCGGTTATGCACTATGAGCAAATGGCAAATGCAGCCATTAAATTGTATAAAGACGAAGCGTTACGTCTAGAAATGGCACGAAATGCGTACAAGCGCGTTGAACGGTATTACCGTCAAGATGATGTTATCAAAAATTATCGTAGGTTGTATGAATCAATGGGAGGTGGACATGATGGCGGGCATAGGATTTGAGCTGAGAAAAATGTTTCGTGAGCAAGGAATGGTGAATCAACTGAAAGCCTATGCCTATTCATCGCTTACGACTATTGGACCGATGATTTTAAGTATGGGGCTCATTGTTGCCTTGCAACGGATTACAGCAACGAAGCAAATGGGCTATGCGAATTGGGAACTGTATATTGCGACCGTTTCCTATTGCTTCATTTTTTCTATTGTATTTACAAGTGGCATTTCAATGGTGCTAACACGCTATACAGCCGATATGCTCTATGAAAAGAAGTACAGTCGTTTAATGTCAGCTTATTACGGAGCACTCATTGTCATGCTACCGATTGCCGCTGTTGTAGGAGCACTATTTTTGAGTGCTGTATCAGCTGGGTGGATGTATAAGGCTTCAGCCTATTTCTTCTTTTTGCTGCTAATCATCGTATGGATTCAAGGTGTCTTCTTATCGGCATTGAAAGATTACGTGCGAATTGTAAGAGGTTTTGCAATTGGCTCAGTTGCAGCAGTATGTAGTGGATGGGTTCTATCTCGCTTGACGACCTTGGATTCTACGGTCACTCCTTTAATCAGTTTAGATATCGGGTTTTTACTAATTGTTATTCTATCAAATCTCCATTTCGAACAGCGTTTTCCGAGGGCGGAGCAAGGCTATTATTTTGAGTACCTTGGTTATATGAAGAAGTATGCTTCTTTATTTTTTGCGGGTTGCTTTGTGTACTCCGGTATTTACTTGCATAACTTCGTCTATTGGTTAAGCCCAGGCGGCAGATCGATTGCAGATCAATTTCTAATCATGCCTTTTTATGACTTGCCTGTATTCTATGCATTTTTAACTGTGTTGCCGACATTTGTTACATTTGTCGTTTCTGTAGAAACAGCATTTTATGAGAAATTCCGTCTCTATTATTTAAATATCGTAAATGGTGGAACGATACAAGATATTAAAGTGGCTAAGCAACAAATGCAGAAAACGTTAATGAAGCAAGTTAGTTTTCTAGTAGAAGTGCAGTTGTTATTCACGATTTTATCGATTGCTCTTGGTATCAAGTTCTTACCAAAAATCGGATTTACAATGGCGCAATTGGACTTGTTTATCATTTTGTCATTGGCTTATTTCTTGTTTATCATTTTTTTCGTATTGACACACATTCTAATGTACTTTGATGATCGTAAAGGAGTGCTTGGCATTAGCGCTATGTTTGCTATTTTTAATATTTTATTCAGCTACTGGATGATGAATGTAGGATTTGATGGCCTAGGTATGTTTATCGCATCTGCGATTGCCGTCGGGCTCGTTTTTGCAAGACTGCTCTATGTTCTTCGCAATATCGACTACTATACATTTTGTTCGCAGCCGATTACTTTGCAGACGGCACGGAAAAAGCATAGGCAGTTCGGTAAAGCTGCATCCACTGCATTTGTATTAGTAGTTTCCACGATGTTGCTGTCAGCTTGTACGTTTGGTAGTTCCATTGAAAGCAATGAGGAAGAGGATGTCCAAGTTGAAGAAATTGTCAACCGTGCTTCTATGCCGAACAATATCAATACACAACTTACCGAAGATGAAAGACTTTATGAGCGGGATGATGATTCATCTCTAAAAACGTTATACATTACGGTTTTGCCTAAAAAGAAGAATAAAGACGAATCTCTTGATTGGTATGGGTTGAATCGAAAGACGGAAAAAACCTTTGGTGAAAAACTACCAATTATTATGCAAGAAGGATTTAGTGATGAAGATGCACCGCGTTCAGGTATGTTTGGCTATGGAACGACAGTAGAAAATGCAACCATACAACTACGGGGACGTTCAGCATGGAACCAGCCACAGAAATCGTTTCGGATTAAGCTTAATGACGAAGCGGGATTGTATATGGGCCAGCAAACAGTCAATTTAAACAAGCATATTAGTGAATTCTCCCGCGTCCGTAATAAGTTGAGCTTTGACTTAATGGAGACAATTCCTAATATCACTAGTTTAAGAACGCAGTTTATTCATCTTTATGTGAAGGATTTATCAACAGGAGCGAAAGAGGCGCCCTATGAAGATTATGGCTTGTTTACCCACGTTGAACAGCCAAATAAGAAGTTTTTGAAATCACATATGCTTGACCCGAATGGGTATTTGTATAAAGTAAACTTTTTCGAGTTTGATAGATATGAAGATTTTATCAAAGAAGAAACTGATCCAGACTTTGACTTGGAAAAATTTGAAACTATTTTAGAAGTGAAAGGTAGAAAAGAGCATGGAAAATTGATCAAAATGTTGGATGATGTGAACAATTTAAGCATGCCAATCGAAGATGTAATGAGTCTTCATTTCGATGAGGAGAACTTTTTAACTTGGACGGCCATTAATATCCTAATGGATAATATGGATACGGAAGCAAACAACTTTTTCCTCTATTCACCAATAAACAATAATAAATGGTACATATTGCCATGGGATTATGATGGAGGATGGGAGCTTCAAAGAAAAGCAAAAACGATGCAAACGTTTCAAACAGGGATTAGTAACTATTGGGTTTCGAAGTTAGCAAACCGCTATTTCAGAAAGCAAGGGAACGTGGACAAGTTAACCGCGAAAATTGAAGAGTTGCATAAAAATTATATAAATGAGCAAACGATTGCAGTGCAATTAGAGCGCTATCGGGATATTGTCGAACCGTTTCTCTATCGTTATCCTGATACGAATTTCTTGCCATCACATGCAGGGGATTACGATGAGGAATTACAAATCATATTACAAACACCAGAGGCAAGTCTTAGAAGGTATTACGAGGACCTTGAAAAACCGAAACCTTATTATATGCATGATGTTGAAGACGTAGGGGATAAGTTGAAGTTTGCGTGGGGCTTGTCATTTGATTTGCAGGATGATGAATTGTTTTATGACATTGCCGTTTCAAGGAATTTGGAGTTCACTGATATTGTTTTTGAGAAGAAGGATATTTCATTGAATTCAATTGAAATAGAAAAATTGCCGCCAGGGACATATTACTGGAAGTCAGGTGTTCGAGATGAACATGGAAATCGCCAAGATGCATTTGACCTGACTATCGATGATGATGAAGTCCTCCATGACGGCGTCAGAGAGTTCGAGGTGGAGTAAATTGTTGTTACGTGGCCGTAGTTTACGGACAGAACAAAAATATTATTTGCATTTACATGATTACTTATCGTTGAAGAACACGTTATCCAATGCTCTTGAATTAGATAAGCATTCTATTGATGATGAAGGCTACAATATCCGAAGTCTCTATTTTGATGATCCGCTACGTAGTGCATTGATTACTAAGAATGATGGTGTTTTTAGGAGAGAAAAGTATCGAATTCGAATGTATAACGATAGTAACGAAACGATTAATTTAGAAAGAAAAAGTAAGTTTGGGGAATATGTTTGTAAAGAATCCGCAGCGCTTACGTACGAGGAGTATAAAAATGTACTGGCAGGCGAGTATTCCTTTCTATTGAAGCGGGAAGAGCGATTGCTGCATGAGTTTTATGCAGCACTTAAAACCTATCAATTTAGGCCAAGTGTCATTGTGGATTATTGGCGTGAAGCTTATGTATATGAGTGGGGAAATGTCCGTATTACATTTGATAAGAAACTTTCTGCCGGCATCAACACGTATGATATGTTTGATCAGAGTCTTGTGCTCGAGGAAGTACTACCGACCGAATTGACGATTATGGAAGTGAAGTTCGATTCTTTTCTTCCAGATCATCTTCGCCAAATTATACAGCCGATGAATCATATCCGGTCTTCGATTTCAAAATATGTACTTTGCAGGGAAAAAACATTGCAGCATTATAAAGAATGAGGCAAGAATGGAGCAGAAGAGATGGGCTTTCAGGATTTTTTCAAAAGTAGTGTCTTACAGCTTGAAGCGTTCAGAACTGTATCATATGTTGATATGATTTTTGGATTGTTATTTGCTTTTTTAATTGGGATGTTCATCTATTGGGTTTACAAGAAATCATTCCGCGGTGTCGTGTATAGCTACAATTATAATATTTCTTTTGTACTGATGACGATGATTACATCATTAGTCATCATGACGATTAGTACAAATATTATTTTATCATTAGGTATGGTTGGTGCGCTCAGTATCGTTCGTTTTAGGACGGCAGTGAAGGATCCGTTAGATATTGTTTACATGTTCTGGTCTTTAGCTGCGGGTATCGCATGTGGAGCAAGAATTTACCCACTGGCAATAGGAGGATCGCTTGTCATCGGACTTGTTGTATTCTTTCTCTCGAGACAAAAAATTAGGGAGCAATCATATTTGCTCATTATTCGTCATACAGAACAAGCCGTAAATGAGTTACGGACGGAACTCATGAAACTGAAGACGAAACTTAAGTCAAAGACGGTACGCAAAGGGTTTACGGAATTGACTGTGGAAATTAGATTGAGAGATGATAATACTGGTTTCGTTCATTCAATCAGTGATATTGAAGGGGTAAATGATGTGTCTCTTGTCCAGTACACAGGCGATTATGCTCAGTAAAAAGAGTGATTAGTAGTTTTATACTAATTTGTACAAGCGTTATCTGAGCCAAGTGGAAATAAATTGATTCATGTCTGGGCATTCGTCACGTTCATTAATTCACCAGTTTCTCATACTATAGAGTTGGGGGTGGGAAAATGCCTAGAGTGAAGTATCGGGATTCAGATGTTGACGTAATGGCAAGGATGATGCGGGCGGAAGCCGAGGGTGAAGGTAAGCAAGGGATGTTGTATGTGGGGAATGTCATTGTGAATCGTGCAGTCGCAAATTGTTTGGACTTTAGAGATGTTAGAACGATTAATGATGTCATCTTTCAGGTACAAGGCAATAACTATTCGTTTGAGGCTGTCCAAAAAGGGAATTTATTCTATCAGCGGGCGCGTGAAGTGGAAAAGAAATTAGCTAGGCAGAACTTAGAAAACTGGCGAGTTCATCCGGCCAAATATGCACTGTGGTATTTTAATCCGTTCGGGCCTTGTCCGCCGACATGGTATAACCAACCGTTCACGGGTCAATTTAAACAACACTGCTTTTATGAGCCGCTTCCTAATACATGCGACAGTGTGTATAACGGATAAGTCGGATGCATGCTGCGTTACGCAATGCTGTCCGGTTTCGTCCGTTGTTGAGTAGTCGGTTGAGTTGTCAGCTGCCGATGGAAAGTCAAGTATGGCAGGAGCTTTCCGTTCATTGATTAGCAGCGTACGAAAATCGAAATGTCTGGTAACCTGATTAAGGATACCGGGCATTTTCGCGTTATTTTCAGACATAAAGCAGCTTTATATAAAGAAGCTATCGAGGCAATTCACAAAACGAAGCGATAGCTGATCTGCAATAATTCACTCACGACTAGAGGAGAATCGTTCCGTTTTTGTATAAGCCGGACTATATACTTGCACAATCGCAATCCTTGTCCAACTACTGACTGCACAAGCACATGGAAAAATGATAAGATAAAGGAAGTAAAAGGGGTGAAGGATTTGAAAAATGTAAAGTTATTTATGTTGATTGGATTATTGGCAGTACTTCTTAGCGGGTGTACGTCCGGACCAAAGGCGATTGATTCCAAAGATGCGGAAGCGATTGATGTGTCCATCTATTTCCCGCCAGTTGGTACAGCTAGAACGTATGCACAATATGATCCGGACGGGAAAACGCTGGAAGCCACGGATGTTGTGAACCGATCGGAGAATTCAGATGGACCCGATACGGTGTATATTCATGAAAGAGGCGGAATTGCCTACGAGTCGATTAAGGAATATGCAGTGAGCAGCGAAGAGATTAAGCAGATTTATATTGCGAATGCGGCGAAAAACGAAGAGTCTGCTGTAGTGGAACTCGCGAATAAGCCGGAGTGGGAGAAGAACGACGGGGATGATTCTGTCAGCTACATAACGCAAAAAGATTTGGAAATACCGGTTGCAGCGGGTACGTATAAAAATGTACTTGAAGTGACAACAATTATTACGGACGATGTAAAAGGTCGAAAAACAATACATTATTACGCACCTGAAGTCGGTTTGATTAAAACCATTTTCGTTTACGAAGATGGAGAGGAATTCACGTTTTCGGAATTGACATCCGTAGAAATGAGAGAGAACGAGTAAGCGGAAACACGTTAGCTGGAAAACGAAGGTTTATTAAGCAAAGCATAAAAATTTGTGGTGACGTCACTTGGGATGGATACTCCAAAGCTTCATGAGTCTTTGCGAAATCTTTCTACTAGAGTGTGAGGAGGATAGGTCATGCCAACACATAAGATTTTCACAATGCCCTTTTCAACCGTATATCCTCTGTATATCGCGAAAGCGGAAAGAAAAGGACGGACAAAAGAGGAAGTTGATGAAATTATCAACTGGCTCACCGGATATGAAGGAAATAGGTTACAGTCGGTACTGGAAAATGAAACAGATTTTGAAACCTTTTTTGCAGAAGCGCCAAAGCTGAATCCTTCACGGAATCTAATCAAAGGCGTCGTCTGTGGTGTACGGGTAGAGGATATCGAAGAACCGCTTATGCAAGAAATTCGCTATATGGACAAACTGATTGATGAATTGGCGAAGGGGAAAAAGATGGAGAAAATCCTACGCTGACATACATTTTACACAAAACCCATCCTTTTTGAGTGAAGACTCAAAGAGGATGGTTTTTTAGTTGGTCAAACCGATCACAAGATGTGAGTTTTACATTGCTAGGAGTGGTATAGTTCTTGAGCTGAACTGGTTTTAAAAAGTTTTTTAAAATCAGTTGAAACTTTTTCTGAATCTCTCCGTCTGTAGGGTGCTTGAATGAAAGTGGAGGGACAGGGATGAAGAGAAAATTTATGTGCGGGCTAGTATTTGTAGGCTTGTTCGTCTGGATGGTAAGTGGGAGCGGCAAATGGGGGCTTGCAGGTGCTGCTTTTTTCAATGAACAGTTGGGGAAAGTCTTTGCGCAAAGTAACCAAACCGAACCGCCTGTCGTCAAACGTGAATTTGATCGGGTACTGACGCTGCAGGAACGCCAACCGATTTATATGAAAGAGGTAAAGTTCATAAAAGTCGGAGAGTTGGAAGCCGGTCAGCCAGTTGTGATTGTGGATGAAGATGAAGATTACTATGAGCTTCGATTAGGGAAGATGAACGTATATGTACGCAAAGGGCTAGGGACAGTTGAACAGAATAAAATCTGGGTTCTCACTGAACAAGAACGATTCGGCGCAGTTAAAACTGCCCGAAAAACAATGGTTCATGAGGAGAACGACTTAAACAGTCCCACTTTCATGCAATTGGAAGAAGGCTATCGCTATTCGGTCGTTCGTGAAGAGGGAAACTGGTATATTATTACACTAGGCGAGCGACCTGGGTATATACATAAATCCTCTGTCACACTGGATGAAGGAGTACCTGTTCTTTTATATCATCATATGATTCCGCATGAAAAGATGAAAACTACAGCGAGTACAGTTTCAATAGAAGCGTTTGAAGAACAGATTGGCTATTTGGCGGAACAGCAATTTACAACACTGTCGCCACAGCAACTCTATGATTACTTAGAAGGTAGGCTCGTATTGCCAGCTAAAGCGGTGCTCATTACATTCGACGATGGATTATTGTCATCGAAAGAATATGCGTATCCAATATTGAAGCAATATGGGTTCACAGCGACTCAGCATATTATAACGTCACGTTTACTGATCGCGAAAGATGAACAGCAATTCGATGCGGACGGTCCAATCCAATATTTAACCGCTGCCGACCTCGTTAAACTGAAAGATGTCTTTCAATTTGAGGCACATACGGATGAACTGCACGAACTGACAGATACGCATATCGGTATCGGCATGAAGCTATCTACAGAAGCGATATTCGCAGATTTGCAAACGAATATCACGCATTTGCCAGGGGCTGTCACTTTGGCCTATCCATATGGACAGTATAATGAGGCGTATACGTCAGCGGCGAAAGAAGCGGGTCTGCTGCTCGGCTTTACAATTATCGAAGGCTATGCAAATCAGAAAGATTCAAATTATGAAGTACGTCGTTTTGGAATGACGGATAATCGGTCATTTGAGCAATTTGCCGCGTACGTGGATGGGACCATGATGCGACGATAGAAAAGGGTGAGATTCGCTATATGAACGACATAGAGCAGATTATGAATGAGCATTCGCGTTATTTAGTGCGTATCGCTTATTTATACGTAAAGAATTGGTCGACAGCTGAAGATGTTGTCCAGGAAGTATTCGTTACCTACTTCCAAAAAAGCGATCAGTTTCGCAATGAAGCTTCATTAAAAACCTATTTAACTAAAATGACAGCCAACCGTTCAAAAGATTATCTGCGTTCGTGGAAACATAAAAAAGATGTCGTTTTCGAAACAATCTTCACATCTGTAAAAGGGACGGAAGAGGTGTTGCTTGAACAGGAAAGGTTAGCAGCGCTAGAAAAGAATTTGTTCCAATTGCCATTGAAGTACCGTGAGCCGCTAATTTTGTTTTATTATGATGAACAATCCATAACGGAAATTGCCGGCTATTTACAGTTGAATGAAAACACCGTAAAAACACGTCTTCGAAGAGCGAAACAGCAACTGAAAGCGTATTTTGATGAAGAAGACGAGGAGGTAATGTACAAGTGAGTGATATGAAACGAAAGCTCGATCAGATGATGGGCGATACTTCCGAACAGGAAAGGCGCATCAAACGGGGCGTACATGAAAAACTGCAGACACCCGTCCGCAAGACTTCCTGGCCTGTACTATTTGTATCTGCCGCAATACCTGCCATTGCATTGTTTCTGTTCTTTAGCCTAAACCCGTTGAATCAGCTGTCTTCTGATGAAGGACCAGGTACGCCATATGATCCACTCGATGACTTGGCGCAAATTTCCGCCTTGCAAAAAAAGAAGCAGTTATCCGATGTGGACTATGAATCGTTTTCCTCAATGCCGCATTATGACCAAGTAGATGGATTGTATTACGTCGATTACGAGCGGTTTGCCTTGAAGGGGAGTTCATACGCATTCCATACTGTTATCGAACGGAAAAAAGATCTGTACGATGACGTTGTTTATAAAGCAGGCGATGTCGTGCGCACAATGACAAGTACGACAAGTCATTTACCGACGTATTCAGATGCTTATTATGAAGTACTGGCGGTTCCGGGAGATCGTGTTGTGCTCAAAGATGGTCAGCTACGCATTAATGGCAAAGAGGTAAATTCAGAACTTATGAAGCATTACGAAGCAGAAAGTGTCACGATCGCTGGAGGCTACGATCAGTTGTTGAATGCACGAGAATACTTTCTGTTAAATCATTTCCCTGCAAACAATACGGTCCAGGGAGCAACTATTACGCCTGTCCATAAGATTTACGGACAAGTCGTCGGTACAGCAACAGAAGAACAAAGCGATTCGATGTATTTGGATTATCTGACCAACCGAATGGAGACCGAGTACACACCGGCACAGACATTTGATTTGTATATGTACGATAAGTTATTTGGTTCCAATAAATTACCACAGACACCGGAGTTTTCACAAATTAGCCGGTTGGGCGAGCTTTTTTTAGAAGCGTCCTATCGTCAAGTACTGCCAATTACTGATGAACAAGTCGAAGTACGCTATGAATATGGCCGTGAAGGTGTAGCTGAGCAAGTGTTCCAAATGGGATGGGACCCAAGTGTTGGACGCTGGCTCGTTGAGGATTAACAACAGATAAACAGGTCAACCAACCGTTAATGTCTCTGTTGTCAATAGCATGATGATATTAATAGAAACGTATGATATTTTCACGAGTTTTAAGCAGAATCATCAAGTAAAAGAATGAGCAGCTAGAAGAGGAAAGTCAAACAGCCCCAAATAGCTTGGGGCTGTTACATACTCGAATGACCAGCATCCATACTACTTGTTACATAACTGCTTTACCAAATAGGAGGCACAAGAAATATGTCTAGTTCTACACGACCGAAAGTGATTTTAGCAGGAATACTTACACTGCTGCTCACTTTGTTCGGATGCAATACAATCGGTGCTAATTCGATGGAAATCGAGCAGAGTTTTTCGGATATCCATAATGATTTCTGGGCAAAAGATGAAGTGACACAATTAGTCGATCTGGAAATTATTAATGGATATCCGGACAAGCAGTTTAGGCCGACGCTTGAAGTTTCACGTGGACAAGCTGCAAATCTGTTATCGAAAGCTTTCCAATTACCCGACACACCTTATCGTCCGATTTTCACGGATGTTAGCAGTAAATCCTCACATGTAAAAGGTGCTATGACAACGTATGAGGCCGGAATTTTCCTTGGGAAAGAAGATGGAACGTTTGGGGTTGGTGATTCGCTCACACGTGAGCAGATGGCGACCGTCATCGTCCGAGCGTTTAAGCTTGAAGACACAGGTGAAGAAATCAAGTTCGCAGACCAGCATCGAATTAGTGAATCTCATCGTGAAGGTGTGAAAATCCTTGCGCAACATGGAATCACAACGGGTAAAGAGGATGGCACATTCGACCCTAAAACGGCTGTGAATCGAGCGACATATGTCGTTTTCCTGCATCGTGCAATGGTTAAGACTGGCAAACTGACTGAGACGGCACCGGTTTTATTCACGAAAGCGGAAACGTTTGGAGAATTCACACCTGTCCGTCATGAACAAAATTTCGTAGAAGTACCGGTCTCGAAAAAGTGGAAAACGTATTTACGATCCAATGCCTATTTGCAATTTGCTGGAGAAAAGACAAAGAAACATGCCCATTCAACGGATACTGTTTATACGTACAACATTGCAGGCATGTCCCCTGCGGTTGTGAATGTAACGAAAAGACAACTTCAAAATGGCGATCATTTCATTTTCACAGAACTGAGAAATCCGCAGCGTATGCCCGTTTCAGTTGACCTTATACAAGTGGAGGAAGATGTGACAAGAGGGTTGTTGCGGAAATATGATCGCTATCCGATTAAGAAAAATGCAGATGGTACATTCGGGTTCGATATGACAACATATCCGACAGGTGTCTTTGAAAAGACGCTTGCAGAAGGAAGCAAAGCACAGAAAATGATTGGGAAGTCTTTCCGGTCAAAGGAACTTTCGTTGAAATATAAAAATGGTGAAAGTAGCCAGACACGTGAACTAATAGATGAGAGTGAAGCTTTCAGCGGCATTCGACTGGGGGATACACAGCTATCGGTTTATACATTGCGATCACGTGGATATGATGTCGTCGACCATTGGTTGCTCGCATCTGATCAATTGTTGTTTTCAACC
This sequence comes from Sporosarcina oncorhynchi, assembly GCF_033304615.1. GTDB lineage: Bacteria > Bacillota > Bacilli > Bacillales_A > Planococcaceae > Sporosarcina > Sporosarcina oncorhynchi. Next base: position 2,692,975 of record NZ_CP129118.1, on the reverse strand, counting down.
AATGAACGAATGGACGACTGGATGCACGAATCCGCTATCTACTACAAGAAGCGAAATAAGTGGTATACAGCTAATGGCCCTTATAATAAAATGGCGACGACAATCGAACCCTTGCCGGCTTCAGGACAAGCGTATGGACGGAACCTACTGCTCGTGAAAGAAGATCGGGTCATGGCCAAGTATACAGAAACAGAGGAACGTTATTACGAAAGTTTGCTGTATAATTCATTTGCCAATTTAGAAATTTTTAGAGGCATTCAGAAATATTGGGAGACGGAAGTGACGAGCACATATTTGAAGAATTTGTTTGGCATAACAGCACCGTTTGTCGATACACGATTTAACGAACAAATTGCGTTATTCCTTTATAACGGAGGCAAAGCATTCGGTCACAAAGATTACAATGATGGATTGCTCAACTATGCGGATCTTCTCGTTTCACAAAAAAATAAAAAGAATATTATCAAAGTCGACGCGACAGCTTTCTATATCCAGGATTACTTCCCGTCAAAGCAGAATGTCAAGACGCATGCGTCAATGAACCATCTGCTTGGAGGCATGAATATCCTGCTGCTTGCCTATAAGGAAACGGGTAAACCAGCGTACTTAGAAACGGCGAATAGTATTCAGTCGGCGATTGAAAAAGATGTTGCTAAATGGATCCGTCCGAATGGCGACATCTGGTATAAAATGTCTCCTGACCGTACGCTTGTTGGAGAGGATTATGTCCATTTGACATTGGAAGACCTTATCCATTCGTATGAAATGTGGAAAGATGTCGACCCTTCAAAAGTCGCTGTATTTGAGCGGATGATCCGTTCAAAGGCAGGCTATATGAATACACATAAAAAAGGTTACACGACTAAAATTAAAAACGGGCTTGACCGCATCAACATGTCTGAGTTGTTGCCGGCTGGACTCGAATACACAGATGCACTGTAATTGTATAGGCAATCGTCAAAAGCTAGGACAAACCCTTCATATTCAGGTGTTTTGTCCCAGCCTTTTTTTATGGCCATAATGTTTCCCCAATGAGCAATTTCTTTAATTCAGCAGGATCCAGACCAAGTCTTTGCCATTCGGCATCGAGTCGTGTGATTGCTTCCGGTCCTGTGTCATCTGCCAGATGATATGCGCCGTAATGCATCGGGATGAACATCTTCGCATTCAGTTCCAAAAAAGCTTTCACCGCATCTTCAGGGGTGATGTGGGTTGCTTTCATGAACCATTCTGGCTCATAAGCCCCAATCGGCATGAGGACGATATCGATATCGAATCTTTTTTCAATATCCTCGAATCCTTTAAAGTATGCTGTATCTCCCGCAAAGTAGATGGATCGCTCTTCGTTCTCAATAATCCAGCCACCCCAATGAGACGTGTTTGTATCGGTAAGTGTCCGTTTCGTCCAATGCTGCGCAGGAACAAAGGAGATTTTCAGTCCGCGATGCTCAAAAGAATCGTACCACGAACCTTCGACGACTTTGTTATATCCTCGCTTATTGAACGCACGACCTAAACCAACCGGAACGAAATACGTAGGATTGCCTTTCAGTCGTTTGAGCGTAGGGAAGTCCAAATGATCATAATGACTATGAGAAATGCACACAACATCAATTGCCGGCATGTCCACTAGGGCAATTCCAGGTTCCGTCAATCGTTTACCAAATCCCATCCGTTTCGCCCAAACCGGATCCGTAATCAGATTCAAGCCATTCATTTGAATCAAAAACGTCGAATGCCCAATCCAAGTAATCGACATCTCAGACCGATTGTTAACTAACGTGTCGACTTCTTTAAACGGAGCTTGTTTTATTGTATCGGCGAGATCCTTCTTCTTCGCTCTTCTCTCGAGTTGCCATTTCAAAAGATCGGCTAGCGATGTGGATGTATCTGCATGATCTATGTTTGTATAGCGTTGTTTACGTGTCATAAAACTCCTCCGTGTTTTGAATGAAATGTGGGCTACTGTTTAGTTTACGAATTGAAACCATCTAGCATCAATAGGCAATCCCAACCCGATAACAGACATGCTTGCAGGCGAGCAATTCATCAAAGGCGAAAGCACCCGTATCACCTACAGAAATCTGCTTGCCGTTTTCCGGTAAATAATCCCGTTCAACGCGATAGTTGCCTTGTTCATCGCCATCTGGCAAATACGTCGGACAGACAATTGTCCAGTCGAGTTTCGATTCGTTAAGCAAGTCATAAACTCTATGATGTTCTTCCGCCGCAAACGTCAATTTACGATGAGATTCAGTTGATTCGTATCGCAGTTTCCCAGGTTCAATACGGCTTTCCAGAATACCTGCAGTTCCAATTGTGACAATGCGTGTGATTCCAACAGTCTTCATAGACTGAATCATATGTGGGACTGATTCTGTCAGCGTTGTTGTTTTGTCTGTCCCGAGTGCACTGAAAACTACATTCATACCTGAAATTGTCTGGTAAATAGCCTGTTCATCCCGAGCATCCCCTTGAATGACTGTCAACCGATCGTGAACTGGCAGCTTTTCAGGTGTACGAACGAGTACAGTAACTGTATGACCTGAAGCAAGAGCCTTGTCTAAAACACTACGTCCAACTCTTCCCGTAGCTCCAAATAATGCGATTTTCATCATAATAGTCTCCTCTATTTTGCTTTTAGCGACAGGTAAATAACTTTCTTCACTTCATTCTATCATTAGATGTGCATCTCTTCTTCTATAGCCAATATAGGTACAATACTAACGCTTCTGGCGTATACTACTGTAAATCGTTCATAGGGAGAGTGTGTTTACGTTGGATATGAATAGCGAGTTTGTCTATATTCAAAGCTTAAAAAACTCCCCGACAAATCAAAGTTCCTATTATTGGAATCAGTATGATGAAAAAATCACTGCTCTAGAAAAAGCCCATCAGACGAGTAGTGAGAGATTGGACACACAATATAATGATTTACAGGATAGATTGAATGAACTTTCGAGAAAGTATTCAATGTTGTCTGCAAATCAGCGAACAACTCGTCGTAAACTTTCTAATATCCTTTACTCTCTGGAAGACTTCGACCTGCATATGAATAATCATGTGGATGACGTTAAAAAGCATGCCGATAAGAAGATCAGAAAGCTTATACGTAAGCAAACATACTTTTCTATTCGATTAGAAGAAATGGATTTTGCTTTTGATGATTTTTATAAGTTAGAAAATCGATTCGGTAAAAGTGAACAGACAGTCGAAACGAAAATCCTTCCTTTTGTTGACCAGCAAGAAGAAGTGAATGAAAGTATTCGTAGGAAGTTAACGAAACAGGAATCTGTCGTTTTTAAAAAGTTATTACCGATGTTAGAAAGAATCGAAAGAAATCTAGATAAGCCTATTATCAATTTGCTAAGCAATTTATCACCAGGGACAAAAGTGAAAGAACTCATTGTCGATCGTGTAGTCATATATGTAAAATATTTCGCAGATTATAATGTGTATACGAATATCGCAACATTCATTAAGGATGAAAACCATGTGTTATCTGTCGATGCCAATAAAATCAACTCCTTAAGTTTTTCTTAAGGAGTTGATAGAAAAGATGAATTAGTTAAACTCGATCGCATCGATCCTAGTATAATCGACTACTAAAATCTCACCATTGGCTTTTGCGAAAGTAGCTAATCCGCTCGTAGGATTAAAAGCTGCAAACGAATCCACAGATTCCTCGTGTCCATTAATAAAAACATCTTCTACGTCCGTCCCGGGATTCAGCCTAGATAACAGTTCGAAAATTGGTCCCAAATTATTCACCCCCTTATCGTTAACCTGTCGAAAATAGTACAAACCTATTCGACGTCTTCGTAGCATATGCAAAAAGTACAGTAAGAAATTGTACAAGCGGTATAAGGAAATTGGAATAGGTAGAGTGGTTGTTGACGGTGTCTTATAAGTTGTCAGTAAAAATGTATGACCATCATTCAACTTGAGATGCACAGTGCGACTCAATTGTGGGTATACTTCCGTAAAGGAGTTGACTTCAATGACTGTGAAAAACTCAGAACGTTTTATTGTCGCGTATAACCGGATTGAAAAATTGCTTGCTGGAAAAGTCGATGAAAGTGGTTATTTACCGTTTTACAGGTTGATAGACAAGGCGAAAATCAAGAACTCTGTCGTCCGAAATTATGAAGAGGATTTACGGGAGTATGGAGACTTGCGAAATGCAATCGTCCATCATAGGACGGGTGTCGATTATGTTATTGCGGAACCGCATGATGAAACTGTGGAACGGATTGAGGAAATCGAACGAAAGTTAAGTAATCCGCTAACAGTCGGTGCACTTTTTGGATGTAAAGTGCATACGCTGCAATCAAAGGAACCGTTGACGGCAGCGTTGAAACTGATGACAGATAATAAATTCAGTCAAGTGCCGATTTACGAAAATAGTCAATTCAAAGGTCTCATTACAGCAGCGGGGATTACATATTGGTTAGCAGGTCAATCGACAGAGAATTCTATTCCCCGGGAAATACCGACACTTTCCGCTGTATATGGGTATGAAAAACGAAAAGAATCGTTTGAGTTTGTCGAAAGGGATCTGTCCGTATATGAGGCGGAGAACTTTTTCAAACGCGCGATTACAAGAGGCACTCGGCTTGAAGCGTTGCTTATTACCGAAAATGCAGATCACAACGGAGATTTAATCGGTATCATAACCCCTTATGATTTACTTAAAATCAAATAATGTTCGCTTAATTTAACCTTCATTTAACCTTTTCTCTTTACACTAGTTACACACCTAGCAAAAGAGAGGAAGAAAAAATATGGCTAAACGAATGTTATCCCTGTTAATGCTTGTTGTATTGGGCTTGCTTATAACGGGATGTGGAAATGAGACAAAGCCCGCAAGTGAAGTAGACATTACCGACGAATCCAAAGCGACAGATATTATTCAGGAAGCTGTCAGTACGTTAGTGGCGATGTCAGATGAAGTTGAAAACTTCCCGGAAGGCGTACCGTTACCGGAATCATATATTGTGAACGTAGATATGAATATGGGCGGTATACGAAACGTTGTATTAGAAATAGGTGAGCCTGATTTACGCGCGATGGTTGAACGTTTTAACAAGGAAATTGTAGCGGCTGGACATTCTGAAGACATACTGGAAGAAATGGAGAAAGATGAAACGGGTTTATACACAGTAACAGGCACGATTGTCGCAAATGATGGATCACACGTAATGATCACAATCGGAGAATATGAGCCCGGTGGAGCCCGGGTGGAAGGGAATACAGGGTCAATTACGTATATGATTTATTGAAAAAGTAGAGTGTCCATTCGATTCGTTGGACGCTCTACTTTTTTTATGCATTTAATTAAATGTGAGTGTTTTGAAAACCGACCCGGATGCTTCATCTTTCAGCGTAACTTCCAAATGCACCTGATTCTCCGGCACGTTATCGAAAATCTGATAATACGTCATTAAGTTTGCGATTTCAGCCACTTTCAACCTGTCACTTTCTTCGTTAAAAGATTGCTTGTCGGCTAGGATTTCCATGTGAGTCAAATCCTCATTGAATATGATTTCTTTAATAGCGGGATAAAACCCATCTTCCGGTGTCTCCTTGCTTTGTGTTTTAACACTGTTCAAGACAGACACTTTGAACAGCATCTGAAGATCGTGTGTCATTGTCAACGTGAAAGAACCATCCGCGTTTTGCCATGCATCTTCAACACCGTTCGCCTTGAAATCATTAATGACCGCATCCGCGTCTTTATCCGAATAATAGCTTGCAGGAATCATTAGTTCTACGGAATCGGACTCATAACTGACTGTTTCTGTCGGGGCATTCGCAGATTTTTTTGATGCCTCTGGTTGAACATCTTCCGTTTTGGATGACGTGCAACCCGCTAACGTTAATATGCTTATGAACAAAAGCAATAACCGTTTTTTCATGTGGACAGATCTCCCAATATGTGTATTTTTAATTGAATGTCAATGATACTTCTTGAACGTTAAGACGAGGTTAATTACGTGTATAAAAAAACTTCCGCAGACAATTGCTGCGGAAGTTTTACCCGTTACGCTTTAACAGGCTTTTTATTGTTAATGCCAAATGACAAAAGTAAACCGATGGCAGCAAAGAATCCGGCTACGAGAAAAGCGATGTTGACGCCGTGAATTTCTCCAGCAATGGTGCCGTCACCGGTTGCTGCTGTGACGGTAATTGTAACAAGAACGGCCGTACCGACAGCACCGGAAATCTGTCTGAATGTATTATTCATCGCTGTGCCATGAGAAATCAGTTTGGTCGGCAGCTGATTTAAACTGAGTGTCGTAGACGGCATCATCACCATCGCGATACCAAGCATCCGAACGGCATTCAAAATCGCCAAATAGGTAAACGTCGTATCTTCAGACAAGTTTGCGAACATGAACGTCGTCACAGTCAGAATAGCGAAACCTGCGCGTAATAGCCACTTCGCTCCGAATTTGTCGAACAATGAACCGGTGACTGGATTCATGATGCCCATGACGATGGCGCCAGGCAACAGCATCAGACCAGAATACAAGGCATTGAAGCCTAATAAATTTTGCATGAAAATTGGAAGGATTACGGTTGTTGCAATCATAGATGCAAACACAATCATCCCGAGACTTGTAGCCAATCCGAATACTGGGTACTTGAACACCCTGAATTCAAGAATAGGCTCATCGAGTCGTAATTGTCGCTGGATAAATAAGAACAATGAAATAACGCCGATTATCATTGCAATACCGACATTTGGAGTCAACCAGCCTACATTACCCGCGATACTGAAACCGTATAGAAGACCCCCGAAACCGAATGTCGATAGGACAATCGATAAGTAATCCACTTTTGGATTCGTCTGTTCCGTCACGTTTTTCAATAAGAAGGCTGCAGCAACGATAATAATGAGCGTAATCGGCAGGACGACATAGAAGACGCTTCGCCAAGGGAAGTTATCGACGAGGTAGCCCGAGAGACTCGGTCCGATTGCGGGTGCGAATGCAATCACCAGCCCATACATCCCCATTGCTTTCCCACGCTGTTCAATGGGGAAGAGCAGGAACATAATCGTTTGCAGAAGTGGCATCATGATACCGGCGCCAGCTCCTTGCAAAACCCTCCCGACTAATAGGAACGAAAAGTTTGGAGAGATAGCAGCTACGAATGTTCCGACAGCGAATATGCTCATGGCAGTTATAAATAATCGCCGGGTTGTAAATCTTCCTATCAGGAATGCAGTGATAGGAATCATAATTCCGTTAACCAACATGAAAATCGATTGCAACCACTGGACGGTACTTTCCGATACGCGCAAATCCTTCATAATGGGGGGCAGTGCTGTGGCTAGCAAGGTTTGATTGAGAATTGTAATGAATGCACCTGACAGGAGAACGGCCAGCAACGGGATATTTTTCTTAAAATCAAATGTTTGAGCATTTACCATTGACTGTTCATCACCTCGTAATAGTTCCTAATTTTGAACGTGCTTCAATTGGAAAAGACATTTCCTATATGATAGAGGTTAATGGACGAGACCTCAATCATCCTGTTTGAAACAATTTCCTGTTTCTACTCGTAAATGATTCAAATAACAAACCGACTTTCCAAGATGAAAGGAAACCGATATTATTTTATGCTCAGGTGACTTGTTCGGAGAAATGTGAACAGAATAGGAGTTAGTATGAACGTAAAGGAAGTGGAACGATGAAAAAAGCGGTTTTTCTCGATCGTGATGGTGTTATTAATGAAGTGCTGACGGATCGTGTGAAGTTTGTCAACAGGCCCGATCAGCTGTATTTTCTACCTGGTGCGCCGGAAGCCATCCATTTGTTAAATGACATTTTTGATTATGTGTTTGTCGTCACGAATCAGGGCGGTGTAGGCTTGGGCTATATGAAGGAAGAACAATTGCAGAAGATCCATGTTCATATGATTGAGGAACTCGCAAAATCACAAGCAGTCGTTGATGAAGTTGTTTATTGTCCCCATAAACCAAAAGCAGGCTGTGTTTGCCGAAAACCGAACAGTAAGCTGATTGAAGACCTTGCAGAAAAATATGATGTAGATGTAGCTTCCTCCTATATGGTTGGCGATACGGACACAGATATTATTGCGGGAAAGAAAGCTGGGACGAAAACGGTATTCATTGGAAAAGATGATCCTCTCGCAGATGCTGTGTTTCCTGACCTTCTTGGCGCGGCAAAGTGGATGATTGAACAAGATATTGCTGAAATGTAAAATAGCTAAAGCCCCCATTCCTCCGGTTAATTGTGGAGGAGCGGGGGTTTTTCGTGTCTTTTGATTAAATGACCGATTTGATAAAACGAAACTTTTTAAGGGGAAAGAACGTAAAACAAGTACTAGGAAAACATGTGAAAATTCGGAAAGGAGTGTTCATCTTGAAGCAGTTATATATTAAACAGAAGGTTTTTAGTGTGAGAGGAAAATTTACAGTAAAAGACCAAAACGAGCATGATGTGTACTTTATAGAAGGCAGTTTAATGCAAATTCCGAAGACCTATTCGATTATGGATACGGCGATGAATCAAGTTGCATTCATTACCAAAAAGTCATTCAGTTTCTTGCCAACTTTTTACGTGGACGTTGTGGGGCAGGAAAGGATGACTATTAAGAAGGAATTTACGTTTATCAAAGCGAACTATACGATAGATGCAGCGGGCATTGAAGTTCGCGGGAATCTATGGGATATGAATTTTGAAGTGCTGCAAAACGGTGAACTGATCGGATCAGTCGATAAACAGTGGTTTACATGGGGAGACAGTTATCAGATTCAAGTGCTGCAGGAAGACATGGAAACGCTTCTTGTGTCCTTAGTTGTCGCAATCGATTATGCAAAAGCGTCTCAAGCGGCAGCTGGAAGTGCAACGATATAAGTTACACTTATTCGCAAGCAAACAAGCGCTTTTACGGCGAAGAGTAGGGCCAGTATCGACATTTGCGTATAAGGCTATTTGTATGCGGAAAACGAAGTGATTGAGTAAAAGCCGTTCCAGTCAAAACAATCTCAGACATACACTATTATTTCGTAAAGGCGTTGAGTATATGGGAAGTTGGTTCCCTAAGATTTACGATATGGCTATGAAGCCACTCGAAGCGACGCGTTTTAAACTGGTACGGGTCGATTTAGTTCGTTCTGCGACAGGCAAAGTATTAGAAATTGGTTCTGGAACAGGCGTCAATTTTCCCTATTTTATCGCGATGCAGCACATGTGACTGCCGTTGAACCGAACCCATTGATACATGCAAGGGGGGCTGAACGTTTGCGGAAAGCGAGTGTGCCAATTGACGTCGTGGAAGCAATTGCCGAAGTACTGCCGTTTGAAGACAATGCTTTTGACACGGTTATTGCCACACTTGTCTTTTGCACGATTCCCGATCCACCTACAGCATTGGCGGAAATTCAGCGTGTGAGTAAACCGAATGCAGAAATACTGTTTTTTGAACATGTACGCATGGAACAACCAGTACTAGGGAAGACACAGGATCTGCTTAATCCTTTATGGAATAAAATCTGTGACGGTTGCCACTTAAACAGGGATACTATGTCAATAATCCAGCAATCCCGCCTAGACGTTGTAGAAGTAAAACAGTTATATAACAAACTGTTTCTGTCTATTCGATGTAAAAATAATAAGCGGACAATAGAAAGATCCGTATTCTGAACAGTATCATTCAGAATACGGATCTATTTACATGCGCTATCTATCAGTTGAAATGAACGGGCTCGACTAATGCCTCCGAAGAAGTATAGATTTAGTTTTAATCCGCTACAGTCCGGTCTAAGAAATCTTTCAAATACTGTTCAAACTCGATTGTTTTATTGTTATAGGCTTTTGTATGACCAGCATCAGGAACAATCCATAATTCCTTTTCGCTAGTTGCCGCCTCATAGATTTGCTGGGCCATTGCCGTTGGGACGAGGTCATCTGCATCTCCATGGATAATCAGAAGCGGCCGATTGTTTTTCTTCACTTGTTCCACGACCGAAGCTTCACCAAATGTATAACCTGCACGTACATTTGTGACAAAGCTTGTCACTTCCAACAGTGGAAAAGCCGGCAGATTATAAATATGCTTCAGTTGATGGGCGAGTTCTTCTTTGACGCTACTATAGGAACTGTCCGCAACAATCCCTTTCACTTCAATAGGAAGTTCTTCACCACTCGCCATTAACACAGTGGCAGCTCCCATTGAATTCCCGTGAAGAATGATTTGGTTGTTTCCATGACTTTTGAGAAAGTCGATCCATTGAATAATATCATGCCGGTCATGCCAACCAAACCCGATATAATCGCCTCCACTTGCCCCATGGCCGCGCGCATCAGGCAGAAGAACATCAAATCCTTCGTCAGCGTAAAACTTCGCTAGCTTGCCCATATCCGCGCTCGTACTGCGAAATCCATGAACAAGGATTACCCCTTTTTGCTGAGAATCATGTTGTGCAATGAACTGCGCTGTTATCTCAATGTCGTCATCTGTTTTTATTGTTATATTGTCGGGTTGTTGATCATTGAACCACTCTTTCGCTTCTTTCATATGCAATTGATCTTCTTCACTGGCCAGTGAATTCAGCGAAGCCGCTTCCGTATGTAAAACGACGTCTGTGCCTCTTTTCACAGCTTGATTGTAAAAGTAATTGCCTGCAACAAGTAGGACGATTAAAATGGCTACAATCAAACTCCCTGTTGCTATAATAACTTTCCTTTTCATGTGCATACTCCTCGCATGATATGTAACTTATTTTACGCTTAAGTCTGTTTCCATTGACTGTCGATAGCTTGTAAAGGTGTGTCACTCGGTTTCGCGAACAGGTAGCCTTGATACAGGTCATAGCCCATCTCCATTAAACATTCAACATCTTGCACCTGTTCTACGCCTTCAGCAAGAGCGAGTGCTCCAACTTGATGAGCCATATCCATGACCGTTTTAGCGACTTGCCATTTTTCGGGGTCAGTACTGACGCCATCCGTGTATTCACGGGCGAGCTTTACATAATCAGGTTCCATTCGGGACAGCAGGTCCAGATCATTGAAGCCTGTACCTACATCATCTAGTGCATACTTAATCCCTTGAGATCGATAGTAGTCCAAAATCGCAAGAAGGTGGGACATGTCTTCAATTTTGTCGGTCTCCACGACTTCAAAGACCACCTGTTCTGGTTTAATGCCGACTTTTTTAATGGCGGCGAATGTTGTAGATAAGCAATGTTCTGGTACGTAGATGGCTGTCGGAATGAAATTGATGAAAATTAATTTATCAGCAACAGGCACAGCGTTTTGAATGGATTCCAATCGGCATAGTCGGTCAAGTGCAAAAAGGCGATTCCGTTTTCTTGCCGCTTCAAATAGATGATACGGTGAGATGATGTCCTGATGTTCATCCAAGCCTCTGCTCAACAATTCATTGCCGACAATGGAAACATGCCCGTCCGTGATTTTTACAATCGGTTGGAAGTGTGTTTGAATCGCTTTCTTCTGAATGAGTTCATCAATCCAACTGGCTTCTCTTTCCGCTTGAAATTCCAAAATCGGTTTCATTTTATACAGTTCCCGAAGTGGGTCATGGGGATCGGATTCTACTGCATAAATAGCGCTCGCATCAAGGTGAGCATGTACATAGTCCATCAAGTCGAAGAAGATCGGTTCCAACGTCCAAAACATCCGGTCGTTAATCATATGCCAATCCGTTTTAGGATACGAACTGAAATAGGTCAAAAGAGGTTCAATCCGTTGATTGTCAGCAAAATAGATCGTATAAATTTTCGTTGTAGGGTTGCATATATCGCATTTCATTTGTTAGCTCCTTTTTTTGTATACTACGATTCAATAATTTAATGAATAATTGATGTGGAACGAATAGGTGTAAATAGACAAATTCCGTTAAAATGTAAGAACGTTGTAGTTGGTTTTATTATACAGATAGCTAAACTATAATTCTATAAAAATTAAGATAACGCAGCTCTTAACGATGAAAAGGCTCAGTAAACGGGGATTCGTGGATTCTTAACGAGAAATGAGTTATATTTATAAATGAGGGTATTCTAACATAAACATCATAGAGAGAAGGGTGAGAACATGAAAAGAATAGCATCATTATTTTTCGCGATTTTGCTTCTTGCAGCTTTAACGGCATGTAATGTGAAAGATGACCGGAACGAGATGGGTGGAGCTAGAAAAGCACCTGCTGAAGTAGAGCAGCCTGCTGCGGAAGAAGAAAGTGTAGAAGATGTTGAAGGCGAAGACACAGATATGGACGACGCCGATTCAACGGAAGATACGGAAGCCGACGACAGCGATTCAAAGTAAATCCAGTCAGCAACGTAGAAGTCCTACAATCAAACAACTAATGAACGTCAATAGAAACAAGTAAAAAGGAAACCAATCAGCGATATACATGATTGGTTTCCTTTTTTCATTAGCCAAATCGTTGCCAGGAATTATATACTGCCAGGAATTCAACACAGGAGGAAAAGTCAATGTATTCTTGGTCTATCCTCCATCTTGAAAATGACAGTGCATAAGGTTCGTGCTGTGAACTAATTGTCACTGTGCACGGGTAGCTTGTCAGGAAGACTTTTTCGTTTTCATTAAATAATGCGCGTTGATCCAGGAAGAAATCGGGATAACAAGTGCAATTCCTGTACCAGCACAAAGAATGAGCATCAGTTCGGAACTGAATATTTTCGAATTGATGATTTCTCCGATGGAATAGGAGAGGTCTTTGAACCAGATGAGTAGCGCCAAATAGCCGCCAAAAAATGCGAAAAACAATGTATTCGTATCTGTTCCCAGAATGTCACGTCCAATTCCCATACCTGAAGCGAACAGCTCTATCTTGCTAATGGAAGGGTTCCGTTTAAGTACTTCATGCATCGAAGAAGCAATGGAGATGGCAACATCCATGATTGCGCCGATTGTGCTTAATATAATGACCGAGACACTGATTTTAAGAAAATCAATGCCAATCAGCAGAGAGTAACCGCTAATCGCCTCTGTCTCTTCCTCACCAAATCCTTGAATCATCAATGTGTCCGATACGAAGAAAATGAAGACGAGCAATACCGTAATTGTGATCATCGTAGACACGAATGCAATGATCGTTTTACGGTTCACTTCATTAATGAAAAACAGGCTGATGCAGCCAATCAAAGCACTGGCGATAAATGTCACTACGACAGGGTTAACAGCAGGTGCCAACAGAAATGCGAGTGTGAAAAAGATCACACCGAAATTGAGAAACAGCGACAGGAACGAACGCAGTCCATTCTTTCCGCCTATCCACAGCATGAGCGCGAATAATATAACTGCAAGCACGACGATAGCATTCATAAGCGAGCCTTCTTTCTATCGATGAAAAAGAGCGATGTATAGACAGCAATTGGAATTGTCAACACGATGCCAATCCCTCCAACTAAGGCGCGGGTCACTTCCAGCGACAAATTCATAGAAAACGTGAATCCTAATGGCGTCCCATTTTTAAACGACAGGACAAGCATTGGAATCGAACCGCAAATGTACGCAAGGAAAAGAATGTTTGTAATCGTCCCCATAATATCCTGGCCGATGTCCATCCCGGATTCCTTCAATGCTTTTCTGCTCAGTGACCGATCTTTCTCGTATAACGCAAACATCGACGAAGATAACGTAATGGCGATATCCATAATCGCACCAAGTGATCCGATGAACAATCCGCCAATAAAGACGAGCCGGTAAGGACGGGTGACGAATTGCATCTCTTCATAGCGAAGGCCGTTGTCCGAAGTAAGGCGTAGGACGAGCAATGCGATTGCCAAGGAAGCTACGGTTCCGACTAACGTTGCAACGATTGCTGCATACGTCTTTTCGCTGAAACCGCTAACGAAGACAAGCGAGATGCACGTGAATAACAGAATGCAAATCCCACATATGAGCAACAGATTCACTGAGGGGTTGTTGACATAAATATCGAGTGCAAACGATAAGATTAGGACATTTAGGGCAAAGCTAATAATGGCAAATACGCCTTGACGTTTGCCGACAATCATTAATGCGAAGATGAAAATCCATGCGATAATTAATGCGTGCTTATCCCTCTTTACATCGGTAATAATACCGGTCAGATTATCTGCTCCAGCGACTTGTTCATCGGGAAGAACAAACAAATCATTCCCTACTCGGTATTCCTGGTCATAGGCACCTGAATAGGAATAATCGTTTTGCAGTGAAATCAGCATGCCTTTTTGGGGACCGTTTTTCATCTGGGCCGTAATATGCTGTGTGAATAATGTATCTTCATTGCCGTGGCGATCGGTTGTAGCAGTTGTTTCTTCAAGTACTGTTTCGATCACTTTGGCGATGGGCCGATCATAAAATGTGTAGTTCAAATTAACAAATAGGATAGATAGTATGATACAAAAGAGCAGAAGGCAGTATCCAAGCACTTTTTTAACGGAGAATTTCAATTCGGCACCACCTGTCATTTTTCTGTAACCATATCACATGCCTGACTCTATACGAAACAATCCAGTATGAAAGATAGGCATATTTAAATGCATTTAGGGTACTTACAAGTATATCGTTTTTCCGCATTCATTGAAATCTGTGCGAGGTCTGATACAATCAGTTTTATTATGTAAAACCAATGAGAGGTAGAGGAGGTCGATTATGAATATTGCAGTTGCCATTGATGGTTCTGAAAGTGCAATCAGTGCGACGAAACACGCACTTACGCTCGTCAAATATTTACCAGATACCCATCTGGAAATTATTTTCGTCACCGATTTTAATAAAGTTGAAGATGAACGCCTGCTGAAAAATAGTGTTGAACACTTAAACGCTTACCAACAGAGAAATGTCCGTCCAATTGTAAAGCTGGCGGAACAAGAAGGAGTTGAGCCGACGATTACATTACTGACAGGTGCAACCGGTCCAACGATTATCAAATATGTCAATGCCAATGAAGTGGATCATCTCGTTATCGGAAGTAATAGTCTGAACGCCTTCAAAGGTTCGGTATTTGGTGACATTAACCAAAAAGCAGTGAAGCGAATGAGATGCCCAGTGACGATTGTAAAGTGAAGGAATAGTTATCATTCAAATACATCGACTTTCTTTCGAAAAAGATTGGAACCTCTTGCCAATCGATTGATCTATGCTATAGTGAAATTGAAAACTAAATTAAGTTAACCACTGGGGGAGTCTTTGTGAAAGACTGAGACGTGTATCAATATGCGGACCCTTAGAACCTGATCTGGCTCATACCAGCGTAGGGAAGTGGATCGCATGTCTTCCTATGGTTATCTTACGCCGATTTGCGAGCCGCTTCTTCAACGTACGTGTTGAGAGAAGCGGCTTTTTTGGTTTTCCAAAATTAGTAGAGGAGTGGTTGGGATGACGATTTGTGAAGAGGTACGGAGACAATACGGTGGGGTTTTTGAGTCCAAATTGAAAAGTTGTCAATGTGAGAAGCATTTTGGGAATCTGGCATATACAAAACAGCAATGGTCTCTTTTAAATGAGGAGGTTCAAGTATGAAGGCAGGAATTCCATTGCTCAATGAAGTGCGTAAAACAAGCCCGATCGTCCATTGTATAACGAATATCGTTGTGGCGAACTTTCAGGCAAATGGCTTGTTATCACTCGGAGCTTCCCCAATTATGGCGGCTTCAATCGAAGAAGCGGCAGATGTATCTGCTTTTTCTGCAGCTACACTTCTTAATATCGGTACACTTGATAGTAAGGTCATCGGATCGATGATTGCTGCAGGGCAAAGCGCCAATGCCAATGGTCATCCACTCGTATTGGATCCAGTCGGTGCAGGAGCAACTACGTTTCGTAAACAGACCGTGTCAACACTGCTGAATGAATTGGACGTAACGCTCATCCGTGGAAACGCCGGCGAGATTGCAGCCATTGCTGGTGTTGCCTGGAATGCGAAGGGTGTCGATGCCGGAGAAGGTACTGCTAATATTCAGTGGGCTGCGAAAGATGTGGCTGTTCGCCATCGATGCCTAGTGGCAGTTACAGGTGAAACGGATCTAGTGACGGATGGAGAAAAAGTATTGCAGATTACAGGCGGCCATCCGCTCATGAGTAAAATCACGGGTATGGGTTGTTTGTTGAGTGCCGTTGCAGCCGCATTTCTAGCTGTTGGCAAGAACGACAAGCTTGAAGCAGTCGCATATAGTCTAGCGTTTTATAAAAAAGCTGGTGAATGGGCGGCCGAGCGGACTGAGGGGCCAGGGGATTTTGAGGTCCATTTTTTGAATGCACTTCATCTCCTGACTGATAAAGACCTGAATCACGCATCACTATTCATTCAAGAGGAGGTTTTCTGACAATGACTTCAGTGACACTTACAATCGCAGGATCTGATAGTGGTGGAGGGGCAGGCATCCAAGCAGATCTGAAAACATTCCAGGAGCTCGACACGTTCGGGACATCTGCGCTGACTGCGGTCACAGCTCAAAATACGCTTGGTGTGCATGCCGTCCAACCGATTGAACCAGCTATGGTCGTTTCGCAGATCGAAGCGGTGCTAGATGATTTCACGGTAGGTGCAGCGAAAACGGGAATGTTGTTTTCATCGGAAATTATTGAGGCAGTTGCGGATACGTTAAAGCGGTACCCATCATTTCCGCTCGTAATTGATCCTGTCATGATTGCGAAAGGCGGCTCTTCATTGCTACAACAAAATGCGATTGATGCTTTGAAAGAGCAACTCATTCCGCTTGCAACACTATTGACACCTAACATCCCTGAAGCAGAAGTGCTGACAGGCATGTCTATCAAATCATTAGCACATATGGAGTCAGCTGCACAGCAGTTATTGCAGATGGGTTGCACTGCCGTAGTCATGAAGGGCGGTCATCGGGAAGATGAACAATTCGCGGAAGATCTGTTCATGTCAGCAGAAGGCGATTACTTCTTAATGAAGAGCGAACGAATCCAAACGAAAGATACACATGGAACAGGCTGCACGTTCGCAGCAGCAATTACCGCGGAACTCGCAAAAGGTGCAACGATTCGCGATGCCGTCATCAAAGCAAAGCAGTTCATTCAGGCGGCGATTGAGGATGGATTAGGAATCGGACATGGTCACGGACCAACCCATCATGCAGCGCTTCGAAAACGAGGGCTTGCGGAACGAAAGGATGTTGAATTGATTGGAAAACGTTGACTACGGTTTGTATTTCATCATGGGTTCTGTGAATGCGGACAATCCGTTGTCTGTTCTAGAAGATGCGTTAAAAGGCGGAATAACTTGTTTTCAATTACGTGAAAAAGGCATAAAGGCTTTACAAGGAAATGAAAAAAAGGCTTTCGCGCAAAGTTGTCAACGGCTATGTGCTCAATATGGCGTGCCGTTCATCGTCAATGATGATGTCGAACTAGCTATTGAAATCAAAGCTGATGGTGTGCATGTCGGTCAGGATGATGCTTGCGCAGTTGAAGTCCGTAAGAAAATCGGGCCAACTAAAATACTTGGTGTTTCCGTCCATACGGTCGAAGAGGCGAAAGCGGCGAAAATCGCTGGAGCGGATTATATCGGTATGGGGCCGGTATATGCGACAGTGTCCAAAATGGATGCTAAACCAGTTGCGGGTACAAAGATGATTCAGGAAGTGTCCGGTCTCTATCCGGATTTACCAATTATGGGTATAGGCGGCATTACAGCGACGAATGCTGGACCTGTGTTTCAGGCAGGTGCATCCGGGATTTCAGTCATATCAGCAATCGCTGCCGCAAAGGATGTCGAGAATGCAACTTTGGAGCTGAAAGGGGTTTTCTTGCAATGGAAAGGAAAATCGAAAACAGTAATCGGATAAGCACGAAGAAACTCGTGCTGATGACGGTTTTTACAGCGATTGCAGTTGCCGGTTCAACATTTGTCTCCTTTCCCGCTGGAATTGCCCGCGCGTATCCGATTCAGCATGCCGTCAATGTAGTTGCAGCGATACTTTTAGGACCGTTGCCCGCGGTCATTATCGCTTTCATGACGGGGCTAGTTCGTATCTTAACAGGAACAGGTTCACTTCTTGCGTTTCCAGGCGGAATGATCGGTGCAACGCTTGCGGGTTTAATGTATAAACATTCCGGGCGTGCATGGATGGCGGCAGTCGGCGAAATTATCGGGACAGGATTGATTGCATCGTTGTTTGCAGTTCCATACGCCGCTATTCTAATGGGAACGACTGTGACTGCCTTCTTCTTCATGCCACCGTTTCTCGTATCAAGTATTAGCGGGGCGGTACTCGGTATTGTCGTTGCAGTAAGGCTTCAGGCAATTCCCGCTAGTAAACGACTGCAAAATTATTAAATGTATCGGTAACAAGGAATAATGTAGTTGAATTGACTTAGGAATTCGTCATTTGACTAGTAGAATGTCATTTGTCATAAAGACGTAAATAGAAAAATTGATTTAACGCTCCTTTAACTTTCAGCTTATATGATGAAATGTATACGTTTGAAGGAAATGGAGGAAACGATAATGAAGACGATTCTATTTCGTAGCATATCGGTAATAGCAATGATGGTGCTACTGTCAGGATGTAGTGAAGCTGAAGGGTTGATCCAAAGTGTGGAAAGTCTGATCAAGAATGTAGATCAGATGGTACAAGATGAAGCAGCGAAAGAAAAGACCGATACAAGTGAAGAAACAGCAAGCACGGGAAAAACGGGTGTCACTACCGTAGCTGCAGAAACAGAAGTGGATGAGCAGGAAGGTGAAGATCCTTCGACAATGTTTGGCGAGGGGGAAGATGAAGGCGGCGTATCGCCAGACTTTTTCTATGCAGTTTCTCCATATTATGACTTATATGAAGGGAATATCGATCATCCAAACGGCTACTTCATGCCAATGTATGACGACTGGCAGTTGGTAGCGGAGATGGAAAACGGCGATAATGGTATATGGCAAGGAAAGTTCTGCCATGACTCTAACCCTTATAATGTCGCCCAGCAATATTTTGCGGACCTGGAAGAGTACGGATTGAATTTGGATGCCACTTGGTTTGAAGATGACGGACAGGAAACGGCGGAAGGATTCGATCATAGACGATTTGCTTATTACTATGGAGCTGATTTTAGCGGAACAATTGAACTTCTCGAACTACCTATTAGTGGTAAAATCGAATTCTTCACAGATTCACGTGGAGAATATTGCGCAGTATCTACAATCGTATTTGAAGATTAATATAGTCTGCGTGTACTTCCATTTTCGAAGGGAGTACACGTTTTTTATCTGAAAAAAGTCGTTTTAAAAGAGCGTGCCTACTGAATTATAGGAACTTTACCGTAATAACAAGATTAAAAAAAACGTTGACTTGTTTCTTGTTCATGTTGTTTTATATGTCATGTCGTGATATAGTCACGGCATGACATATAGCAACGAGACATATGGAGGAGTTTTGTGGAAAAATTAATAAAGAAATATGTGCCGATGACAGAAACGGCATTCTACATACTGTTATCACTGACTGAGCCCCGTCACGGATATGGAATTATCCAGTGTGTCGAAGAATTGACAGACGGGCGATTAAGACTAGGATCTGGAACTGTCTATGGGACACTGACAAAGATGCATAAAGACGCGATGATAGCGGTTTTTGCGGATGAAAAGCGAAAGACAATTTACGAGGTAACAGATCGTGGGAAACTGATCATGCAGGCGGAAATGGTTCGTTTAGAGGAACTACACAAGAATGCAACAAGATTCAGGAGGGAATTCATATGAAGAAAATGCGATGGTTTTGGAGTTATCGAATCACTGAAACCGAACAGTGGCTTTCCAAAATGGCAAGGAATGGTTTTCATTTAATTGAATTCAATCCTACTCTCCGGACGTTTACATTTAAAGAGGGGCCGAGCGCTGACGTCACATATTCAATTCAATTTGACAAAGCTGAAGTCCCAGAACGACTACTACATTCCGGTTGGGAAGTCGTTACATCATCTGGAAAGTGGCAGATTTTACAGAATGAATCTGAAGTAATCACCTATACTCCGATGCGTGAGACTCTCTTTAAGCGCAATCGATTGCATGCTTATTTGCTCTTGATATTCTCTACTTTTATTCTATCTGGCATGCTCCCGTTTTTCTTCATATGGGGAATATCTTCACATGTAATAACAGGAAAAATCATGCTTGGTCCTATGACGATTCCGCTACTAATTTTCATCACGTTAACGGGCTTAACAATATTTGTATTCCGGTCTTATCGAAAATTTGAAATGAATGAGATGGGGGCAGAAATCGATAGGAATAGTAGAGGGAGAAAAGTTCGGAAAATGCGCCCGGGTTGGATGTATCAACCATTGCAGACGAAGGAATGGCTTGAGGAATTAGCAGCTGAAGGCTTAGTGCTAGAGTCTGTAAGGGCGGCCGTATTTACATTTAGAAAACAGAACCCCCAACTGATCGGCTACGAAGTGAACTTTGAGCCTAAAGTGAATACGGACTTCTATTCTTTTCATAAAGAGACTGGTTGGCAACTAAAGTTCACATCGAATATTTCATGGCTCAATTATTCGATTTGGGCAATGCCGTATGAAAAAGGTGAAGAAATTCCTGCTTTCGTTTATGATCCCGAGGAGAAGAAAAGGTATGTTAAGAGGGCTTTCCGGATGAATCTAGGTTTAGGTGCATTTGTTTTACTTATCTGTTCTCAATCATTCTATGTGAACACTTTTGTTGTTCCAGGACCTTTTCTCGAGTGGTCCTATATGGGTGTGTTACGAATAGTATTGGGAATTACCCTAATTATGTGGCTGGGCATGCTCATTAAGATTATTGTAGGCTATCGAAGAGAAATGAAACTGTTGCACGTATAGAAAAGAAAGAGCCAAGTATTCTACCGTCTGAAACGGTAGTGTACTTGGCTTTTTCATTAATTAAATCTGAAAAACATTTCCGCAATCCTGCATTCAATGCCGTAAAGTCCATACATGCAATTGCTGACAGTTCAGAAAGAGGAAAGTGTTTGAGATGGAACAGGATGATGTTTAATAATGAAACGAACATTGTACGTTATCGAACAGAAAGTCGCTGTAGTAAACTTGTCTTATTTTTTAAACGCATCCCAATTCTGGATATTCTAAGAAGGTATTACCCAAACTTTATATCTATATCCATTATCTATTGTCTTTTTCGCAAAGACCCTGAATTCCTTCATCTCCGCAAGTGTGTCATAACCATCATACAGTTTTGCATAAATTTCGTTTCCTATTGAATCGGCCCAAACATCTGCTTCGAACAAGCTATCGAATATTATACTTTCCCTTTTCCATTTAAGCGTCAACTTTTAACCTCCTGTCTAGCCCGACTATAGAAATAGGGTACAAATCCTTGTTACAGAATTGCACCCATTGTTAGGATTGTTCCTATTCTGCCAACTCCGAAAAGAACCGTCTAATATCTTCTGGTAATTCCTTGACGGAGAGAATTTTTAAGCGCTCTGTGCCTGGAGTAGTCTCGATGAGAAAAGATTTACCATAGTATTCAAAGACTGTGAACTGGCTAGGCTTATACATCGAACCCTCCTTAATAGCGTTAAAATCTTCTTCTGTAATATTGCCTTCATACCCCTTTTCCATCAACTTCTTCTGAACACTCTCAAAACTTTCCGCGAAAGCCAGTGCTTGATATAGTTCAAGCGAATTTTTTGGTGTGAAATACATTTTGTAATAGATTAAACCCACAGCTATGATTAAAAGGATAAGCAATAGTGGTGTCTTATTCATTAATGCTCCATTATTTTTCAAAATCCTCCCCCCCGCATTTGTATATTTCCTTCCTTAACAATACGGCTGCCTCCTCATTAATAAACACAAGTTAAAAAGGACTCTTAATACTAACTGCCCCTTTTGAAGCACAATCCATATACCGTTAAAGCACCCACTGATTGAATAAGCCCTTTCACTCCCCACTACTTTTCCTGTCATACTTCGTGAAAAATGTAGTCATCAAAACCATAAAAATAGGTAATAAACTCCATAAAAAGAATCCCCAGTGTTTCGTTATAAGTGATAATACTATGAAGAAAACAAGTGTTACAATCGAGATGTAAACAATACGTTTTTGATATTTACTCACACCACACACCCCTTCCTTAAATATTTCATGTTTATTGCAACTTAGATTGTTCCGCAAAATGGACCTATTGTTGAATAAGCTCTATACAGACTGCATTCTGTTGCTCGGAGAGGAAGATGGCCGACTCCGGAGGGATCAGCGAAAGCGGTAGCTTTTCGAGCATATCTGCCTTAATTTCTGTAAAGAACACAGAAACACGGCAAAGCAAGTTCTTCGTAACTCGCTTGGAAAGCGTGCCGTCTGGAGCGCAAAGCAACTATTTGTATGCAAAATAATTGTCCGTTTGCGACACGGGTATAGTTCTACTATTGATACGTTCATAAGGTGTTAAAAGTTTCATTTTTCCGACGGTTAAGAATTCCTGAATTATGTATCGATCTCATAACGTCAATCTTTCAGTTATAATACGAAAGATATCCGTAATATTTCTAAAAATGGTCTCTTATTAACTCAACTTTCGCAGAGTGAAATCGGCAAATAAGCCCTGATATAACAAGGCAAACCTTCCATCCAATGCAGGACTTGTTTTTGAATCAAGTTTCTGGTTTGTCTTCCCGTCTTCTTTAGTGCGTCTTTAAGAAACCCGATCAATTCCTGCAATGCGCACGCCCAGTCGAGGTCATCAATTTCATCACATAGTTCGTAGAACAGCCCGCCAAGTGTCCGGGGATCTGCTTCATTGTGGTGTTGCCAGGAGAGGACGATAAATCGTGTGAATACGATGGTTGTGTGACCAATCAAACTGCCATACGACCGAACCTGGAACTCCTTGGCCAGATTCAGCAGTGATTTGGCCGTCTTGAAGAAGACCTCGATGTCCCATCGCATACCATAGATTTTGATAATCTCCTTTTCGGAAAGCGTACAGTCTGTAGAGAGGATGGCTAACCAGTCGCTTTTCTTATTCTTATTCTGTACAAAGACCATTTTTACTTGGATGCCGTCGGAAAGCTCGCACAAGATTGAACGGAGGATGCCAAACTGCCCTTCTTGACGGCGTGCCAGTTGATAGAGTCCAGTCAAATCGACAGGTTTCCCTTCCACAAAGTACCGGGTCTTGTTCTTTTTGACCATCCCAATGACACCGATTCCTTCGGCTAGAACATTCTTAATCAGCGCAGGCATGGTGAACCAGGAATCCATCAACAGGAATTCTGCTTCGATACCTGCATGTAATGCTCTTCGGACCATTTGGGGGAGTAAATCTGTTGATTTCTCAATGGCTTCTTTCCGACGTTTATAACCGGAAGTCCGCTTGTCCAGTTTTTCTGCTATCCCATTTTCCGTCTTCTTAGAACTCTGGAGCGTAAAATCGACAGGTAGGAAGGTCATGCCATCTGACCAACCCAAAGTAAGCATCTTAAATCCTTTGTAATAGCCACCCGATGCATGGTCATACAGCCTGGCGAGTAGTTCCACTTTCTTACTTCGATCTCGACGGTATGCGGAATCATCTACAATCAGGACTTTTCGTCGGTCCTGTCCTGTCAACCGGTCGACTTTGCGAATCGCCGAACTGCTGAGCGACAAAAGGAACCGACGCCAATTGAAGGTAGACTGATCGAGGAAACGGTAGACGGTATCTTTGCCGGGCAGATCCCCCGCCCGTTTGGACTGCAGGAGCGAGAACCAGTTCCGTTGCTGAAAAATCAGGCAGAATACGAGTCTAAAAAGATAGGAACAGGTAAATCCGAAGGATTTAGAAATACCGGCTTCTCGTAAATGCTTCGTAATTTCTAGTTCTTTAAATGCAGCTTCTGCTTCGTTTGGCATTTGAAAGTTACATGGTTTTTGGTTTATCATGGGAGAGACACCTCTTCTATGGTTAGTGTTGTATGGTAACTCCACTATACCAAACCGAAGGGTGTCTTTCTTTATTTACATGCAATGTCAAGCATACAATTACTAGTAGTTCGAACGGTGGCAGTTCAAGGCTTTACAGAGAATTCATTGGTGCGAAAGTTGAGTTATTAAGTTTATGAAATGAATAAAAGCACCGCTATATGCGATGCTAATTGGCTTGTTATTTCATCTTTTGTACCAATCAACTGAACGGGTTAGTAAGTGGGTATATTTCTGTTGGCAAAACAGCATGTTTATTTAGGATGCTTCTGCTATATGGGGAAGGTGCTGTGTAATTTCACATGTAAGAGCCATGCGGATGCAAAATAAAGGATTTCTATATGCTTGTGCTATACTAAAATCTTACATAAACTGTGTTTAGTCAGGAGCATTCACTATGAAGAAAGTAGCTTTATATATTTTCTGTTTATTTTTTGCAACAGCAGGTTTCGGTCATTTTATCCTCGAACCGTTTTTCACAGGCGCTATGCCTGAATGGGTGCCTTTTCGCAAAGCTATCGTGTACATTTCCGGTGTCATGGAGATTCTCTTGGCAATCGGTTTGTTTATGAAACGTACAAGAAAACAAGCGGGATTATTAATTGCTGTATTCCTAGTGCTCGTTTTTCCAGTAAATGTGTATATGGCCTTAACGGCTGAAAACTATGATGTGCCTGCAATTGTATTATGGTTGAGGTTGCCATTGCAATTCGTGCTCATTTGGTGGGTATTAAAAATCAGGAAATAATAGAGCATGCTGTTTTTAGACGATCTATGATTCTTAATATGTGTACAGAGGGATCCTGCCGGGCACTGACTTGGCAGGATTCTTTTTATCATTCTGCACCAATGTCCAAGTATTTTCTGAATGGCGTTTTAAAAAGACAGCCAACACTCTGTAGTCTTCTCCAGTTTCCTAGCTTATTTTTAAGACGTAGTTGATTGACATAACATATTCGAGTGTAGAGATAGCTTGCGATCGGTAATGGAAAATAGAGGATGTCGAATTTTGTCGAAAAAACTAGGTAAAACGAACTTCACTAGTGTATAATTTAGGAAAAAAGAATGAGGGATTATCCTAAGAACATTTCTCGTTTAACTAGAAAGGAGGAATAGTCACATGCTCCAATCTGTTTTATCTAATTTATGCGTGATATTGCTTAGCCATTTAATTATCAGTCAATTGGTTAGTAACCGGGAGAAATTTGGGCAGCTAACACTGCGTTATCTAATCTTGTTAATGACTTCATTCACTGTCATTTCGATGTTTTATCTCCCCATTCAAATCGGCGAGTATATTTTCGATCTGCGGCTTATCCCACTCATCATGCTGGCTTTATTTAGCGGATGGTCGAATACGGTGATTGTTTTGTTGGCAGCAAGTGCATGGCGCTATTTTATCATTGGTGGGACTGGAGCGATTCCAGGCGTGCTTTTCGGTATGGTGCTTCCCACGATTTTTACATTAATTTATGCTCACTATCTTACGAATAACGGAAAACCTTGGGATAAAATCATTCTTGTCACTATTTGCTGGGCCATATCGGATATCCCGCTCATATTTATACTTCCTGACGGTTTTAGCGTTATGAAACAGATTTTCGTCATGCGCTATTTCTCTTTTCTCGGCGCCGCTATTCTCTATTACGTACTGATAGAGCTTGAAAACAAACAGGTTGGAATGAAAACGCAATTGCGTTTTCTGGCAACACATGATCAGTTGACAGGATTGCTGAACAAGCAAGAATGTATTAGGCTTGCAGAGATGAAGATGAAGTCTGAGCAAAAAAATAGCTCGCATTTCATCGCCATGATTGACCTTGATCATTTTAAAAAATTAAATGACAGTTACGGACATGCCGCAGGCGATCAAGCCCTAATTCAAATGGCGAAGATATTCAAATCCGTCGTGAATGACCGTACATTAGCAGCACGTTATGGCGGAGAAGAATTCATAATGTACTTCTGTGCAGGGAGCGAAAAGGAAGCGATGGATGAACTAAGCGCTATGCACAATCGGATTCGACATACATTATTTCAAGTGAAAGAAGACGAAGCGATATCCGTCACCGTGTCGATCGGAATTGCCCAATGGCCGAATGATTCATCCATACAATATGCCATCAAGGAAGCGGATCGAAAGCTATATCTCGCAAAAGAACAAGGGCGTGACCAAATCGTTTATTAATATGCGCTTCAACTAGATGGAGGGACAATAAAAAGCCGAAAGTCCACTGTACCTATAAAGGTACGGGGACTTTCGGCTTTTTGGGTTATTACTTGTTCAGTGTAGCAGTGATAATGGTGACGAGGTCATTCAGTTCATCTACAAGTAACTGTAATGAACTGGAGATGTAATTTAATTCATGTGAAGCTGCGGACTGTTCTTCCGTCGTTGATAGAATCATCTCGATATCTTGCGCAAAGTGGTTTGTAATCTCTGACACTTGGTCCATGATTTCATGCGTGTTATCAGAATGGGTTAGCAACGTACCAGAAGCGAGAGAAATATCGCTAATTTGTTTGCTGACATGGTTAGTGGACTTTGAAATACCTTCAAACACTTCTTTTGTCACACCGATTAGTTCAGTTCCTTTTTGAATATCTGACAAATTCAGATGAACTTTTGTAGACACGTTCCCAATACGTTCTTGAATGCTTAGTATGACCGTTTGAATATCACTTGCAGATTTATTGGACTGAGAAGCAAGTTTTCGTACTTCCTCCGCGACGACTGCAAATCCTTTGCCCTGTTCTCCTGCACGTGCCGCTTCAATAGATGCATTTAACGCGAGTAAATTCGTCTGTTCAGCAATAGAAGAGATTAATCCGATATACGTATCAATATCCTTTGAGTAAGAAGACAGATCGTTGACCAGTTGCTCGACGATTGTTGAGGACTCATTAATTTTGTCCATCTGTTCAGCCATGCTGACAACAGTTTCATTACCTCTGGAAACTTGCTCTAATGTATCTTTCGCATTGTTATTCATATTGTCGGCATGTTCGTTGATTTGCATGATTTGTGCAGAAATCGTGTGAATGCTTTCAATGCCAGTTGATAACTTACTTACCTGCCCTTCAGTACCGAGTGCGACAGTCTGGATTGAACTAGTAATTTCTAGTCCTGCACCAGCCAATTGCTCTGAACTCGAAGAGAGGTGATCAGTTGAATCAGCTATTGATAAACTTGTCCGATTGAGACTATCGAGCACCTTCTGAATCGTTGCCTGCTGTTGTGCAGTTGTTTCTTCGTACTGTGCGATGCTCTTTTGTTTCGTATAGATGAATAAAATAGTCGCAGTACTAATCAAAATCAAGTAAACGGCATGGATAAGCAACAATGTGAAAAGGTAATCCGACGTTCCACAAATTAATTCGGGAATGAAGAAATAACCGAGCAGATGATGAACAGCGAAAATCAATGTACTCATGATGATAAGTTTTATCTGATCGAAAAACGCAATCATTGCAATGACCATGAATATGGAGAAATGATATTCCACAAGACCGTCACCTGCAGCTATGATTGAAATGCTACCAAAAGTCATTGTCAATGTAATCAGGATGGGTAACGACTTGGACTCCTTATTGATCCTAAGCAGGACAATCGAAACGATGAAAAGAATAATCGGAAAGAAAAACAATAGATTTCGGATGATTATAAGATTCCCACTCAGCGAATCGATTCGATTGAGAATCAAATGATCACTGAGGAAATTGAATTGCCTGTGTAGAACGTTTGTAATAATTGATAATAGAATCGTAATCGATGCAAAAATGATCATCAGGCTGTTTCTGTGTAACTTGCTCATTATGTGTAGCTCCTGTTCGCTATAATCTCAAGACGGAATTATGATTAAGTTTATATCTGTATATACAAATACCTGCACTGGTTAGTGGTTCGGTGCAGGTATTTGTAAACAGTTATTTAGTTTATTGTTCCAATGAACCATATCGTCTAACTAAGTAGTATACAGTGCTATTCTTACAAAACTCTTAAATTATGCAGGATCCGTAAAGTTATTTGTTTTATAGCTAGTTATGGATGGTCTTCAAAAAAGTTATTTTTCAAGTTGACTAGGGACTTCCAATCGTTCAGGTCCCATATAAAACACAGCGAATATGGAAATCGCCACGGGGATTAACGCCCATAAGAAAGTCGAAGATATCGAGTGGGACATTGCATTCGTAATGACGTCCAGCACATCTGGCGGAATCATTTTTCGCGTTTCGGGCAAGAATGCATTTTGGATATTCCCGAATGATTCGACTCCGCTTCCACCATTACCAGATAGTTTTGCGAAGCCCGTTGCCATTTCTGATGCCAAAATCTTTGTTTGAATTGCTCCGAAAATCGTAATGCCAAGCGCCAATCCCAATGACCGGAAAAAGGAGTTTGTCGAGTTGGCAGATCCGCGATAGCGGAAATCCATCTTGTGCACGGAAGCTGCGGGCAATAAAGAAAAAGAGAAGCCAACGCCGAAACCGACAAACACCATATATGTCGATAAAACACCTCTTGCAGTATCGGGCGTAATCGTACTCATTAAAATCATGCCGATTGAGTAAGCGATGACTGAAATGGCCATGATTTTACGGTAAGACATCTTGGTCTGTAAAATCCCGCCAAGTGCACTGCCTGCAACTGAACCAAGCAACATGGGCATTAGAATAATTCCTGCATTGGTCGCTGACCCACCATAAACGGCTTGCACAAATATCGGGATGAAAATCGTCAGACCGATAAATGTCGCTCCATATAAGAAGGCAAGAATTTGCGACGAAGCAAACAACCGGTTCTTGAACATCCAAAATGAAATGATCGGTTCCTTAGCACGTGTTTCAGCCCAGATGAAAGTGATGAAAAACACAGCAAAAATACTGAATAACGTTATGCTTTGCCAGGAAGACCAGGCAAATTGTTTTCCTCCGAATTCAAGCCCGAACATCAAACTGACGACTGCAGTGACAAGTGTTACTGCACCAAGCCAGTCGATTACTTGCTTTGAAGGTTTTGTCGCTTCATGATAAAACCGTACGATTAAAAAGAGAGCGATTAATCCGATAGGCAAATTCACATAGAAAACCCAGTGCCAACTAATCGATTCCGTAATCCATGCACCTAGTAAAGGGCCGATGACACTGGAAGCACCGAAAACCGCGCCAAGAAGACCAGTCATTTTACCCCTTTGTTCAGGTGGGAAGACGTCGAATACAATTGTAAAAGCAATCGGTAATAATGCGCCCCCTCCGATTCCTTGGATGGCCCGGAAAGCAGCAAGTTGCGGAACGGATTGGGCCAAACCACAAAGTGCAGATCCAATCATGAAAACAATGATTCCAAACACGAAAAATCGCTTTCGGCCATACATATCCGATAGCTTACCGAAAATCGGCATACCCGCCAGTACAGCTACTGCATAAGCCGATGTAATCCATATATAACTATCCACGCCACCTAAATCTCCTAATATCGAACCAAGCGCAGTTGCAACAATCGTATTATCCATTGCTGCCATTAATATACCTAGCAAAATACCTGCGAGTACGAGTCGCAACTTACGTTTATCTGCCATTCCAGCAACTCCCTTTTCCAATATACGCAACTATCGAATTGATTTGCTAATTTACTTTAGCAGTTATTTAGCCGTTTTGCACGTCTATATATACGTGATATGCGTGATATGCGTATATAAGTAGATTCATGCAATGTCAATTCAACAGTGAGTAAATGCGTTGGTCTTCAAGTGTGTGCTTGAGGAAGATGTCACAGCTCGGGAAAGGGTAAAGTGAAATAAGTTGAGGGGGAAAAACAAAAGTTTGCGTGAATTGCATACGATTGAACGGAAGGGGATTGAGAGAAATGGAGACGAAAAAGAGTGAAGGAATACTTGTGCATGATTTTCATCATGAGTAAAGTACCATGCACAAGCAATAAAAGATTAGCGCTTCTTCTTTTTATAATCACGCGGGTCTGTACTTCTCTTTTCTACGATTTTTTCAAATTCGACAGTTACAGCGTATTTTTGGTCTCCTATTTGATCGACATGTAACACCTTTGCGTTTCGTCCTTTAATCCTGACGTTTTCCTGCGCGGAAGGTACGATA
Organism: Sporosarcina oncorhynchi; assembly: GCF_033304615.1. Lineage (GTDB taxonomy): Bacteria > Bacillota > Bacilli > Bacillales_A > Planococcaceae > Sporosarcina > Sporosarcina oncorhynchi. Next base: position 2,662,936 of record NZ_CP129118.1, on the reverse strand, counting down.
TTGCTGGCATGGTTAAATACATATACTCGATTCTCATAATAATGAATAGCGAACATGTCCCAATCTCCTTTTCTCGTATAGCTTTTCTCTCTTTCAGTTTATGAGGCTGTCCAAGATTTAGAACGTACTGCTAAAAGAGGGTTTGGAAGGTGTCGTAGCGAAAGGGAAAGGTAATGGACTCAATTCTAGAAAGGAAGACATCATTCATGAAAAAGAAAATTTACGGGATTCACGATGACAATACATTACGCCAGTTCGATAATTGTTTACAGACAGGTCAAGTGGCGGGCGGGGTGTTATGTGCAGATGGCCATTATGGATACAGCCAGCCCGTCGGAGGCGTGATTGTCTATGACGGTCAGATTTCACCTTCTGGCGTTGGATACGACATCGCCTGCGGCAATAAAGCAGTACGAACCAATTTAACGTGGAATGAAATCGAAAAGGACTTGCCGCGGCTAATGGATGAAATAGCGACAATGATTTCGTTTGGCATTGGGCGTAAGAATAATGAGCGAGTGGACGACGCGATGTTCGATGATCCCGATTGGCTCGTCTATAAGGAAATCGGTCAACAGGAACACGATAAGCTGAAGAAGTTGGCGAAAGACCAACTCGGAACGGTCGGAGCCGGGAATCATTTTGTCGACCTCTTAGTGGAGCAGGAAACAGGTGCGGTGTGGGTAGCCAATCATTTCGGAAGTAGAGGTTTTGGCCATAAGACCGCAAGTGGATTTCTGAACTTGGCGAACGGTCGAGGGTTTTCAGACCGGGCACCGGGTGAGAGTATGGAGCAGGCACCGACATTAATTGATTTAAATAGTGAACTTGGGGATTTGTATTACCGCGCGATGGAGTTAAGCGGAAAGTTTGCTTATGCTGGAAGGAATTATGTGATTGATAAAGTGTTGTCCATTCTAGGTGCAACATCAGAATTTGAGGTGCACAACCACCATAACTATGCATGGAAAGAGAAGCATGCAGGCAAGGATTATGTCGTCGTACGAAAAGGAGCGACTCCTTCTGCGCCTGGACAAATGGGGTTCATTGGCGGAAGTATGGGTGACATATCTGTCATCGTGCGCGGTAAGGACAATGAAGCGAACGCGGATTCTTTTTATAGTACCGTTCATGGGGCGGGAAGAATTATGAGCCGAACCCAAGCGGCTGGGAAGATGAATTGGAAAACGAAGAAGCGAAGAGGCGGAGAGATCTCTCAGGAACAGATGGATAAAGCAATCCGAGATTACGGAGTGGAATTACGTGGCGGTGGGACAGACGAGAGTCCATTCGTCTATCGAAAACTGCAGGATGTTCTCGACGCACATGATGAAACAATTGATGTGCTGCATGTATTAAAACCGGTCGGTGTATGTATGGCGGGTGCGAATGAGTACGATCCATATAAAGATTGAGGAATGCCGGGTTTTCACTGGACAGCAAGTTGTTCAGGAAACCTGGCGTTTTTTAATATGTAACCGATTTCTGACGAGCTTCGTCTAACGAGTAGGAAGGAGGCGGGGGAATGGATGACAAACAATTACGCGGCAACACAAATGATGAACAAATCGAAGAACTAATGACGCGATTCGGAGAAGAAATTAAGCGTTTGACTTATACATATGTGAAAGACCATGCTGCAGCGGAAGACGTGACACAAGAGATTTTCCTGACGGTTTATTTGAAACTGGATTCATTTACGGCTAAGTCATCGATCCGGACATGGATGTACGCGATTGCCATTAATAAATGCAAAGATTATTTACGGAGTTGGCATGTGAGGAAAATGACGGTGCAGGACAATATCAAAGATTTATTGACGTCTAAACAGAATGGACCTGATAAGGAATTTGAAGTGAAAGAGGAAGGCTCACAACTAGTCGAAGAAGTATTGCGATTGCCTGTTAAGTATCGGGAAGTGATTCTGCTTTATTATTATCGAGAGCTGTCCATTAAGGAGATAAGTGAGATTCTCGGTATTGGTGAAAGTACGGTTAAAGTGAGGCTCCACCGTGGTAGGGAAAAGTTGCGCAAGCCATTGGAACTCTTGAATAGGGGTGAAGCGAATGGATAAGAAGTTGAAGGACTTAAAGAACGATGTAGACACGACTATATCACCAACAGCATATTTCACGGAACAGGATCGCAAGCGAATTCGCTCGAAAATCAGGGCAATGCAAACTGTAAAAACTACGAAAAGACGCTTGAGTTTCTGGCCGACTGTACTGACAACGGCTGCCGTTAGTGCGTTCATCTTCCTTATGGGCGGCATGGCTGGTAAAGAGCTTGGTCTTTTCGCGACGGGTGAAAAACCGCAAATCGAACCTCCGCAAGAGAATGTGCCACCTGTGATAGGTAGAGATGAAAACGATAAACCCCTTGAAATTGACACAGGCATGCTCAATATCCATTATCAGGACATCCAAGGGGATACGGTTATCTGGTCGGGTACAAACGATACGCCTGAATCTGGCTCAATCGGCTATGATATGGTGACCTATAATATGCGCACTAAGGAATTCGGGGAGATCATTACATCTGATTTTGACTTTGAAGTATATGGTGGGCAGATTAATGAAGACTGGATTACTTGGGTGGATGCGGGGTTATACAAAGATACTGGTAAATGGAGAATTTATGCGCTCAATCGGGAAAACGGCAAGAAAATGAGTATCCGAGAATCCAGTGACGTTGCTGGTTATAGCAATCCCAATGTAATGGAGCCGCGGATTACGATGAGCAGCGGAGCAAACCGGTTAGCTTGGGCAGAGCCCGTTGCAGGGGAAAATAGGGTATTGATCCAATTGTATGATTTGGACACTGGGATTTTGCAAACTGTTGGTGAATCGGATGTGCATGCAGTTACAATGTTATCGGATAACTATCTTCTTTGGACAGAAGGAGAGAAAGTTTTTAACGTCTACTCCATTGAAGAAGAGAAAGTGGATGCTACATTCCACAATACAATGGTTACTTATACACCATCGTTGAACGACACGTATGCTGTATGGCAGGAAGCGACCCAAACGAGCGACAGTCGGCTCGTGATGAGTGCCATTGCAGGTTCGAAGGAAGTCGAGCTGTTCCGTGGAGCTATCAACTCCTTTGGTATTGGAGAAGACTATGTTATCTGGGAAAGTGACCAGACAATCTACGCGTATTCATGGGCCTATCGTGAAACGACGGAAATCGGACGAAACGGTGAATTTCCTGTCATTCGCGGCAATACGGTGATCTGGCAGCAAGTAAAGGAAGGTTCTGAGCGTACTAAGTTGCAAGTTGTGGAGTTAGAAAAACCGGAATTTGATGAGTACCAGGACAAAATGATTAAAAAAGAAGACCTTGGTGAGCGTCATGAAGGATTGGAAGAAAATCTTAAGAAATGGCTTGCTACAAATGATGTTTTTGGAACGAGTTTGAAAAGCGGGCTTTACGGGGCGTATATCGATAATGAAGGGACCGCTGTCATCGATTTTGTCCCGTTTATGAATTTGATTGGCGTACCCTCAATGGAAGATAGGTCTGCTTTGTTGAATGCGGTAACTGAAATCATCTTGCGCCATTCTGAAGTGAATAAGATCTCTTATTCATTTAATTTAAACCGTACCGCTTTCTTTGATTGGATGGGCTCGGATGAGCAGATATATACGAGAGATGTTGAGTATCAAGAAGTTCCTTCTGATCAACTATCCCTTCAGGATTCTGAAATGGCTTATGAAATGTGCGTGAATGTGCTCACTGACTATTATAAAGCCGTCTGGAACGGATCCAATATTAATTTGGATACATTTATTACGAACGATAACTTAAAGCAGTATGTGCAAAAGAAAATTCAATCTCAACATGATCTGCATGCGGGTTTTACGGATAGTAAAGTGAAAAACATTGAAATTTCCAATTGGGAAGTGACATTCACTGATGATGCAGACGGAGGATTCTTGTATTTGAAATTACCTGCGGACATTCAAAAGCATTATGGAGGTGGTTATGGGGAAGTCACTGAATTTCTCGTGCGTAAGGTAAACGGGAAGTTAATCATAGTTGACTGGTATACGGGTGGAAAAGATACGTATGATTTCATGGTGCGAGGCGAAAATGAGACGATTGACAACCCCGATATTTGGGATGATCGTGAATGGGTACAACAGGTAACTAAGAAAGTGAATGAGTTTTCAGGTTCCACTAAATAACAGCACAATCAATATGTTGTGTAACTTAGAACATTCACGACAAACGCATTTGTCGTGAATGTTTAAACATGCCTGCAACAGGGTATATACATAATGTAAGGGAAATAGGTAGGTGATTTGATTATGAAGAAACAATGGAATTTCATTATGGAAAACAAACTTATTACTGTATTCAGTAAAACAAAAAAGACGGCTGAACAGGAAGCCCGTAAGATTCATAAAGAGTTAAAACAGGAAGTCTTATAACATACACCGGCCCCTTAATATGGCTGGTGTATGTTATTTTAGTTCGCCAATTTTCACGTTATTCATCCTTTGCTTTATAATAAATGACAAACAGACAGGGGGCTATTTAAAATGAAGCTTTTTAAATGGATCGGAACTGAAGAGGAAGCGCAGCGAATAATCGAGAATGCATCGAATGATAAAATTATCTTTCTTAAAAATGACGATGAAGCGTTGTTGTTACAAGAGGCGGATGAATCTTCATTTGAAAATGTAGAAGCGTATGAAGTTCTTGATCGTACTGGCGAATTATCGACAGAAGGATTTGCCGTATTGAACAATATTTCCTGTCACGGAAGAAGGAAGGGAATTATTCGAACAGCGATTCCGTAACCGTGCAGGTTTAATTGAAGAGGAGCCGGGCTTTATCGCCATCCGTGTCCTGAAACCGCTCGAAACGGATACGTATGTCATTTTGACGATGTGGAAGGATGAAGCTTCATTTAAAGGTTGGCAACAGTCGCAAGCCTATAATAAAGCGCATGCGAAGCGCGGCACAAACGAAGGTATCGACAAACGACCGAATATCTTTGCGAGACCCTCATTTGTGACGACGTATCGTTAAGAGCAATTGTTCTTTCAATCGCTGTTGCTCACAACATTGGATGTACGTTGTGCCTGCATGTAGTTTTCGGGATAATAGTCGCAACATAAAAAACAGGCTACCCGTCAAAACCGGATAGCCTGTTTTTGTCTAGTAATCAATCATTCTCAAGCGCTTTCTGTGCATCCCTGACATTCTTCTGGACAGTAACCGCTGCAAAGACACTAAGCACAAATGCCATTGCATAGAAGCCTTTTTCACTCAATACGATACTACCTGCATTATATAAGCCGATTGCCATTAGCGTGACGGCAATAATGAGGGCGAACCAGCTAATACCGAAATAGATATTCGTGACGGGAATACCTTCGTCTTTATCCCGTACTGCTTTTTGCAATGAGACGGCCGCATACAGACCGAAGATAAGAATTGCGAAATAATAGCCTTTTTCATTAAGTTCCATTGCTGCGTTATATAAGCCTAGTAAATATGAAATGACGCCGATTGCGAGTGCTGCCAAAGCAGCCCCTTTGAAAGCGGCAGTAGGTTCACCTGCGCGTCTCACCATTTTTGGTTTCGGCTCTTGATTTATTTCTTTATTGAACAAATCCCCACTATCATTATTCATGCATAAACCCCTCCCTTCATATTATCATAGCCAAATGTTGGATGCCCGGCAATCCATTTCCATGTGTTTTCATAATCGTTACTTTTGTATGAAGCGAAGAAAGCGTCAATAGACCTGCATATTCGTTCGAGAAAGTGCAATTGAAATACAGGCGAATGGTAAAGATTAATGGTATAGTGGAATTCTACTTATAAGTGAGCAGGTGATGAAGATGATCGAAGTGAAAGTTTCGTCGATTAGTGACGGTGAATTCAATAGAGGCGTATTTGCCACATGCGATATCGAAAAGGGAACCGTGTTCCATGAGGCGCCGGTTATCGCATATCCAAACGAAGAACACGCATATATCGAGAAAACAACGCTCGCTGATTACGCATTTGAATATGGGGCGAATCATACAGCAATCCTTCTAGGATATGGTATGCTTTTCAATCATTCATATGAACCGAATGCGGATTATGATATTAGTTTTGAAAAACATACATTTGACTTCTTTGCCCATAAGGATATAAAAGCGGGAGAAGAAATCCTCATTAATTACAATGGGGAAGTGGATGATCAGGAACAGCTATGGTTCAATGAAGACTATGATGGAACGGCAAATGACAAGGATTAATAAGCCTATACGAAAAAAATCCCCCGTGAAGATGCACTTCTTTTGGGGGATTTTTTGATGTTAGTAAGACTACAAAAAAATACTAAATGGTATCCGAGTTGACGGATGGTAAAAGAAATGTATAATGTTGTACAAGGGAAACAAACTTTCCTGTAGGAAACAATTATCTGCAAAGGATAATTCTAAAAAGTAAGCCATTTGACTTCCGGGACTGGTAACCCGGAGGTCTTTTCCTTTTTTTATTGATTCACAGAAGCTCTAATCTTTTTCGAAATTGGAATGGACAATGATATCGCAGCACAGATGAAAGCAATCAGTACAATTACTCCACCAACAGGCGGCATGATTGTCACACTGTTCGTCTGACTGTACACCACTCCGCCAATTCCGGAGCCGAGCGCTATACCAATTTGAAGTGCGGAATTATTGAAGCTTTGATGAATATCGGATGAAACCGGATCGCTTTCAATAATATACACTTGCTGTGGCGGCGCGAGTGCCCAACTCAACGCCCCCCAAATCATCATAACGATGATGAAAACAGGGATTGAGAACGTCGAAAATGGCAGAATGAACAAACTTACCGCAAATGCCCCTAATATGAACAAGATGCTTTTCGTCGATCCAATCCATGTAGCGAGGCTGCCGCCGAACACCCCACCGCCGACTGCAGCAAGTCCAAACAGGAAGTAGAATATGCTAATCCAGTAAGGGCTAATTTGCATCGTCGTTTCAAGGAATGGCGTGAAGTACGCATACACCGTATAGTGCCCTGCCAACATGAACATCGTTGCCAAATGGGCAAAGATGATCTTTTTGTTTGCCAGCGCTTTTAATTGCTCGGCAAGTGGCTGCACATGACCAGGCGGAATTTCTTCAAAAAACTTGGCGATTAACAGAATCGAACCGACCGTCATAATGGCAATGCCTAGAAATACTGAGCGCCAACCAAATGCGTTAGTCAGTACAATTCCAATCGGTACACCAAGGACAAGTGACGAACTAATTCCCATATAAATATAACCCAATGCTTTCGCTCGTTTTTGAGGAGTCGCAATGCGGGCAGTGATTGTCAGCGAAAGGACGATAACCAATGCGGCACTGGCAGCTGTGAAAATACGTGCAACCATCATGAATGTGAACGTCGGACTGAAGTACGTGAAGACGTTACCGACCAAGAAAATGGCTAATGCGATAAGATAAAGTTTTTTTCGTCCAACTTTTGCCGTCAAAGATAACAGTACCGGTCCGGCGATTGCATACACCAAGGCAAATACCGTGATGAGTTGCCCGGCCGTACCGATTGATACATCTAAATCATCTGCGATGACTGGTAAAATTCCCCCGACAACCAATTCTACTAACCCTACTGTAATAGCCGAAATGGCTAATAAAAACACTCTGAAATCCATTTTAATTCCTCCAACTTAAGGCTAACAGGCCCATTTTAGACATAGAAAAATCCCGATTACAAAAATAGCTTTTGTAATCAGGATTTGACGGTTCCTGGTAGAGACCCTCGAACCATATTATCGAGGTTATACAGATGGTTTTTTATAATGAAATTTTTCTACAGATAAACTTATCATGGATAGCGCCAGTTGGCAAGATGATAGCTTTAATTTTGAATGTTAATCGTCCAAATCAGCAGCTGTTTGCGCGCGCTCTTTAGGGGTCCACCTTGCATTTATGGCATTTACAAGACTATCCATCGAACAGGCGAGATTTTTGACGGGGATGTTGACTTGGGAATCGAGAAGACCACGGTTCGCATTATTCAACAGACGTTTCAATCCGCTCGTCCGATTGATGATCAACTTCTTATCATAAGTATAGATGGCAAGGAATGGTTGGTTGCCATACTTGATAAAATCCATAGCTTCAATCTCGTTCCAAGTGATGAGACCGGCTCCGATATAACTGGATCGATCGAAAATGCCCTCATCCGAAATGATGACAGATGGTTTTCGAACAAAGACTTCTCGAAGTAGAAAGAGTGCAGTAAAACCGAAAAAGATGACAACAATCAGTCCGATGGTTAGAAACAATAACTGGCCACTTTCTTTAAGTGCAATCGATATAAAGACAAATCCTATCAGAACAAACAATAAAGATAAGATACTTAAGACAATCATTCTAAATCTTTTATTGTAGACGATGAAATCATTTTGCATAAGAACCTCTCCTTTACAGTAGGGTATCATGGCGTTGAGGAAGTTGCACAGAAAATATAAGTCCCGGATAGAGATTGATAGTATAATTACAGGGTGGTTTGAACGATATTTGCAATGATCGAATGAATAGGATTTTACGTCTAGCGTAGAAGTGGAGTGATTTTCATGCATCTTGAAAGACCTTCTCTGAAATGGCAGGATGAACATCTTGACTATATCGAGGAATGGGATGGGCGTAAGCTACAGCCAAGAAACTTTCGTTTCGATACAGACAATTCGTATGACCAGTATCTGAAAGAGCTAATAGTAGAAGAAGCGGGGTCTGATGACCGAGTCCCAACGTCTAATTACTTTCTTATAGACAATAATCGGATACTCGGAATGGTTACGATCCGACACGTGCTTAATGATTATTTGCTTCAAGTCGACGGGCATATCGGCTATAGCATCCGACCAACTGAGCGAAGGAAAGGGTATGCGACACAGTTGCTGGCGGAAACATTGAAGATTACTGACCAACTTGGCATAGTCGAAGTACTGGTCACATGTAATGCAGACAATATTGGTTCTGCGAAAGTAATTTTGAATAATGGTGGTATCGAAGACGAGCATTTCGTCGAAGCACACGGCAATATCGTCCGGAGATTCTGGATTCGCAGCTAATTGATTTGGTTGCAGTCGGCCTGCAATAGAGAAGAAACTGATTGGAAAAGATCCATCGTTCTGAGCATAGTAGCTCGTGAATGATGGATCTTTTTCTTATTTATTGCTTCGAATTTTTGAGAGCAACCGCAAAATCTCCAAGTACAACCAAACGAGTGTAATCATCAAGCCAAATGCGCCGTACCACTCCATATACTTTGGAGCTTGTTGCTGTGCGCCTTGCTCAATAAAGTCAAAATCCAATACGAGATTCAAGGCAGCAATGGCAACAATTACAACAGATATGACAATACCGAGAAGTCCTGTTTCATGAATAAAGGGCACCTGCATCCCGAAAAAACGAAGGATGAAATCCGCAACATAGACAAAGAATACAGCACCTGTCGCTGCGAAAATTCCCAGTTTAAAGTTCTCCGTCACTTTAATCAGCCTTGTTTTATAAGCAAACAATAAAGAGAACAGTGTACCGAACGTTAAAAGAATCGCCTGTGTCGTAATCCCTGCATACATCGATTCGTACATTGCAGATAGTCCGCCTAGCGCTAGCCCTTCTAGCAGCGCATAAAGAGGAGCGGTATATGCGGCCGTTGTTTTAACGAAAATCGTAATAAGCGCTACGACAAATCCTCCACCAAATCCAATCCACATTAAGGCTTGAATGTCTTTGCCTGCAAAATACTGTGTCCATGTAAAAGCTGCAGTCGCGCACATAAGTAAGAATAGAATGAGCGTCTTGTTGACTGTCCCTTGGATTGTCATGACAGTACCACCTTCAGCGCGAAGGCCTTTGAATGTATCTTCCCCTAAACTCGGGTTTGATGAGCGCATATCGTTTCAGTCCTTTCTATAATCTACCTAGTTATCATACGAATGAATAAGCTCAATAGTTTCATTGTAGTCTTTTTTTAAAATAGGGATTTTTAGAAGTGAAAATACAACGAAGTTTTTCTGTTGGAACCAGTACATGCAAAAATGAAAGTTAAACCTCATTTTACAAAACTTAATGTTTTAGACATACAAGTGTTAGGGAATAGACATATAGTTACATATTTTAGTGTTTTGGGAGGAAAACATATGAAAAACAAGAAGTTGATGATGTTGGCGCTATTGTTTGGAGCACTTTTAGTCTTAGGTGCATGTAGCGAAGACAAAAAAGAGAATGCCGAAACAGGCGGAGACAAATTCCTAATGATTTCAGGGGATACAGTTTCTGAACAGGGCGGCTGTGTTCTGGCTAGCCGTTATTCAGCAGGCGATAAACTCGTCTTCCGCATGAATGCGTTGGATTCAAGAACGAACGAGCAAGTGAAAGATGCGAATTTGAAAGTTCATTTATCTACTGGCGATGAATTGGATATGGTTTATGGCACACATGGAGACGAAGACTTCTGGGTTGTCGCTTATCCTGTCACGGAGGAAACACCTACGGGAAGCTTGGAGTATTACGTAACGGGTGAAGCTGGAGATTTAAAAGGTGAATTTCGTCCGTTTAACGTAGCACCTTCTTTATTGTCAATTGTTGATTTGGATGGAGAAGCTGCAACTGAACCTAAAGAAGATGTAGATGAAGAGGAAGTAGACTTATCAACAGTTGAAACAAACCAGAATGTTGAAGTACATGCTGTTAACTTCGAATTCAAAGGTCCTGAAGGTGAGAAAGTCTTCTATGTAAAAGCAGGAGAAGAAGTGAAAGTTTCGTTGACTTCTGATGAAGGAATGCACGGCCTTGCGATTGAAGATACGGACGTAAATATTGAAGAAGCAAACGGTGAAGCGACATTCACACCTGAAAAACCAGGTGAGTACAAAATTTACTGTAGTGTATTCTGCGGCGCAGGACACTCAGATATGACTGCTAAGTTAGTCGTCGTAGAATAAGAGGAAAGCAAGGTGAACGTTGTGCATTCAAATTCAAAAAGACCATTGTCATTCGTACTCATGCTAATCTTTGGCGTACTGATTGCTCTTGCTGGTTGTAGCGATGGCGACAAATCTGAAGCTTCAACAGATAGCGACACGGCAGAGGGCGAAGAGAAAAATGGCGATAAAGTGATGGATAAAGCGGAAGATATGAAAAACAATATTAAACTATCCGCTACGAGAGGCTTTATTGGCGATGAAGTGGAGTTCACCATTGACCAGCTTCCTGATAATGCAGATGTCCAGCTGATTTGGCCGACAGTTGACGGATCATATGCCATCGAAAATCAATATGAAGTAATTGGACCTGAATTCACGACGGAAGATGTCGTCATCCTAGCAGGGAAAAGTGATGCTGACGGAAAATGGTCAGGTTCATTTACAATACCCGAAGGATTTGGCGGCGATTACACGGTCTATGTAGCAACTGATAACAAGAAAATCGGTCAGACAGCATACACTGTTGACCCAACATTCAAAATGACGCCTGAATCCGGGCCGGTTGGAACGGAAATTACGATTGAAGTAGAGGGTCTTGGGCATAGTACGTATATGCGTAACTGGCAATTGACGTATGACAATAAATACACAGGACTCGTATCCGCGATTGCGACAAACGGCAAAGCGGAAGCGAAAATCCGTGCCGCAGGCAATCCCGGAGACCATGCAATTCGTCTTCGTACAGGTTATCTAGGTATGCAGTACATCAATTACCTACAATCGCCGTATCCAGATAAGCCTGCACCTGACTTCATGTTTACAATTACCGATGAGAAATTTGTTGGTGAAAATCACGTAGAAGAAGCACCAGTAGCAGCAAACGGCGGAGTTGAAATGCCTGAACTGAAAAATGATTCAGGTGTCACAATGACGCTCGATACTGAAATCGGTGCGGTCGGTGATCCCGTTACAATGACAGCTGAAGGTTTTGATAAAAACAAGGAAGTTGAGCTTGTCTGGAATACGATGAAAGGCAGCCGGGTCAGCGGACTGGGCTTTGCTGAAGAAAGTTCCGTTCTTGATAATGTCAAGACGGATAGCGATGGAAAGTTCACGTATGATTTTAAAATTCCTGACGATCTTGGTGGGATTCCGCATCGGATTGACGCGAAAGTCGGCGATAAAGTCGTGGGCCAAGCTTATTTAAGCATCAAGCCTACACTTGTCAGCATCTCTCCGACATCAGGTCCCGTCGGCACGAAGATTGAAGTGACAATCAAAGGCGGCGGTTGGACGGAGTTCGATAATGCGTATTATCTGACATATGATAATGCTTATACAGGTTATCTCTGTTCATTCAACAGCCAAGGGACGTTGACATTCGATGTGATTGCAACAGGCGATGTTGGCTACCATGTCATTGACATGTATCCAGGTATTTACAGACAAAAAGAAAAAGATACCGATATGACATTGATTCCGCAATTGACGTATTCATCAGACCATCCGGGTTCCGCAATGCCGGCAATCCGATTAGGTTTTGAAGTGACTGAGTAAAAGCTTATTAAAAGATACTCCTTGAAATCCAGTGAAAGCTGGTTTCGGGGAGTGTTTTTATGTACAGCAATAATACCGTTCATTGGAAGATGGAATAGCAAAACGGTATGATAGAGTGTGAACAACCATTCAGTACGATAATGAAGAAATGATTTTGATACAGTGTTTCAAGGGGAGCATAAACGACCTGAACCACTATTTCATATACTTAAGGAGTGAGTTCCATATGATTACTGCACAATCTAAGAAGTTTAACGGCATCCCACTTTCGATCCTTGACCTGGCGATGATTAATGAGGGAAGTGATGCATCGCAATCATTCAAGAACACTGTCGATCTTGCACAGCATGTCGAGAAGTGGGGTTTCAACCGGTACTGGCTTGCTGAGCACCATAACATGCCAGGAGTTGCAAGTTCGGCGACGTCCCTCATTATCGGTCATGTGGCAGGCGCTACGAAAACCATTCGCGTTGGAGCAGGCGGTGTCATGCTGCCGAATCATGCACCACTCGTCATTGCTGAACAGTTTGGCACATTGGATGCGTTGTACCCAGGACGTATCGATTTAGGCTTGGGCCGTGCTCCGGGGAGTGATCAGGCGACTGCGTATGCTTTACGAAGAACGCTAAATAGCAGTGGTAACGATTTTCCGGATCAATTGGCAGAACTGCGGTCGTTCTTCACATACGACCCATCAGCCCGTGTTCGCGCTGTCCCCGGTGAAGGACAAGATATCCCAATTTGGCTGCTGGGATCGAGTGATTTCAGCGCGAGGTTATCTGCAGAACTAGGACTTCCGTTTTCATTCGCGAGTCACTTTGCACCGGCGTACCTCATGCAAGCATTGCAGATCTACCACAGCAATTTTAAACCATCAAAAGACTTAAAGGAACCTTATGTCATGCTCGGAGTGAATGCGATTGTTGCAGATACGGATGAAAAAGCGCAATATCTCGCTACATCTTTCCAACAGCAGTTCCTGAATATCCGTAAAGGTGTCACAACACAGTTTAAACCGCCCGTCGAAGATGTCGACTCCTTCTTTTCACCGTATGAAAAAGCGACACTCGATGAAATAGCGAATTGGCCATCCGTGATGGTCGGAAGTCCTGAAACAGTGAAAGAGAAGATGGAAGCATTCGTCCACGCCACAAAAGCGAATGAGTTAATTATCAGCTCAGGAATCTTTAACCATGAAGACCGTCTGCATTCGTATGAATTGCTTGGGGAAATGATGGAGTAAATGAAAATAAGCCAAGTACCGGAGATGTTTTCCGATACTTGGCTTTTTTCATTTCGCGATTTTACGTTCACGTCTTTTTTCATGTTGATCAATCAAAGCGGTACCGACGAGATCGCCACTAACGTTCAGTGCAGTTGCACCCATACCAATCAAAGCATCAATCGAAGCTAATAAAGCGACCGCTTCGATTGGGAGCCCCAATTGAACGAACACTGTAGCAATCATAACAATTCCGGCCCCAGGGACTCCAGCCGTACCGATGGAAGCGAGTGTGCCGATTAATACGACCATCAGCATATCCGCGAGGCTAAGCGGATTTCCGGAAATGTTCGCTGCGAATACAGCGGAAACAGCTATTCGAATCGCTGCTCCATCCATATTAATCGTTGCACCAAGAGGGAGGCTGAATCCATATAAACTTTTAGAGATGCCTATATTCTTCGCTGCAGTTAAAGTAAGTGGCAATGTGCCAGTACTGCTTTGCGTGACAAATGCTGTGATAACAGGCGTCCGAGCATGTTTGATGAAATGGCCTGGTTTTACACCAAAGATGAGAAGCAAAACGATGTAGACAACAATTTGAAGAAGTAGTGCAATGTAGAGGACGCCAATCATACTCCCAAGTGATACGAGCGTATCGCTCCCTTGATTGCCGACCGTTTTCGCCATAATCGCGAAGATTCCGATAGGAACATATTGAAGAATTGCTCGCAAAATATATTGAGAGGCTTCATTCAAAGCGTTGATGGTTGTGAATAAAGAGTTTCCAAGTTCGCTAAATTGTTCCGATGCGCGCATAGCTGAAATCGCAATTCCGAACGCCAAGGCGGTGAAGATAATACCGAGCAGATTCATCTCGGCAAATGCGGTCACAATATTGGAGGGAACAATATTTAAGAGAACATTAATAATTCCAGGGTTTTCTGGCGTTTCGAATGTTTCATCTCCGGTTAGATGCATGCCGGTACCGGGTTGAAAAGTACTTGCGACAACTAAACCGACAATAATCGCCAATGCAGAACTGATCGTGTAATAGATGAAAACCTTACCGCCCATACGGCCAAGATTTCCGATATTTGTCTGATTCACCCCGACAATCAGTGTGAAGAAAATGAGTGGGATGATAAGAAATGTAAGTAAACGAAGCAGTAAATCCCCAAGTGGCGCAAGCACGGCGGCCTGTTCACCAAAAATAAAACCGACGAGCACACCGAGAACTAAGGCAATCGTAATTTTTACTATTAAGGATGCATGGAGATAAGAGTTAAGTACTTTCTTCACAGCATACCCACCTTCATTCTGTTGGATTTTAAAATAGAGGATGATCTATTTAGAACTAAACGATAATGCAATCGTGACAGTGTGTCAAAGGACATGCCTACTAGAAATATAAGTTTGCATACTATCGGTGGACTGGATGAAACCGTTAAGATTTTCTGTAGGAATATATGAGTATAAATATGTGAAATAGAGGTTGTGATTTGGTATTGTTCTGCATACTATAATAGTGTACGATATACAGTATAACGATATGAGGTGAACTTATGAATTCCTTGCTGGATACATTTTCAACTGAATTGAGAAGGGGGACGCTGACACTTGCCGTATTAAGTCAATTGCATACTCCGCAATATGGTTATTCACTCGTTCAGCGTTTGGAAAAAGCGGGTGTCGTCATTGAACAAAGTACGTTGTATCCACTTCTTCGCCGATTGGAAAAACAGGAAATAGTGACGAGTACATGGGATACGACGGAAAGCAGACCTCGGAAATATTACGTTATTAGTAAGTATGGAAATGACCTATATCAACAGCTGAAATCCGAATGGGCAACGATGACTGTGGAACTGGAAAAATTGATTGAGGGGGATGGAGACAGTGGAGCTGATTGAGGTGTATGTTTATGAAGTAACGAGAAGATTGCCTGAGAATAATCGTGAAGATATAGCGCTGGAACTTCAATCGACAATCGAAGATATGTTACCAGAATCGTATTCCGAAGAGGAATTGATGGAAGTTCTCAAAAAGCTAGGCGATCCTGCGAAGCTTGCTGCGAAATACCGCGATACACCGTCGTATTTAATTGGTCCGAGAGTGTATGATGCATATGTAGAAGTGATGAAGCTTGCTGTCCCGTGGGCAATTCTCATCGCAATACTCGTTCAAATTGTGGACAGTGTGCTGTCTTTCTCAGTAGATGAGCCACTTATCCCAGCAATCACAGGTACAATGGGTATGCTCATTGGAAGTGTTGTAGAAGTGCTCATACAAGTGTTCTTTTGGATTACATTGACGTTTTTCCTCATTGATAGATATGCAGGTTCTAGTGATAATCTGTCGGAAATGATGGGTGGGCAGAAATGGAATCCGTTGTCATTAAAGAACGTGCAAATCATACCTAAAAAGAAAATCATCAAGAGAAGTGAAGTTGTATTCGGGATCTTCTGGTCAGTCATTGGACTTCTATTTTATTTCAATGCAGACCGTTTTATAGGTGTGTACCGACAGATGGATGGGGAAGGGTTGCGGATGGTTATGCCTGTATTTGATAACCCCGTCCTGTTGTCCTACTGGCCAATCGTCGTAGTCATTTCTGCTTTGCAAATCGGGGTATTGCTTTATAAATTTAAAGAAAAGCTGTGGACTCGAAAGCTTGCAGTAACGAATGCAGTCATGCATGTTTTAAGCATTTTAGTGCTTGTATATATTGCAAGCAACCCAGCTCTAATCAATGAAGCAGTCGGTCCATATATGGTGGACTTACTGGAAATCGATTACACTTCCTTCGACAATTTCATCAACTGGGCGAAATGGACAGTAATCATCTCCATTGTCGTGGCAGTCGCTATTGAAGTGTTTGACAGTTTCCGCAAAGCGAATATGAGAATATGATGCTCTAATAGTAAAACGCCAACGCTTGAAAAATCTGCGTTGGCGTTTTATTTGTTTGGAAATTGATGCAGGCATTCCTGACAGATACATTTCTTTCGTAAATCCTCATCAGACACTAAGTCGAAAATTTCTTGTGGGAAAGTTTCTTGTGTGCACCAACAAATACCCTTGGACTTATCGATTCCGTTGCAACAGTTATTGGAATTCCCGCAAATCGGGCATGTCGTGTTCATCGTAAGCTCCTTTCGCGTTTGAATTTGCTAGTAGTATACCATTTATTTGCTGAGAGGAACTTTTAAATTAGTAGAGAAGCATAGTTGACTTACAACATTGTAATGTTCTTTATCGATAATGATTTATTGATAAACGATAAATATCGTGGTAAATTGAAAAGGACTTTAACGATGTGAGGTGCTGGAAATGAAACGTGAAACAATGTTCTTGAAGTTGGCTGTTGTTGTTATGGGGATACCGATTCTTGCTTTATGCGTATTTGTCGTGCCGACCATTGCAAACTTTGCAGCGGAATTGTATCCGGAGATGAGTTATATAAAATATCTTATTCTAATCAACATGTATGCGGCAGCAATCCCTTTTTACTTTGCGCTCTATCAAACATTCAAATTACTAAACTTAATTGACATGGAGAATGCCTTCTCAGAACGGTCAGTTAAAGCATTAAAGACTATCAAATACTGCGCCGTCCTTATTAGCAGTTTATATGTACTGGGCATGCCACTTTATTATCTTCTGGCGGAAAGAGATGATGCGCCGGGAATTATAGTGATCGGCTTAGTCCTTATTTTTGCGTCATTCGTAATTGCAGTGTTTGCGGCAGTTCTTGAAAAGTTATTAACAAGCGCTATCGAGATAAAAATTGAAAATGATTTAACGGTTTGAGGTGAAAACATTGGCGATTATCATTCATATTGATGTGATGTTGGCAAAACGCAAAATGAGCGTAACAGAGCTTACGGAAAAGGTAGGAATAACGATGGCCAATCTTTCTATCTTGAAAAATGGAAAGGCAAAGGCTATCCGTTTTTCAACATTGGAAGCTATTTGCAACGCGCTGGACTGCCAACCGGGAGATATATTGGAATACCGTAGTGATGAAAATTTATAGTTCGGGTGGATTGACGAGGATCGGAAGGTGAGTCGATGAACATACTTAACAACTATACGAAGCAATCCGGGGAACGTGTCGTCATTATGAATATTAGGAAAACGATACAACAACTTTTTCGGTTTGGACGAGAACAGGCATTGTCCTGTATATTTCCTCTCGTTATTTTTTCCTCATTAGCTCTAACAAAATTTGTACAACTACCTTTTCTGCCGAGGTATGACTGGCTACTTATCATTTTCCTTTTAACACAATGGTGGATGTTGCGTTCAGGTCTAGAGACACGTGATGAACTGAAAGTTATTACTTTATTTCATCTAATTGGACTGGCGTTAGAAATCTTTAAAGTACATATGGGTTCCTGGGCGTATCCAGAAGAAGGATATGCCAAAGTCTTCGGCGTACCTTTGTACAGTGGCTTCATGTACGCCAGTGTGGCAAGTTATCTCTGTCAGGCATGGCGAAGGCTACAAGTGGACCTGGTTAAATGGCCGCCGTTTTGGATTGTTGTGTCCTTAGCCGATGCGATTTACTTGAATTTCTTCACGCACCATTTTTGGATTGACATCCGCTGGTGGCTATCCGCGTTTGTGATTATCGTATTTTGGCGTTCATGGGTTACATACATGGTGGGTGGGATAATGTACCGCATGCCTATAGTTCTGTCGTTTGTCCTCATCGGTTTTTTCATTTGGATTGCGGAAAACATCGCCACGTTTTTCGGAGCATGGAAATATCCGAACCAGGCTGAAGTGTGGAAATTGGTCGGCCTAGGAAAACTAAGCTCATGGCTACTACTCGTCATTGTCAGCTTTTTAATTGTCGCTACATTGAAACGGGTTAAGAGAAGCAGGGAGTGAGAAACGAACTGATTTTCGCAACATAACGAAACAGTCTCGTAACACATTCAACATCTGTTGCAACACAACCAAACGGACTCGCAGCGCAATCAACTAAGAGCAACACAATCAAACGGTCTTGTAACACAATCAAGCTTCGCGATAAGACAACCAACCCGTTCCGCAACACAACCAAACGCTTCCATAAAAAAAGTAGCTAATCCTCTCCTCTATAAAAGGATATTGGCCACTTAATCAAGAATAGTAACCTTAAGAAATCATCAGCCAGATGAGAATGCTAAGTAAAGGAAGTACCCTGAATACTACATGAAATCACAAATAATCCATCCTACATCGAGTTGCTCTAGTAGGATGGATCATTTTCAATTTATATAATAACCCCATCACGCATCGTAATGACCCGATCCGCATACGGCAACATTTCGTCATCATGCGTCACCATCAACGTCGTCAACCCAAGGGATTTCGTCAATTCATGAATCAATTCCATCACTTCTTTTTTACGCTTTGTATCTAAACTTGCCGTCGGTTCGTCCGCAAATAAAATCTTAGGCTTGTGAATGATTGCGCGCGCAATAGCGACACGCTGTTTTTCGCCCCCGGACAGGGAAGGCGGGTAGGCATCTTTTCGATGTTCCATACCGACGAGTTTTAATATCCGCGCGATTTCGTCATTCTGCTGTTTTTTATCCATCTTGCTTTCCGCAACATCAAGCATGAGATCCAATTGTTCTTCGACCGTCAAGAAAGGAACGAGGTGAGAAGATTGGAAGACAAATCCGAATTCGCTGGAACGCACTTTACGGATGTCTTCTTGACTCATTTCAGTCATGTCAGAACCGTCAAACAGAATCTGGCCGCCTGAAGCCTTTTGTAATCCGGCAGCAATCGTCAATATCGTTGATTTCCCTGATCCTGAAGGCCCGACGAGTGCTGTAATCTCGCCCTCTTTCAATGATAAATTGACGCCTTTTAACACCTTCTCCTCAACTTCACCATTTTGAAAGGACTTTGTGACATCATCGATTACAAAAGTCTCCATCTTACATCTCTCCTTGTTGAATCGCCTGAAGCGGTTCGATTTTTTTAATTTGGAAGCCTGAAATGGTCGCTCCGATGAATCCAACTGCTAAAAATACGGCTGAAAGTGTCAATACGGTATTCATCGTTAAGGAAAACGGCATGCCTTCAGGAGCAATGAAGTTAAACACCTGACTTAATGCGATTGAAATAACTAACGAAACCGCAGTAATTGTAATCATCTGATACCAAATCATCTGGAACAAGGATATGGTTTTCATACCAATCGCTTTCAAAATGCCGTACAATCCAATCTTTTGGACATTCATCATATAGAAGAAAATCGCAAACAACATTCCGCTAATAATTACTAAAAACCAAATGATCATATTCAATGACATCTGTTCCGCGTTGTAACTAGGAATTGTATTCAAAAAGCCTTTGTTCGTAAATGAATCAAGACCAGAAATCGCCGATGCCTCTTTTCCGGGAATAAAGATCGTTTGCAATTCCATAACCCGATATATTTCCTGATAATTTGTTTGATGAATAAAAGCGACCGGTGCGTGGCTATATTTTTGCTGGTCAACGAAACCGATTACTTTAAATTCACCACTGAACATATTGTTTGTCAAAATATCCCCGACTTGGACGCCATCTTTTTCGAGTGAGCGATCTAAAACAATCTCACCGTCTTTCACATCTTGGAACAAATCCGATTCGGTAGAAGTGACAAATGCTACACTATGCTGCTTATCCTCTGCGTCATTAAAGAAGCCCATTTGAATGGAGAACGCAGTCGCTTCAGGATGTTTCGCCAAAACATCTTTTTGCAACTCTTCATCTATTTTGGATAGGTTATACGTCTCATTTGCATCTTCATTCAAATAGAAGTGTCCGTTCGGCATATCCTTAATGAGTGCTGCATTGTCTTGTGACAATCCATTCGCTAACCCCGAGATGATGAAAGTTAAAAAACTGACTAGAAAAATGATGGAACCTAAAATCAGGAATTTTGATTTACTTTTTTTCATTTCCTTAAATGCCATTTTCATTGAACACGCCTCCGCTTTTTTCTTGATGTCCTTAGTGTAAACCTTGAACATGAACGGAACGTGAACAGTAGATTACATAGCAAAAAAACAGGCTAAAGCGTGTAAATATACACTTCGCTTGCCTTCGTTAAAGCGATTTAATTTGAGTTCAGTTTGTGAGATGGTGTTTTTACTACTATCATCTGATAAATGAACACACTCACAAAGACGACAAATTCAGAAGCAGGAATGGATAACCAAATTCCGTTTAATCCTAAAAATGGTGGCAAAAGAAGCAAGAAGATGAACATAACAATAATTTCACGTGAGGCTGTCATCATCGTTGCAATCCGCACATTGCCGACGGATTGGTAGTACGTCATCATGACGAAGTTTGTCCCAGTGAACAAGTACGCGATGAAGAATAGCCGAATACCTGTCGTCGCAAGTGATGTGACTTCCTCAGGGAAATCACCGAATATGGAAACAATCGATCCAGCGGCAAACTGACCTAAAAGGAAGAAGAGCGTGCCTGCGGAAACGACAGTAATTGTCGCTTTAATAACGGTCTCTCGCATTCGGCTTGCGTTTTTTGCTCCGTGATAATAGCTTACTAACGGCTGAATGGCGCTCCCCATTCCGAGGAACATCATCAGCATGACGCCGTGTACATAGTTCAAAATGGAAAAGGCTGCAACGCCTTTTGTTCCGGCCGCCCGTTCAAAGGCGATATTATGGGAAATCGTAAATACAGAAATACCGACTTCCGAAAGGAAACTTGGAAACCCGACGACAAGGATAGCGCCAAATAATTTTTTATCAAATGAAATTCGTACGAGCTTCAAATTATTCGTTTTTCTGAAAAAATGACTGCACAATACAAGCATGCCTAGGAATGAAGCGAGAATGGTCGCAAAAGCTGCACCGCTTACGCCCCAATCGAAAATGAATAAAAAGATGTAATTCAATATAATATTGACGACGGAAGTGACGATAAGCCCTGACATCGCAAGCTTCGGTGCGCCATCATTTCGGATGAAGACACTGAATGTATTTTCAACCGTAAAGATAAAGCCGAACAACAAAATCACATATAAATAATCAGAGACAAATGGGAATGTGGTCGCATTGGCACCGAGTGCGTAAGCCAATTCGTCTCGAAACATAAATGCAGTTAACCCAATCAGCAATGTGAAAACGAAAATAGACAGGATCGCATGTGTGAAAATGATGCGACTCTCTTTAGTATTTTTTTGCCCCATTGCAATTGAATATTTTGTCGCTGCACCAATTCCAATCCACAGCGAAATCGCGAAGAATAGTGTATAGACGGGGGAAGCGATTCCAACGCCTGCGAGTGCTTCTTCGCCTAGTCGATTGCCGACCATGATCCCGTCAGCTACAATATTTGCTGCCATTAACCCCATTCCGATCATCGATGGAATGAGATAGCGTAGAAAAATACGTCCGACTGGTTGCGTATCTAAATCGGTAAATCTCGAAGTGTTGGAGCTCATTTATTGTCACCCTTATCTGTATCTAATTCCATGACAAGACATGGGAATTCTCCGACATCATCCACTTGACCGTTTAATGTAAAGCCAAACTTTTCATATAAATGCTGTGCTCTACTGTTATCAGGATAGATACTGAGGTAGATCCGGTCACAAGCATATAGCTCTCTCATATGACGAAGTAAAATTGGCAGGAAGCGACTAGCATAGCCTTGCCCCTGAAATGTCGAATCGATCATAAAACGATCCAACCACACATCGCCATTGGATTTATCATACCCGTGCATGGCATAGCCGATTAGTACGTTTCCATCATACAAACCGACAGATTTCCATTCAGGCTCGAATTTTGATTGGGCCAAGGAGAATGAATTGCTTTCAATATAATTTTTCTGGTTTTCATCCACTGATAAAGAGGCGATATCCAACCAATTTTCAGCAGTAACCTCACGTATGTGGAGGCTCATAATTCCATCTCGCTTTCTAAAATTTGTTAAAACATAAAAACTATAATTGTTTTATCAGTTTACAAACGCCTGGAAAAAACCGCTCTTTGTATCGTCGGTTTCGTCATCCATTATTCTTTTTAATAAAGCCGAACAATAAAATATCAACAATTGAGTCCAACGCTTCAGATACAGTAATGCTATTCTCGTAGAAAAATTTGCGATCCATCGTAGAGTTTGACGCATCAATAATTAATTTCATAAGCAAAGCAACATTCTGATCGGCAATCTCACCGTCTCTAATTCCTTGCTCAATCAATTCGCGTAAAGCATCCCATTCATTAATGGCATCATGAACCCGTTTCCACTGATCAGGATAAGACTTTTTCATCTGTTCGAGAATTGTCCAACTATAGAAGTCGTTGTATTTAGGAATGACTGTAATGGCGCCTTTTATCTTTTCAATCAGTGAAAGCTGTGGATCATTGACGATAATGGCTGTTTTCTCATCAAATTCAAGCAATGTCGAATCGATGATGGCATCGAGAATTTCGGTCTTTGAGGAAAAGTGTTCATACAATGTTCTTTTGCTGATCCCAAGGCGCTTAGCTAGATCATCCATCGTGAACTTCATACTCTTTTCATGTATTTCCTCCAAGAACGCTTTCATGATTCTGGCTTTCATATAATGAATCCTCCTCGGGTGTAAACTGGTGGAACGATATTAGTTTTATAAGTCTTGAAAAAGTATACTTCGTATTTTACTAAAATGCAATGATCACATCTTAACCGATTTATGAAAAATGAGACTTGAACTAAAAACAGGTGAAAGCGGCTCTCAGAGCTACTTTCACCTGTTCTAATTGAGTTGTTCAACTTGTCCGCATCACTTGCAAAACAATTAATTATAGTCGTTATTGTTATTTCTGTTGCTGTTGTTATTGTTTTCATTTTGCTGTTGATTTCTGGAGTTATAATTGTTGCTTTGTTGGCTTCTAGCCTCTCCGCCTTTTTGACCAATTTCTTCATAGAAATCTTTATTATGGTTTTGGGCAGTAGCTTCTCCGCCTTTACGTCCGATTTCTTCATAAAAATTTTGATTGTGGTTTTGAGCGGTTGCTTCTCCACCCATACGACCAGCTTCTTCTTGGGACATTTTACTACGGTTATTCGGACTTTGATTTTGGTTCTGATTCTGATTCTGATACCTGTTATCTCTGTCTTGTGCCATAATGAAAATCTCTCCTTTTTTTTATGATTTTATCGTACAGTCACTATATAACCGCATAGAGAGAATTCAAACATGAAAAAATATAAAACTAGTAGCTTTTTTTGAGAAAGCCTTAGTGTAAAGCTAATCGAGCTAATTAATTACTTTTATTACAATTTAAAAACGCTATAAAATGATTTCGCTATCATTTGAAAAGAAGGAAAAAATTCCTTCCACAAATATAAGTGCGGAAGGAATTCTTTGTTTTTATAGTAAGTATTCAATATTTACCAAAGTTTTTCAACGCTTGTTCCCGACGTTCGTTTTTCTCTTTAATCGCTGTCAACTCGTCACCTTCTGCATACTTCATCGCTTCCATTGCAGCTTGTTTGTTATCAATCGTCTTTTTCAATCTTTCGATGTCATCTGCGGAATCATTCGGAATCGGTGTTATATCAGGCATGATCATTTCACTCTCCTTCATTATCGTAACAAATAGGATGAACGTTTTATACGTTTTCATGTACACGGAAGCCATTTCAAAATGATTATCATAGGAACGCTGATTGTGGACATTCTAATGGGAAAGAAAACGATTTGTGAGGGGATTTCTATGCGCATTGAACGGTCTTCCGATTGGAAGGAAAGTTTCATGGACCGTCTCGAAAAAGAGGAAGCCTGGGATAATTGGACACTTTACAAAATGGCGTATGAAGTTGCCAAGTCCACTATGATAACGGACTTCCGTGGCTTACAGTCCACGAAATACTTGCCTAATCTAACGCCATTTGCCCACCAATTGGAAGTAGCTGAAACGGTCATCGAACGGATGAACGGTAAAGCGATCCTTGCAGATGAAGTGGGACTTGGCAAAACAATTGAAGCGGGCTTGATTTTAAAAGAGTATTTAATAAGAGGCCTTGTGAAAAAAGCACTTATTCTTGCACCGGCTTCTCTCGTCAATCAATGGATCGACGAGTTGAATCGGAAATTCCATATACCGGCCATGCAGTTTAATAAAAAATACGACTTGCAACATTGCGATATTGTCGTTATGAGTATTGATATGGCAAAGAGGAGTCCGCATAAGGAAAAGATTTATGAACAGGATTTTGATCTTGTTATTATCGATGAAGCCCATAAATTAAAAAATCATCAAACGAAAAATTACGAGTTCGTCCAACATTTAAAAAAGAAGTTTTGTCTGTTGTTGACGGCGACTCCTATTCAGAATGATGTGTTTGAATTGTTCTATTTAATCACGTTGTTAAAACCGGGACATCTTGGCAATTATGAAACATTTCAAGCGGCATTTTCTGCGAGTAAGCATAATGTGGAGCATGAGGAGTTCCTAAGAGAACTCGTCAATCAAGTGATGGTACGGAACACTAGGGAGGCAACAGGTATCGAATGGCCAGATCGGCATGTCGAAATTATTCCAATTGAATTTACCAAAGAAGAACGTCACGTGTATGACTTAATATCCGAATTGAAACATAGTTCAGCTGCGTTCTCAGATGCATTCTCCGTCATCACACTTCAACGGGAAATGTGTAGCAGTAAGGAAGCCGTGTACACTACGTTAATCAAGATGCGTGAAAAGTGTATTCAGCAAGACGAATTGGTCGTTGTAGACGAGATACTTCAAAAATTAACGCTGCTTGAGATGAATTCAAAAGCTGAAAAGGCATTTGAATTAATCAAGCAAGCAAATGATAAAGTGATCATCTTCACAGAGTACCGTGCAACGCAAATGTATTTACAGTCTTATTTGTATGAAAAAGGGATTACAAGCGTACTGTTTAACGGGAAATTCAGCAAAAGTAAACGCGAGTGGATGAAACATCTCTTCCAACAACAAGCACAAGTACTCATCGCCACGGAATCAGGAAGTGAAGGGATTAACCTTCAATTTTGCCATAACGTGATTAACTTCGATCTACCATGGAACCCGATGAAACTCGAACAACGAATTGGGCGAGTCCATCGATTAGGGCAACAGAATGATGTGCACATTTATAACTTGGCGGTTAACTCAACAATCGATGATCATATCGTCGAGTTGTTGTACACGAAAATCAATGTATTCGAAAAAGTCGTCGGGGAACTGGATGCTATTTTGTCGTCTTATAAAATGACCATTTAAGGAAGGGAGAAATACAATGCTTCCTCATCAAATCCATCGTTATCTAAGCCGGTTCTTCAATGAAAACAACTGTCAAATCATCAATGACCAAGGTCACTACTTAAGTGTTCAATTGACGATTGAAATGGACAAGAAGATTATGAACCGTCCATTTTATTGGCAGTACGTAGAAAGTACGGATGCAGTTCCGTACCCTGCACAACTGACCTTCATTACCGATGCAACAAAGCTTCAAAACGAGGTTAGTGGAGAAATCGTCCATTTTGGTTCTCGTCGTCTCAATCAGCTATTTCAAGTGACGAGGCAACAAGGTGCTGTCGTTAAGATGTACGAATCAATCCACAATGCGTATGAAGTAAAAACGATTTTAACGCCTTGGTTAGGGGTGAATTTCAAAGTGACTTATTCAAGCGATCAGACGAAAGAAACCCTTTACTCATTAGGGATGAACTTAATGACAGGACAGATGATCGACGGATTCCAGGAACACCTTAACAGCATCTCACTGAATGAGGAAATGTCACCTGGTACATTCAACTTACCGTATACAATTAAACCGCTGCGCGCATTGGGGCGGATGGAATTGACTGTAATTGATTTGATTAAACAAGATGATCATAGTTGGATTGAAGAAGTGAATAAAAGATGGAAGAAAGACTGCAAAGTATTGGAGTATTTTTATGAAGGAGTCGAGAATAAGCCAGAAAGCTACGAAGTGGAAAGACAGGCGATGGAAGAACAGTACACACCAAAAATTAAAATCGATATTATTAACGGTGGAATGTTCTATTTGAAAGGTGTTCCTTATAAAGTATAGACCTATAGTAAAATGAAAACCCGACTATTCGTAGTTGGGTTTTCATTTTGAAAATTTGAGAAAAAAAGAGGGCTTATGACAATGTGTATAGAATATAGACTGATATGACCAAAAACAAAAGGGGTAGAGAATATGACAGTTCAACAGTTTTTGAATACATACAATGAGGAAGTCCAAAAACTCCATATCGAAAGTGCAAGCAATTCATGGAAGGCTTCTACGACAGGTGAGGAACAATGGAGTAAGAAAACGGCGGAAGCACAAACGGCATTCAAAATCTATTTGTCTGACAAAAATCGTTTCGAACAAGTAAAGGCGTATTTGGAACAAAATGATTTGACGGATATCGAGCGTCGACAGCTTGAAATGATACATAACGGAATGGCTCAAAATCAAATTCCTGAAGCGGATTTGAAAGAGATGGTCGAACTATCAACGGAATTGATTGGGATTTTCAATACATATCGGGCGAAAATGGATGGACAGACGGTTACAGAAAACGACGTTCGACAAATTCTAGTGAAAAGTAATGACTCCGCTGAACGGAAAAAGGCGTGGGAAGCGAGCAAGCAAATTGGCAAAGAAGTCGAAGAAAAACTGCTTGTACTCGTGAAGAAAAGAAATGAAGTAGCACGGTCATTAGGATATGAAAACTATCACGAAATGAGTTTCGCTTTACAAGATTTGGATCGCGATGAAGTATTCTCGATTTTCCATCAAATGAAAGAACTATCTGATGAACCATTCCGTGAGTTAAAGCAAGAAATCGATACAGACTTGGCGGAACGATTCGGCCTAGCTGTTGCTGATCTTAGACCATGGCATTACGCGGATCCGTTTTTCCAAGAGGCACCCGCGTTAAAAGGATTGGATCTTGACCCTTTCTATGAAGGAAAAGATCTCGAGAAATTGACGATTGAAACATTCAAGAGCACAGGTATGGATATTACAGAGATGCTTGCGAATAGCGATTTGTACCCCCGTGAAAACAAAAATCAGCACGCTTTCTGTACGGATATAGATCGTGAAGGGGATGTGCGTGTCCTGTGCAATAACACACTTTCAGATTATTGGTCGACAACAATGCTGCATGAATTCGGACATGCGGTGTATTTTAAATATATTGACGGGGAACTACCTTACACTTTACGCAGTCCTGCCCATACATTGACGACTGAAGCGATTGCGATGCTGTATGGCCGTTTCAGTAAGAATCCGGCATGGCTCGAGCGTTTCGTCGGTTTGGAGAAAGCACAAACTGAACAATTAACGCCGCTTATCGAAAAGTCATTGCGTTGGCAAATGCTCATCGCAGGCCGTTGGATGATGACATTCTCCTTCTTTGAGCGGGAATTGTATGAAAATCCCGATCAGGATTTGAACAAACTTTGGTGGAAACTCGTCAAGGACACACAATTTGTGAATCCGCCTGACAATCAGGATTATCCACATTGGGCAGCAAAAATTCATTTCACCCTCGTTCCTGTTTATTACCAGAACTATTTGCTTGGCGAGTTGACAACATCCCAATTGCAAGCATATATCGAAAAGGAAATATCTGCAGATCTGTTTACAGAAAAAGTGGGAGAATTCTTAATCGAAGAGTTCTTCAAACCAGGTGCGCGTTATCCTTGGAATGAGAAGATTGAAAGAGCGACAGGCGAGAAATTAAACCCACAACATTTTCTCAATCAATTTGTGAATTGATAGGATAACGATGTGATTGAATAGGTACGTGGACTCTATCCAGGCAATGTTGCTTGGAGAAAGGCGATACGTTCAGATAAGTGGTATTCGATTGAAATACCGAGCAAGTGAACTTCGAATTTGAGCACTAATGAGCATCGCATTTCGCGGTGCTTTTATTCAATTACTAACGACAACAGCCACGCTATATGAATAGTAGAACTATGCGAGTTTTGAAATGAGCCACTATGTTGCGTGCATACTGTTGCTTTGCGTTAACTTTTGTGTTCTTTACAGAAATTAAGGCAGGAATGCTCGAACACTTTGGCTTCAAGGGTACGTTTGCGATGACACACACATTTGGGAACCTGATGATCATTTTATTTTTCGATAAGACAGGAGGGATATTGTATGTTTCATAGTGTGATGCAAGAATTAGGTTCTCTGTATTATGATTTTTGGTTTATCTGGCCTTTTATATTCATTACTTCATTGATTTCTGCAATTTATTCTTTAGTAAGAGATGATAAAGTATCAGTGAAATATACCCTTATTGCCTCCATATCTCTTTTAATAATTTTAGCTGGAGTAACTGCTCCTATGTATGGTTAACCACTAACGAGTACTTTTAGTTGAGTGGAGTGCAAGCCTTCGACTCCGGGAGGATTAGCGAAAGCCGTAACGTAGAACGGCTTTTGCGAGATAAAGCGATAGCTTTTCGAGCATATCTTTGCACTCGCCTTGAGACCCTGGACGTAGCGAAGCGAAGGAAGCGGCTCAAGCCACGCCCTCCGGAAACCGAACGGCTGGAACGCAAATCAATGTGTTTAACAATGTACCATATAAGGATGCAATTCTTGAATAAGAATTATGCCATTAATGGACCAATTTTAAGGAGAAGGAGTGACAGTGTGAGTATTGTTTTTCTAGGTTTATGTATAATTATAGGTTCTTGGTTCATATCTCATTCGCTTGATAACAACAAGTCAGGTCAGTATAGATATGAGTTTATTTCAGCAAATCAACGGAACATAATCATATTTGATAAGAAAACAGGTAATTATTGGCAGAAGCTCATTGAGGAAAGCGAGGAATCGACTGAATGGAAAAAACAAGAATCTCCAATTGTAAAACTAGAACAACGTTAGTCCATTCTGCATAAATCGGTGGCGCTGGAAGGGGGAGTTTTGATGAATAAGAATGTGAAATTACTTTATTGTCTTTTGGGCAGTGCTGTACTTGCTTTATTAAATACTCCTGTGCTCAGCTACGCAAAACTAGGGGTTTTTCAGAGTGGTTATGGAGGAAGTGTTCTAGGAGAGTTGTTAATTCATATCACTAATGTATTGTCATTGGTTGGCTTTATACTCCTAATACTATTTTCTATTGTATTGATATTAAGTAATATTAAATTTAATACTAAATAAAAATAAGCGATTATTGATTTCTGCAAACAGGTGCAATTCTTTAACAAAGATTTGCATCCTTTTCAATAACGGGTCTATTAAAAGATTAAGTTAGGGTGAGTAAAATGAGTAATGTTAGAGCTTCGAAAGACAACGTGACTAATAGTAATGCAACCACGTCTTTAATTTTAGGAATCCTATCTATTTTGATACCCTTTATCGGATTAGCACTTGGCATTTTCGGTATTATATTTTCAAGAAAGGCGACAAGGGAAATCGTTAGTACAAATATGGGTGGGCACGGATTTGCAACAGCAGGTTTGATTTGTAGCATTGTAGGAATTGTAATTCAATTATTTGGTGTTTTGAGTATTTTAGCTTTCAACTTGATGACCACTGTTGGTTAAATCAATCCGCTGAGAGATAATACTTATAAAACGTGCCTCAATCGGGCCATTTTCTTTGAAATTTAGGAGTGGAGAAATGAATGATTTTTTTACAGCATTAACGTATGTAAGTAAAATGATTTATGAGCCGAAGAATTTAACTTTAAAATCGGTTCAAGAAGAACAGCAAAATTCTAAGTATGGTGCTGGTACATTTCAATTATCGTCTAAAACAGTTCGATTCAGAGTAGCGAATATAACGCCTACGAAAGTAGGTCAATTTGTTGCGTTTTGGGAAAAAGATGAAAACAATAAAAATCAACCCTATTCATATGAAGAAGCACCAGACTTGTTAGTTATAACTACTTTTAAAAATGATAGTGAGTTTGGACAATTTATCTTTCCAAAGGAAGTTATTTTCAAACAGAATATTCTTAGATCCTGTTCGACAAAAGGGAAAATGGCAATAAGAGTTTATCCAAGCTGGGATAGTCCCACTAGTAAACAAGCGATGAAAACACAGGAATGGCAGTTACCCTATTTTATTGATATGAGTAAACCAAATCTATTAACTGAAGAAAAAATGGTGGAACTGTATTCATTTTAACTCTTTGTAATCGGTGACGATTGTTTAGTACAACTTTCAGGCATATCTTTGTTCTTGCCTAGAGATCCAGGAATGATGCCTTGATTTCTGAAGTGTACACAAATACGGCAAAGGAAGTTCTTCGTTACTAGCTTGGAACTCAACGTTTGCTTGATTGAATATGTCTTATAATTCGATGGACTATGTCCAACATTAAAGTAAAGGAGGGTGGAGTATGGTCAAAGATCGAGTGGTATTCATCACAGGGGCAGCACAAGGAATCGGTTTTGAGATTTCAAAAGCGTTTTCCCAAGCAGGTGCCAATATTGTGCTGACTGATTTGGAAGAGGAGAAGGTGAAAGAGGCGGCTTTGTCAATTGGCGGTCGTGCAATCGGTCTGAAATGTGACGTCACGAGCGAGGAGGACATCCAGCAGGCAATCGACGAAACTATGGCACACTTCGGTAGAATCGATATTCTCATTAACAATGCAGGCTTACAGTATGTGGCGATGCTTGAAGATTTTCCGACCGAGAAGTTCGAACTGCTTGTGAAAGTAATGCTCACTGCGCCTTTCATAACAACAAAGCTCGTTTTGCCACATATGCGGAAACAGAAATTCGGTAGGATTTTGAACATGGCTTCCATTAATGGACTTGTCGGATTTGCGGGCAAAGCGGCCTATAACTCATCTAAACACGGTGTGATCGGTTTGACAAAAGTTGCAGCTTTGGAAACGGCTGCTGATGGCATTACTGTCAATGCCATCTGTCCGGGATATGTCGATACTCCACTTGTCCGGAATCAGTTGAAAGACTTAGCAGAAGTCCGTGGCGTGCAACTAGAGTCGGTTTTAGAAGAAGTGATCTATCCGTTAGTGCCGCAAAAACGGTTGTTGGATGTAAAAGAGATTGCTGACCTTGCCCTTTATTTAGCAAGTGAGAGCGCAAATGGGATTACAGGACAGGCGATTGTATTAGATGGCGGTTATACGGTTCAATGAAAGTGAGACCTCATTCCAGCAATGGATGGTGTCTTTTTTTTGAGTGAAATTACTTTAGTATGCATAGTAAGAGATATCAAGAAGGAGGCAGGTAATTCTGAAAATATGTCGAAATGATTAATTATAGAAAGCTGCGAGGGGGATGCTCGATGAAATACGATGCGATCGTAATAGGGGCAGGATTGGCGGGTTTGGTTGCGACGGTTGAATTGGTGGAGAAAGGCAAGCGGGTGTTGCTTGTAGACCAGGAACCTGCATCATCATTGGGCGGACAGGCGTGGTGGTCGTTTGGAGGACTGTTTTTGATTGATTCGCCTGAACAGCGAAGGTTGGGAATTAACGATTCCAAAGAGCTTGCTTGGCAGGATTGGCTTGGCAGTGCTGGATTTGATAGAGAACAGGATGAAGATAGTTGGGGAAGAAAATGGGCAGAAGCGTACATCGAATTTGCAGCAAGTGAGAAAAGAGATTGGTTGCATTCGTTAGGTGTCCGCTTTTTCCCGGTCGTCGGTTGGGCGGAACGTGGTGGCTATTTGGCAGATGGACATGGCAATTCTGTTCCACGGTTCCATATTACTTGGGGAACTGGCCCGGAAATAGTGAAGCCGTTTGCGGACAAAGTACGAAAGGCAATCGAAGAGGGGGACGTCGATTACAGACCAAGGCATCGTGTGGATGAATTGATTGTGAAAAATGACGCTGTCGTCGGTGTAAAAGGTGCGGTATTGGAAGATAGCGACGCGCAACGAGGAGAATCGAGTTCAAGAGTTAGTATCGGTGAATTTTCGTTTGAAGGCGATGCAATAGCTGTGACTAGTGGGGGGATTGGAGCGAATATTGAATTGGTGAAGAAGAATTGGCCTGCACGCCTAGGTAAGGCACCTGAAAGGATGATTTCAGGCGTACCGGCGCATGTCGACGGTCGGATGCTTGCGATTACGAAACAGGCGGGAGGACGTATTGTCAATGAAGATCGAATGTGGCATTACACAGAAGGCATCAAAAATTGGAATCCGATTTGGCCGTTGCACGGAATTCGAATTTTGCCCGGACCATCTTCGATTTGGCTAGATGCGGAAGGGAACCGTTTCCCCGCACCGAACTTCCCAGGATTCGATACATTGGGCACGTTGCAGGCAATTCAGGAAACGGGGTATGACTATTCATGGTTCATCCTTACAGAAAAAATGATTGAAAAGGAATTCGCTTTGTCGGGATCTGAACAGAATCCCGATTTGACAGGTAAAAGTATACGCAAAGTGCTGTCTCGCGTATTACCGGGACCACCTGCACCTGTTAAAGCTTTCATGGATCATGGTGAAGATTTTATCGTAGCGGATACATTGGAGGAGCTTGTCGATGGGATGAACGACTTGACGGGATCAGGATTGATTAATTTGGAAAAGATTAAACGGCAACTAATTGCACGAGATCGCGAAATGGATAATACTTTTAGCAAAGACTTACAAATTACGGCTATGCGCGGCGCCCGGAATTATAAAGGGGATCGGTTCATAAGGGTCGCCAAACCACATAAAATACTCGATCCGAAAAACGGTCCACTAATTGCAGTACGACTGAATCTGTTGACACGGAAAACATTAGGCGGCTTACAGACCGACTTAGATGGCAGAGTACTGAATGATGTGGGGATACCGATTTCAGGCTTATATGCAGCTGGGGAAGTTGCGGGTTTTGGTGGTGGCGGAATGCATGGGTACCGAGCGCTTGAAGGGACTTTCCTTGGCGGATGTCTATTCGGCGGAAGGGTGATTGGTCGGTCAATGGCAATGTTTGTGCCGTCTGAAGTGGATCGTACCGGAGTTGAGCAGGATAAGGGATATGTAAGTGCGGGTACGCCGCATGGTTGATCGGTTTGAATTTCGGTCTGCAAAATTATAAGCGAGTATGAACTTTTAGGGATCTACATGAGCTTTTCTAAAGTTTCGTATGAGGGTTTAATAGAATGGGCCTATCCTGACGAGTTGGCAGGACAGCCCCTTTTCACTGCTATTTACTAAGTTGAACAAGCGGTTTATTGACAACTTGTATTGCACTTTTAGACGTACAATGAATATAGCCGTGACGCAGAGGTTCACACAACTTCAAAACAATAGTAGGCATAAAATAATCCCTCCACCTAGTTGTTCAGGCGGAGGGGGGATAGAGATAGTATTAACGATGACTGACCGCTTCTTTTGTCTCCAATAATTGTTCGATATGACGCAGTTCGTGATAGCCGACGAAAGGAATCCACTGCTTCAAGCTCATGTCGCCGAATACCGGATGCGGATATGCTTTTGACTCTAATTGCTCTGCCGGAACAGTTTCGGCTAGTTGACGAAGTAATCCATGGGATGCGGCAAGTTTTGCTTTCAACTCTTGCGATGAAGCGAAATCTGCTTTAGGTACAGCGAATTCAGGTGCATCCACTTTTACGGAACGATCAATTGTCCGGTCAATCGGTTTCTTAGGCGTTTCTTGTGTTGGACCAGTAGCGAGTTGATGTTGTATCGTCTTGGCAATACCGCCTTCCATTAAGTATAGGTGTTCGATGATCTGGGCTATAGACCAACCGCCATCAGTTGGCAAGCGGTTCAATTCCTCATCTGACAATCCATCAAATGCGTCTAGTAATTTTACACGTGCTTCCTCATTGATTTGCATCGTCCCACTCCTCGTTTTTGCGTACTTTCAATATACCATTTATGCGTAGCGCAAGCTGTCTAGTTATTCTAA
This sequence comes from Sporosarcina oncorhynchi, assembly GCF_033304615.1. Lineage (GTDB taxonomy): Bacteria > Bacillota > Bacilli > Bacillales_A > Planococcaceae > Sporosarcina > Sporosarcina oncorhynchi. The sequence continues at coordinate 2,628,305 of NZ_CP129118.1, read as the reverse complement.
CAACCCGGCTTGCTGTAAAAATTGTCGCGCAACCTCTTCCGCATTTACTCCTTCTGCATTGACTTTGAAGTTCATATCCCGCATTTCGTCATCAGTGACCAGTCCAGCAAGTTTGTTCAAGATGCCCTTCAATTCAGGGTGTTTCGCCAATGTCTCTTTGCGTAGTAATGGAGCACCTTGATAAGGCGGGAAGAGTTCTTTATCATCTTCCAATACAAACATTTCATATTCTTGCAGTTCACTGTCTGTCGAATACGCATCCATAAGATTGATATCACCAGTAGCGATTGCCTGATAGCGTAATTTAGGTTCCATTGTTTGAACGGATGGAAAGTCGACTCCATATAACTTCTTAATGCCGCGGTATCCATCTTCACGATCATTGAATTCAAGTGTGAAGCCTGCTTTAACCGCATTTTCTACAGATTGCAGATCAGAGATAGATGTTACGTTAAATTGCTCCTTGAAAGCTTTTGAAACAGCGAGCGTAAACGTATTGTTGAAATCCATCGGTTCCAATAAGACAAGCTCGAATTGTTCATCAAGTCCCGTACGTGCTTGCTCATAAACTTCTTTACGATCATTGCTGACGGCCTCTTCTTTTAAGAACTCCGATAATGCGGTACCCGTAAATTCCGGATAGATGTCTATGCTTTTAGATTGCAATGCATTAAAGACAAATGATGTCTTGCCAAGACCTGGCTTTAATTCAACAGTGAGATCTGTTTCCTCTTCGATGAGAAGTTTGTACATATTAATAAGAATTTCAGGTTCTGCTCCTAGCTTCGCACCGATTACGAGATGCTTGTTTGAATTACCAGATAGAAACGGTATAGCGATGACAAGCAAAGCAATGATGAAAAACGAAATGAGTGCAATCGTCGCGCTTTTAAATGAGAGCCCTTCGAACTTTTTTAATAAAAAATCGAAGGCAAGTGCAAGCAGTGCTGCTGGAATTGCTCCAAGTATGATTAATGAAGTGTTATTACGATCGATACCAAGCAATATCAGGTCACCAAGTCCGCCTGCTCCAATTAATGCAGCAAGAGTCGTTGTGCCAACGATGAGCACCATCGAAGTTCTAATACCTGCCATGATGATAGGCATAGCGAGTGGAAGCTCAACTTTTGTGAGGCGTTTTCGATTGTTCATACCCATAGCGGTAGCTGCTTCCCTTAAGGAAGGATCCACTTCTTTAATGCCTGTGTACGTATTGCGCAAAATTGGCAATAACGCATATGCTACAAGAGCAATGATGGCAGGGACTTTCCCGATGCCAAACAAGGGTATTAGCAAACCAAGTAATGCGAGTGATGGTATCGTCTGTAATACCGCACTGGCACCAATGACAGGTTCTGCAATCCGTTGTTTATTTGTCAAATAAATCCCGATAGGAATGGCTATGAGAACAGCAAAAAAGAGAGCGATTAACGAGATTTGGATATGCTCAAGCAGAGCGTTCGCCAATTCAGCTTTACGGTCTTGGAAAACGGAAAGGAATTCACGCATCATTCTCCCACCCTCTCTTTAGCATCTGCTGCAAGAAAGCTAAGAATATCTTCACGCGACAAAGTTCCGATGACCTGGCTATCTTTTTGGATAGCGATTCGGTCTGCAGTGACGAGCGCATCGAGTATTTCACTCCACTCCGCATCAATGGATACTATTTCCAATTCGGATATGTCAGAAGTGATAGGTGATAGATGTTCGGATATTGCAAAAGGATTCGGTCCTGCACTATCGATGAACTCCCGAACGAATGGTGTTGCAGGAGCTTTAATAATCTGTTCAGGAGTGCCAAGTTGCTCAATCTGACCGTTCTTTAATATGCAAATTCGATCTCCCAATTTCATCGCTTCTTGGATATCGTGTGTGACAAAGACGATGGTCTTCTTAATGGTCTTTTGAAGATGCAATAAATCATCTTGAAGCTTCAATCTGCTGATCGGATCAAGTGCACTAAATGGTTCATCCATCAGAATGATATCAGGATCTGCCGCAAGTGCCCGGATGACACCGATACGCTGTTGTTGCCCGCCAGATAACTCACTGGGTTTTCGTCCGCGATACGTATCCGGATCTAGACCAACCATTTCCATCAACTCCGTTACACGATTTCGAATGCGCGTTTTTTTCCATTGTTTCAATTCGGGGACAATCGAAATATTCTCCTCGATTGTCATGTGAGGGAACAAAGCAATTTGTTGGAGTACATATCCGATGCGCCAGCGTAATTCGTGGATGGGGTACTCGCTAATTTTCTTTCCATCGATTCTAATATAGCCTTCTGATAATGGAATGAGGCGGTTAATCATCTTCAGTATCGTTGTTTTCCCACAACCACTCGGCCCAATCAAAACAAAAAATTCTCCACGCGCAATCTCCATATCTAATGAATCCACTACACGCGTATCGCCGTCGTATGATTTGGAGACGTTTTCAAAACGAATCATGTCCTTTACCCCTTTCAAAATCCAATTGATTACAAGAAAAATTATAGAATGGTAATAGAAGCGATCCTCTATCATTAGCCTCAAACAGTGGAAGAAAAACCTTATTTGTACAAATTTACGCGTCGTAACTTAGAACAATCTACGTTGAATATTTTGATATATCACGCATCTTCAATTAGACTTGTAGAAAGTTCAGATAGTTGTAGGTTTTCTAGTTACCTACTAATCCGTTAAGAGGTGAAGTCGTTTGGTCAGTATTTATGATATAAAACCGCAATTTCAGAATCTGCTTCGACCAATCGTAAGGCGGCTGGCGAAAACGGGTGTAACACCTAATCAGGTGACAGTGGCGGCAATCGTATTGTCATTGATAACAGGTGGACTTCTGTATTTATTCCACGAAAATTCCTTTGTACTACTTCTTATACCGATTGTGATGTTTGTCCGGATGGTGTTGAATGCAATCGATGGTATGCTGGCAAAAGAACATGATATGAAAACAACGCTCGGCAATCTACTAAATGAAATCGGAGATGTTGTATCAGATGCGTTTCTGTATCTGCCTTTCGCATTTATCTCGGACTTTTCTCCTCCACTCATTGTAGGAATCGTTCTATTTGCTATCATCAGTGAGATGACCGGTGTTCTAGGTGAAGTAATTGGTGCAAGCCGTCGCTATGACGGGCCGATGGGAAAGAGTGACCGGGCGTTTGCCTTTGGGCTGCTTGCGTTGCTTCAAGCCTTTCAACTGTTGCCTGCCAGTTGGATCACAGGTTTTTTAAGTGCGATATTGTTGCTCATCATCATGAATATCTTCATTCGGATAAAACAATCTTTGAAGGAGTTGAAGTGAGTGTCAAATGGCATATTTTCAACTGAAATTGGGATTGTGTTAGCGGGGATTTTGGGATTGTTAATCGTCTCGAGTATCATCGCGTTCATCTTGACGATTTCAAAAAAAGAGAAGGATTTTACTGAACTGAATGCGCGCATCAAGTCGTGGTGGGTGATGGCAGCTGTCTTCCTCTTGGCGATTCTCGTAAATCATACCGTGTCATTATTCTTCTTGGCGTTTTTATGTTACTTAGCGTTAAAGGAGTATCTGTCGTTAATCCCAACGAACCGGGCGCATCGAAAAATTCTTTTCTGGGCGTATTTGGCAATACCGATTCAGTTTTACTGGATTTATATCGGATGGTATGGCATGTTCATTGTTTTCATTCCCGTATATTTGTTCTTGTTTTTGCCCATTCAAATGATTCTGATTGGGGAGAATAAAGGGTTCTTGCGGACGATGGGATCTGTCCATTGGGGACTGATGATCATGGTTTTCGGCCTCAGTCATTTAGCATATTTACTAGTCCTTCCTGGCACGGCCAAGCTGGGGGGCGCTGGACTTGTCCTATTCGTTGTCATTTTGACGCAATGCAACGATGTCGCACAGTTCATCTGGGGAAAATTATTGGGGAGACATAAAGTCATTCCGAAGGTGAGCCCAAACAAGACATGGGAAGGATTGCTTGGCGGTGTAGCGACAACGGTATTACTATCCTATTTGCTTGCTCCGCTCCTAACACCATTAACAGTTGGTAGTGCGCTGTTTGCAGGTTTGCTCATTGGGCTGACGGGCTTTATTGGTGATGTGAACATTTCATCGTTGAAGCGGGATTTGAATATTAAAGACACGGGGAGCGCTATTCCGGGCCACGGAGGGATCTTAGACCGGGTCGACAGTCTGACATACACAGCACCTTTGTTTTTTCACTTTATCCGCTATTTCTACTTTACGTAAAGGGGGGTAAAGCAAATGATTCTCAGGTGGATGTTCTATAATTTTTTTGTTCGCCCATTCATTACAATAGTGCTCGGTTTGAACGTCCGGCGTCAAGAGAACTTGCCGAAGATAGGACCTGCGGTGATTATCGCTAATCATAATAGCCATCTTGATACGCTAGTGCTCATGACACTTTTCCGAGGGAAGGTCATTCATTCCGTGAGACCAATTGCAGCAGCTGATTATTTTTTGCGCAATAAAGTGCTCGCATGGTTTTCATTGAATATTATTCATATTATTCCTCTTGATCGCAAAGGCAGTACCGATGTGGAAAACCTATTCAACGGCGTCTATGAAGCGCTGGATAACAATCATATTGTCATATTGTTTCCAGAAGGATCCCGCGGTGAGCCTGAGAAAATCGCACGTTTAAAGTCAGGGATTTATCATTTGTTAAAAGAGCGTCCATCCGTGCCTGTCTATCCTGTTTTTATGCACGGATTGGGGAAGTCTCTTCCAAAAGGGGAAGCGATGTTTGTTCCGTTCTTTTGTGATGTATTTGTCGGCGATGAAATGTATTGGACAGAAGATCGTAAAGAGTTCATGGAGATGGTAGAAATGAACATGAAGTCACTTGCGGCTGAAGGGAGTTTTCCGACATGGGATTGATGGTGCTCGCATTCATCTGGGGTTTGGCAGAGGCGACGTTCTTTTTTATCATTCCGGATGTCATTTTGACGTTCATCGTCATTCATGGGTTTACTATCGGTTTTACAAGTAGTTTGTATGCTTTGGCTGGAGCAATGATTGGTGGGGTGATCATGTATGTTTGGTCATATAAGCAAAGAACCACAGCCATGCGATTTGTAGAAAGTATCCCTTCTATTCAGGGCAAGATGATGAAGGACGTTGAATGCAGTTTAAAGCAAAATGGACTCATTGCGATGATTCTCGGACCCATTCGCGGTATCCCCTATAAAGTTTATGCCATTTACGCACCACATACAGGCATCGGGATGATTAAATTTCTCATCGCCAGCATTCCAGCTCGGTTCATCCGATTTTTTTTGACAAGCATGCTTGCATGGTTTCTATCAGTAGTGTTATTTCCAGATTTAATAATGTGGTTAAAATATGCAGTTTGGGCAGTTGCCTGGATTATTGTGTATGTCATTTATTTTTCTATCCATCCATGGAAAGGAAAGAAATGAAAGACAGTCAGCAACTAGTACGTCGCCAACTGTCTTAGAATTGTTCATTCAGGAAGAGTTTCGTAAGCCAATTTCATAATGATTGCTTCATGTTGTGGATACGTCTCCAACAACTCTTTTTGCGTAAATAGTTCAAAATCCTTGAACTCGAAACCTGGTGATACCATGCACCCGACGAGCGAGCAAGTACCTTCTTCTTTGACAGAAGAAGCGAATATCGAGTTTTTCGGAACAAGCGCTTGCGGCACTTCACCTTTTTCAAGATCCATACCAAGCTGAATTTCTGCGTACGTGCCATCTTCTTTTATGACATGGACGGTTAGTGAGCTACCGGCATGATAATACCATAACTCGTCCGATTTCAACCGGTGAAAATGGGAGACATTTTCGGACGTCAGAAGGAAGTAAATACTCGTATAGAGCTTTCTCGTTCCTTCAAAGTCAACGCTAAGTTGCTCATCTGTCGTCTCTTCTTGTGAAGCGTATGTACTCTTATAAAATCCGCCTTCGGGGTGAGGGAGTAATCCAAGTTTGGAAACCCAGTAAGCTGCTGTGTCAGTTTTCATTTGTTAATTCCTTTCCAAAGTCACTAGTTTAAATTACAATTAAAGACAGTATAGCACTTCTTACAGTGAAGGAAATGAGTTTACTGGATATAAAAGAAGGGGATTATGATTTCTACGAGGAATGTATTGATAATAGAGTTTTAGACTCGTTTGAATATGTACATAAAGGAGATGTTGAATTTGAAACTAGCTGAAGCATTAATCACACGCGCTGATTATCAAAAAAGAATCCAACAGTTGAAAAGTCGAATTAGCGTCAACGTTAAAACGCAAGAAGGAGAAGAGCCTGCAGAAGATCCAAATGTGTTGTTGGCTGAACTTGATGATATTATGGAAGAATTGACGGCTCTTATTAAGCGTATTAACAAAACAAATTGCACAATCCAGTATGATGAAAATTGGACACTGGCTGATGCACTAACTGAACGCGATCAAATTTGGGACAAACGTCTACTCCTAGCGAAAGTCGCAGAGGAAGCGTCCATTCGAAACGATCGTTACAGCAGAACGGAAATCAAAGTACTGAGTACGGTAGATGTTGTTTCCATTCAGAAACAGGTCGATCAATTATCAAAAGAATTCCGGGAAATCGATACGAAAATTCAAGGTTTGAACTGGACGACAGATTTACTGTAAAAAGAAGTAACACATAAGTATGCTAGTCGGTAGCTGTTATCCGCAAAGGTGAGTACAAACCCGCCAACTGGGTAAGTTGGACTAGTGGTAGGTATTGGGGCGATACCACTCGGTTCGAATCCGTCATGAACTACTGACGCCCAGTACTGTAACAGTTGTACAAATAGATTGTCATTGTAACTACCATGTACTAATTTGTGGAGGCAGCGAGGGTGGGTTCGGGGACAAATAGCATGTTAACAGCATCTATACCTTAATGGGTGTAGGTGCTTTTTGTGTTCAATTTATTTTCGCAATCCGATTTCGTATAGTATCAATAAATGACGTCGCTAATTGACTAGTTATACCTTTAAATTTTCTCATCTTCAATAAATTAAATTAAAAATAAGAGGCTGGGACATAACATGCAAAAAGCGTAGAGGATATGATCCTTTACGCTTTTTGTATGTTATTTGTTAGCGAGCTTCAGCGACGAGGAGGCTCAAGCGCGCCCCGCGGAAAGCGTGCCTTTTGGAGCGCAGGGGAACGGACTATATTTTAGTTTTGTCCCAGCCTCCTGTCGGTAACTATGAAGTGTTTCAACTTGCTATTAGATAAACGTCACAATCTTTTCTAAAGGTAAACGACTTGAACCGTAAGCGGGAGCCGCGGCCTTACCTACTCCGATTAACACAAGTGGTGCATATCTATCTTCTAAGTCGAATTCTTTTACGAATTGTTGCTTATCGAATCCACCCATTGTAACTGTGTCATACCCTTTTGCCTTGGCAATTAACATCAGTTGCATGGAAATTAGACCCGCGTCAAAAGCGGCGATATTCAATCTAGCTTCAACCGGTGCTTTCGGATAGAGCGCTTTAGCGTTTGAAATTTGGTTTTCCATATTTGCTTTATCCATATAGCCCGCTTCGAAATTCGCTTGATAGATCTCATCGATATTGTGGTACATTTCTGTATCACCGATAACAGCAATAATTGCAGATGCCGTATCAAGCTGTTGTTGATTGTAAGAAAACTCTTTTAGCCTTTTTCTAGTTTCCTCATCTTGGATGACCATAAAACGCCATGGTTGTAGATTGCTTGATGAAGGAGCTTCAGTTGCCTCAATGAGCATCTCCTCTATTTCTTCCCTCGATATCGTATAGGATGAATCGAACTTTCTAACTGATTTTCTTTCATGAATGATCTCAGATAGAATTGTATATTTTTCTGGCATTATTGCACTCTCCTAATGGCGATTTACTTACTTTAAGTAAGTACGTTAACAAGGTTACTATTAGTAAGTTTGTTTGTCAAGTAAGTGTATGGTAAAGTGGAAATATGAGAAGAGTGGGGTTTTAGACATGCAAATGAATGAAAAATTGAATCATACAAACGACCAGAGAAACTGTAACAGATTCCACGAGATGATTGAATTCATTGGAAAGCGGTGGACGGGAGTCATTATTTACCGTTTATTGGATGGTCCGAAGCGCTATCATGAGTTGTCGACTGAAATCGATGGGATTTCCGATCGCTTGTTAATAGAAAGACTACGTGAACTGGAATCACATGGAATCGTCTCGAAAAATGTACTAGATCCGACCCCTAGAAAAGTGGAATACGAATTGACAAAAGTCGGCAAAGAACTCGAAGATGTCATTGTTTCCATTTTGAAATGGATAAAAGCGAATGGTTGCCCGACAGATCTTCAAAAATAAGATTGCTAATGAACGGCCTAGTAACTACTCTGAATAAACTTGCAGAAACAGCCTACGGTGGACTCAGGCATAAATAGCATATTGAAAGCATCTATACCTTCATGGGCGTAGATGCTTTTTGTCGTTTAAATGCATATGAAACTTATAAATTCATCCATTCTTGTCCAAGCTGTTGGATATTAATACGTTAGAGGGTCTTTCAGTGAACAAAGTCGGATCTATAAGTGTCTTACACGTAATCTTCTTATCTATGACAGTAATCGGGTTGAAAAACCATGTAACCATTATACCGTCAATTTTAAATGTGGCGGGAAGAGATAGCTGGATAACCGTCATCGCTTCTTTTTTTGCCATTCTACCGTGGGTATTTTTACTAGCGTTTATCAATAAGAAGACGAACGGCGAGCCTCTTGTTGAGTGGTTAGATCGGTCGCTAGGCAACACCATTTCAAGTGTTGTACGGTATACAATCGCCATTTTCTTGCTCATTCTGGCCGTCTTCACGCTTGGAGAGACATTGTACTGGATTTCGGCGACATTTCTTCCTGAAACACCTATAGTGCTCATGTTGATCATTTACTCAGTTCTATGTATCTTGCTCGCTTCAACGAACTTACAGACAATTGTAATGGTAAATGCATTCGTTTTGTTTTGGGTTGTCATTTTCGGTTTTTTTGTAGCGTTTACCAATTTGCAAGTGAAAGACTATAATCTGTTGAGGCCGTTTTTTGAACATGGTTTACAGCCTGTCATGACTTCTATGGTTTATCCGGCATCGGGATACGTCGAGCTTCTGATGTTCTTGTTCATACAGCATAAAGTAAAAAAACCTCTTAAATGGTATCATTTTACCATCATGTTGTTCATCATAATGGGATTGACGTTGGGGCCGACAAGTGGGGCAATTACGGAATTTGGTCCCGATGAGGCGACGAAGCAACGTTTTCCCGCCTACGAGGAATGGAGTCTTGTGTCACTTGGCAGGCTAATCGATCATATGGACTTCTTATCTATTTACCAATGGCTCACCGGTGCATTCATACGGGGGGCAGTCATTCTATACGTCGCGGCCGATTTATTGAAAATGACAGGAGATCGAAAGCGGATATGGAGAATCCTAGCTCCCCCATTTTTCTTTATGAATGCGGTCTTAATTCTCTTGAATGACCGCATATTTTTGGCGATCAAAGGGCAGTATTTATTAATAGCGACTTTCGTCTTCATGATCCTTTTATCATTATTATTAACAATAATCGCTTTACGTTCAAAAAAAGCATCTAAGAAGGTCTGAATCGATTCTTACAAAGGAAATGGTGAGGATTAATGCACTCGGCGGAAAACAGGATTACGCTTACCAGACTCGAACAACTTTTCCAAAAGTCTGCAGACGTTCAGTTTCAGGTGTATACATTCCATCAAAAGCAAGTTGTCTTCATAACTTGTGATGCAATGATTGATAAACAGCAGCTGTCTGATTCGGTAATTCCCAGTTTGGAACGGGCGTTTGAAGAGAGAGAAGATGAACATTCAAATCAGAACTTTATTAACACACTTCACTTACCCAATTTGAAAGTAGTCGATATAGAAGAGGAAATCATCACGCTCGTTTACTCTGGTCAGCTAATTTTGTATTTTGTGGAAACTGAACTGCTCTATGCGAGCGATATTTCCCAAAAACCGAATCGCAAGCCCGAGGAAACAAAATTAGGCGTTCCCGTCAAAGGGCCACGAGACAATTTCATCGAGGATATTTCTGTAAATATCGCATTGATACGAAAAAGGCTTCCTACTAATTCGTTATGTGTTGAGAAATTCGAATTAGGTCGCCGTTCCAAAACAGCTGTAGCGTTACTTTATTTTGATGACATCGCAAGTAAGGAAATACTCTATGGCATCAAAAAGCAATTAAAGAAAGTAGATGCGGATATCATTTTCAGTGGAGACTTTCTGATGGAAAGAGTCAATAGAAATTCAAAATTGTTCCCGTTCAATGATACAACTGGCCGAGCGGACAATGTCATACAGGCACTTGTCAGAGGACGTTTTATCATATTAGTTGATGGAGTTGCTTATGCAATCATAACGCCAGTGGACCTATTTCTTCTTTTAAAAACAAGTGATGATTTTGAAACACCATCGATCTTCAGCTCACTTGAAAGGATTTTGCGTTTGGGAGGAATGGTAATTGGCTTATTATTGCCCGCATTCTGGCTAGCGTTGACGACGTTTCATCAAAATCAGTTGCCTTTTCAGTTATTGGCGACAATTGTGCAAGCGAACACAGAGCTTCCGTTACCTTCAGCGCTTGAGATGCTCATTATGCTCATCATGTTTGAGCTATTCCGTGAAGCGGGCTTGCGGTTGCCAACGGCGCTTGGAGGAACAATCGGCGTAGTGGGCGGGTTAATTATTGGAGATGCAGCCATTCGGGCGGGCATCACGAGTCCGGCCATGATTGTTATTATTGCGACCTCAACGATCGCCGCATTTACATTGGTCAATCAGTCGCTAGTAATGGCTGTCTCGGTGTTACGCATTGTATTCATCCTGCTGACATCATTTTTAGGATTGTTCGGATTTTTCATGTCTCTGTATTTTACCATTATCTATTTGTCCAACATCCGTATATTCGGCGTACCTTATATAAGCATTACAACTAATCCAAGCTGGAGCACGATAAAGAAAGCGATCTTTCGCTTAACCCCTTCCCAATATACTAGACGTCCCGAGCAGTTGAATACGAAAGATAAAACACGTAGCAATGAGGCTGAAAAATGAATAGGAAATTTTGGGTGATTATACTTTTACCGCTTGTCCTTCTCTCAGGCTGCTGGGATGTTGATGAACCGGAGCGCATGTTGTATATACACGGAATGGGTGTCGATTACAAAGACGGAAAATATGAAGTGTACGCGCAAATTATCAGTTTTGCAAATACCGCGAAATCGGAAATGCCACCATCCGATCTTCCGCAAGCTGAAGTCGGTTATGAAACGGGCGAAACGATAGATGAAGCCATTCATAATTTGTATCATTCGATGGATGAAAAAGTATATTGGGGCCATTTATCTTACTTAGTCGTATCTGAAGAAGTATTGAAAAATACAAAGCTTAGTCCAATAATAGACACATTTATTCGCTTTAGAGAAACCCGATATAAGATATGGGTCTACGCAACAAAAGATTCTGTGGAAGAGGTGTTATTGGTAAAACCGGTGTTGAATAAAACCGTTTCCCTGTCCAAACTGTCGGACCCTGAAAACTCTTTTAAACAGGAATCCTATGTTGAACCTATCGATATTCGCAGACTTATCATCGATATGAATGAGCCGGGGTACGAAGCGAAGATCCCGGTTGTCACGTTAATCGATAATTGGAAGTCCTCGAAGGAAACAATTAATTCGATTTCCGTAAATGGGGTAGCGGTTGTAACTCCGAAAGGATTACAAGGGGAAATACTGGATGATAAGGCTAGAGGACTTCAGTGGATGTCCAACGATACGAAGAGAGGACAGCTCACTTTTAAATTGTCGAACGGGGAGTATATTTCGGCAATCATTGAGAAAGTAAATAGGAAGATTAAGCCGGTTTTAGGCACAGGGGACGCAAGGTTTGATATTAATGTCAACATGACTGTCTATGTCAGTGTTATAGTAGGAGAAGTTTCTTATCAAGAGATAAGAAAGCATGTAATAGAAGAAGCTGAAAAAGAAATTATGAAAACATACGAAGAAGCCCTAAAAAAAGATATCGATATATACGGATTCTCAAATGTATTATATCGGGAAAATGTGAAAGTGTGGAAAGAGCAACATACAGATGGGAAAATAAATCTAACTGAATCATCGATCCGGAACATAACGATCCAGTTGGATAAAATAGCCTCTGATAGAAAGTCAATAAAACCAACGATTGAAGAGTGAAAGGCAGTCCCCTTTGCGTTTGTAAAGGAGCTGCCTTTTTTATCTGTCAAGTAAACCAGAAATGTCCCACGACAGCTAAGAGTAGAATGTGAAAAGTTTGGTCTACCATTATGAGTAGCCAACCGGCCTTCTTTTCATCGACACTCATGATGCTCTTTGCCCACCAGGCGACGAACCGATGTCTGTCCAAAAAAATATGACTTACAAATACAAGTAGGATTGCAGCGATGGGAAAATCCCCAGAACCGATGAATAACGCTAGAGTGATGCAAATTGTATAGACTGCACTATGCACAATCAATGCAAGCCAGTTCGTTCTTTTGTTTACAGCCATCCAGTTCGTCTGAAGGAGATAATCACCGACGAGATGACCGGCTAATAAGTATGAGAAAATGCCCATCAAACATGCTCCATTCTGGCTATAAAAGATTGTGGTGGTGAGAAAAAATGTATGTTTCTATCATTATAAGTGATAAAATAGTAACAAGGGAAGGGTAAACTATTTTAATAAGGGAAGGAATCGTTGAAATGCCTTTTTCGCAAGACAGTAACGATGAGAAATTCGATTTAGAACGCCGGGCAGATAAGATGCTGGCAATGATTTTTGAATATATGACGAAAATGTCGTTGGAAACGAATATACATAATATTCTTCAGGTATTGGCGGATCTTGGGCAGAAGATGGTGAATGCCGACCGTTGCTCCGTATGGTTGCATGAACCGACTGAGAAGAGTATTTGGACAGTCGCGGGTCATGGACTGGAAAAGGTTACGGTGGATGAGAGTAGTGGAATCGTCGGACTTAGCATCCAGACAGAGGAAACCATTCGTGTATTGGATGCATATGCGGATCCTCGGTTCAACGATGCAATTGACCGCAAAACAGGTTACAAAACGAAGTCACTATTATGTATACCGTTTAGAAATAGCGAAGGAACAGTGATTGGCGCTTTCCAAGCGATTAATAAAAAGAGTGATTCGGAGCAATTCACACCGCAAGATGAAGAATACCTCACGTTTGCATCTACTTATGCGGGAAAGTCGTTAGAAGCGTTCATTTTGCGCGAAGAACTTGTAGAAACACAAAAAGAAATGATAACGACGATGGGGGAAATCGGTGAAAGTCGTTCGCTTGAAACAGGTTATCATGTGAAACGTGTTGCACAATATTCCTATTTACTTGCAAGCTTGGCAGGTGTACCTGATAAACAAGCTAAGATGTTGAAATATGCTTCACCGATGCACGATATCGGAAAAGTGGCAATTCCGGATAGGATTCTTTTAAAACCAGGGAAATTGACAGATTTGGAATTTGAAGAGATGAAAACCCATACGCTAATTGGTTATGAAGTGTTCCGCAAGTCACAAAGGGCACTGCTAAAAACAGCTGCGTTAATTGCATATGAGCATCACGAACGATGGGATGGTACCGGGTATCCACGCGGCCTGGCAGGTGAAGATATTCATTTGTTTGGACGAATTACAGCGATTGCGGATGTATTCGACGCACTTGGAAGTGATCGAGTTTATAAAAAAGCGTGGCCGCTTGAGAAGATTATTGACTATATGTCGGAGCAATCGGGACACCAGTTCGATCCATTTCTTGTTAAGTTATTTCTGGAACATATTGAGAAGTTCATTGCAATCCGTGATCAGTTCAAAGAAGGTTAGGTGAACCGCAACGGTGGATAAAACATACAAATTTACTGAAAAAAGGGAGTTCGGTTTGCCTGTCCATGAAGTATGGGAAGCGGTAGCGGATACAAACCAGTTAAATCGATACGCCGGCTTGTTTGCCGTGAATTTTACTCCCTTTCAAAAAGACGCGAAGCAGATTATACGAAAAGGAAAAGCGACGGCTTTCGGCGTAGTGCCGATTGAATGGATTGAAAATGTGTTCGAATGGGTGAATGAGTCACATTACTCCGTTGAACGAATTTATACAAAAGGACCATTAAAACGAGTCATCTGGAAAGTAATCGTCGAAAAAGTAAATGAAAATCATACAATCATGAAGCTGGACGGTCGGTTTACCTATCAGAATCTCTTCGGTAAAGCTGCGTTGCATATAGAGACGCTTCCTCAATTGCGAAAGATGTTCAATTATGTAAGTATGTTTGAAAAAACGGAAAAGAATTATCGGAAAACAGCACATTTTACACCATTAGCGCAAGTGGATGAAAAGCGATTGACTGAGCTGGCTAAACAATTAGGCGAAATCCTAGATGAACAACGGATGATTGAACGTCTACTATTCACGTTGCGAATGGCTCCGGATGATCTTGTCAAAAAGCTACAGCCCTACAAATGGGCGGAGGATTTTGGATTCGACCGTGGAAAAACAATTGAACTTTTTCTGCTGGCCAATGAAGTCGGGCTCGTAAATTATGAATGGAATATGATGTGTCCAAATTGCCGAGTTCCTAAAAATCGAGTGACAAGCTTGAGACTGGTGAAAACGACTGTCCATTGTGATTTATGTGGAGTCGATTTCGAGATGGATTTCGATAAATATATAGAAATGATATTTACAGTCCATCCAAGTATCCGAAAAGTGAGTAATGAAGTATTTTGCTTAAATGGTCCGTTTAATTCACCACATATTGTCGGGCAGTTCCGTATCGGACCGAATGAAGAGAAGGTTGTTGATTGGACACCGATGACGGAAAATCTACGCATGCGGGTGTTAAAAGATAATTTACAGGTGCAACTTGGAAATGTCGAGGACTTACAAGAGCAGGTGATCATTTATAATTCCTTAGGATTCGTCGGAGAAAGATTCAATCAGGCGCAGCAATTTAGAATCATCAATGAATCAGAAGAAGAGATTGTATTGGCGGTTGAAAAAGTGGATTGGGATTCATTTGCATTGACCGCCAGGGAAGTAACATCCTTGCAGTTATTCCGGAATCTATTGCCGGCTGAAGTACTTGCCCCCGGTATTGAGATTGGTGTCAGTACATTGACAGTAATGTTCACCGATTTAAAAGACTCAACCCGTTTATATGAGGAAATCGGTGACTCGCTTGCCTACGCTGACGTTAAACGACATTTTGATTATCTTGAAAAGCAAATTTCTACACACCACGGGTCTATCGTAAAAACGATAGGAGACTCCGTTATGGCGGTATTTATTAAAAATGAAGATGCGCTGGATGCGGCGATTGCCATTCAACAACAAATGCCTGATCTGAATGAAACGTTGTCGCATCCAGTGTCCATCAAAGTTGGTTTTCATGCAGGTCCTGTCATAGCTGTCAATGCAAATGACGTGCTTGATTATTTCGGCAGGACAGTAAATATGGCAGCGCGCGTACAGCAGCAAAGTACTGGTGATGACATCGTTATAACAGAAGAGGTATATAAAACACTCTCAAGAAAAGGTATGAAAGTACTGCCATGTGATGTGGAGCCGTTTGTAGTAACTTTACATGGAGTTGATAACAATCAATCATTATACCGTTTGACAGTGGTGAAATAGTGAAAAGTCTCGGGAAGTATACCTCTTCCTGGGACTTTTTTATACTTGCTTATACGACAAGAGTAATAGCGTCTTTCTTAATCCAGAATCGAATCTAGTTCACATGTTGTGCTTGGTTCATCGATGAGTAATTTCTTTTTCGTTTTAGCAGGGGAAACTGAAATAATAGCGAATATTGCTATATGGCGAAGATTCAGTCGTTATACATACTTTTAGGACTTCTAGTAAAGGGGCGTTTACATGAAAGTTGGATTTGAAGAGCAGGCGCAGACATTTATCACTAAAGAACTCATACCTGGTGCGATGCTTGAGGTTGCTGAAAATAATAAGACGATTGTTGATAAGAATTTCGGGTTCAGAAATGTGAGAGAGCAGCTTCCAGTAAATGGGGACACTGTCTTTGGCATTGCATCCATGACAAAATCTTTTACTTGCGTTGGAATTATGAAGTTGCAAGAAGCTGGAAAACTGTCGGTACATGACCCAATTGTTTCGTATCTCCCGGAGTTGAAAACGAAATCACAAGCAAGCGAGATTACCATCCATCATCTGATGACCCATACTTCTGGCTATCCACCGCTTGCAACACATGTCTATGCACGCAAAAACAGCATCGAAAAAGATCCGTCTTCAAAAGATTACGGACTAGATTTACTCAATAATCCTGGACCGCATATCGAAACGTACGATGAAATGCTCGCTTTCATGGCGAATGATGAATTCGAATGGCTCGGAAAGCCCGGAGATTATTACAGTTATTCCAACGACTCTTATGGGTTACTTGGTATCATTATCCACCGGGTGAGCGGTCAATCTTATGAGTCCTTCATCGAACAGCATATTTTAGAACCGGCCGGCATGACAAGAAGCTTTTTCGATATGAATCGGTTGGACACGACGGACAATGTCACAACGCTCTATATGAAAACAAAAGATGGATCGGACGTTTATGAAGCGCCAATCTGGTGGGATGCACCATCGATGCGAGCAGTTGGCTATTTGAAGTCGACCGCAAATGACATAATCCGTTATTTGGAGCTTTTCTGGAATGAAGGGACGATCAATGAAAAGCGCATTTTATCCAAAGAAAGTGTCGAGCAGATGATGACGCCGCATATCGAATATGAACCGGGCAGATGTTATGGCTATGGATTACGCATCATCCCTGACTATTTCGGTTCCAAACTAATCAGTCACGGGGGCGGGTTAAAGGGTGTCTCTTCCTTTATGTGTGCCATTCCCGATAAGAAACTTGCGGGTGTCATTTTGACAAATGTCGCGGATGTGTCTGCGGGGGATATCCTTATGGGAGCGTTGAACAGCATTCATGCTAGAGAATATGAGACATCTCCCTTCAAAGTGGAAACAGTACCTATCAGCGATGAAGAACTTGTTACCTATGAAGGTGTCTATATTTCCGGTGAAGGGATGCATGTCATTGCACAAAGAAGAAATGGTCTATTCGGTGTCGAATCCAATGGGGCATTTAAACGGCTGCAGTATATAGGGAATAATATCTTTGTCGCAGAACAAGATGACTCGGATATTCTTCAGTTTATTGCAGGTGAAGATGGGACGATTGAACGGATCGTCTATGGTGGAAGACATATTATCAAACAAATGGGATAAAGACAAAAAGCGGCAAGTGCCTTGGACAGGTTACTGTCTAGGCGCTTGCCGTCTCTTTGTGTGCGTAGTCAAACCGTAAATGTAGCCGACGACTGCCAATAGGATGGCAGGTACAATCCATCCGATTCCTTCTTCGTAAAGGGGAAGATAAGTCAGGATGCGTGTGACAGGAGCAATTATGATTCCAAACTCCTTCAGCATATCGAAGAATCCGATAACGCCTGCTCCTGCTAGCGCGAACAAATAGACAAATGGATAGCCTTTAAACAAAGAATGGAAGAAACTCAAGCAGATTAGGACAATTGCTAACGGGTAGATCCCGATAAGGATTGGCAGTGTAATCGAGATAAGTTGCGTCAATCCAATATTTGCAATGAATGTGCTGAAAATGCTTATAACGAGTACTACCCATTTGTAAGAAATCTTCGGGAATGTCATTGAGAAAAATGTAGCACATGCTGACACAAGGCCGACTGAAGTTGTCAGACACGCAAGAAGTACAGCTGCTCCAAGCAATAATTGACCGTTAGTTCCCATCAATTCATAGGCAAGTTTTGCCAAGATGATGCCACCGTTTTCAGCATCCGGTGCGACCGTCCGACTCGTCATTCCTAAGTATGCCAGCCCGATATAGACTAGGCTCAGCCCGGTGACAGCGATAAAACCGGACTTCATCGTCAATTTTGTAATGACTTTCCTATCCGTAATCCCTTTTGCCTTAATAGCATTAATGACAATGATACCAAATACAAGCGCTGCAATCGCATCCATTGTCAGGTAGCCTTTAATGAACCCGCTTGCAAAAGGATTAGTCAGATATTCAGCTTGCGGTGGGCCGCTCACGCCAGCAGGCTTTAAAATGCCAATTATGACAATCGTAGCGACGATTACTAAAAGGATCGGCGTCAATATCTTACCAATACGGTCGACTATTTTGTTCGGCGTTAATGCAAGCCATGCGGTGACGCCGAAAAATAAGATTGTAAATAGCATTAATGTCAAGTTTTCGTAAGAAGCTGAAACGAATGGGGAAGCCGCAATTTCGAACGCGACAGTCGCTGTTCGTGGAATTCCGAAAAGTGGTCCAATTGACAAATAGACCGCGACTGTAAAGACGATGCCGAATAACGGATGGGCTTTACCGGCCAAATCGCTTAGCTGGTCCCCACTTCTTGCGACTGCGACGACACCAAGGAAAGGTAGCCCAACGCCTGTCAAAAGAAAACCTGCGATTGTCATCCATGCCGCCGTCCCTGCTTGCTGTCCGACCAAAGGAGGGAAAATCATATTTCCAGCCCCGAAAAACAGTGCAAACACGACTAGTCCTAGTTTGATAGTGTCACCTGGTTTGAATTGATTCATATGTATACCTCCGACACTTGTATCCGATTTCACTCAAAGCCTGTCAGTCGTCACTATATATAAATTCCAATGTTCTGTCAAGTTGCAAAACAAGTATCCCGTTGGAATTTGGGTGTTCGCCCTTTACGTAATCATATTACGGCATAAACTAACATCATCAAGGGCTCTGGAGGTGTTGAGAATGTCAGGAAATGTTGGAGGACATTGTGGTAACGAAGGCAGCGGATTTACATTGATTGTCGTGCTGTTTATTTTATTGATCATCGTTGGAGCGTCGTTTGCAGGTGGCGGTTTTTGTTGAACTTTGAATCAAATTAATAGAAATGCTGGACGCATGATTTTATCGTGCGTCTTTTTTTATTTTAATATTGAAATCTGAAAACTCCTTACGTAACTGCCCATAAAGTATGTTAACATTCAGAATAGAATGGTCACTTTTAAAATAGACTAGTTGAATAGGATAAGGAGGCGTATGAATGGTAAATGCAACGGAAAACAAGTTTGCGTCATACCCGCAACAGCCCCATGGCGGCAAGTTAGTGGACAAGGTTGTGTTAGGAAAAGAACGGGATGCCGATTTAAAAAGAGCGAGACAATTGCCAGTGATTATGGTTGATATGGAAGCGGTTATAACACTGGAGATGATTGCGACAGGAGTTTTGTCGCCTAATGATGGTTTTATGAACGAAAAAGATTATAAATCTGTGCTTGAAAAAGGCCGCCTCTCAAACGGTACCGTTTGGCCGGTGCCGCTCAGTTTCGCGCCGACAGGTTCCAAAAATAGAGAAATTATAGCTACATTAACTGTTGGAGACGAAGTGACGCTTGCTGATGAAAATAACGAACCGGTAGCCATTTTACAACTGGAAGACATCTTTGCTTATGATAAAGAATACAGGGCTTCCCACTTGTTCGGCACAACAGACCGCAATCATCCGGGAGTCGATGCCATTTATAGAAGGATGGGAGATACCGCGCTAGCTGGCCCGATTCGATTATTGCAACGCATCGATTGGGGACCATTTGAAAAGCTTAGGTTGGAACCAAAAGATACATGGCATGAATTTTATGAGGTGAAAAAGTTCCGTTCTGCCGCAGGTTTCATAACAGGTGCAAACCCTTTGCATCGAGGTCATGAATACATTCATAAAAACGCATTGGAAGAAATTGAGGGCACTGAAAAACTTACGTTTTTTAGATAAAGAAGTTTTTCGGAATGAAAAAGAGGCATTTTCTGTTCAAATCTGAACAGAAAGTGCCTCTTTTCTACCTTTATTTTCATTCTTTTTCGTTCACCAGTTTTATTATCCGTTTCAGATTGACTGCGAATATGGTAGTCGCGGCCTGGATGCCCATGCCAAATAAACCCGCTGATTGGGCCTGATCGTACCCATGCGGATTTTTCAACTCACTATTTTTCGCTTCGATTTTATATCGATTTCGTGCAAGCCTTTTAAATTCCTCTGTTTCCTGAAAGGCTGCCTGTTCTACATGTTCCGTGGACTTGATCGATACGGAATACGTTTTACTTTTAGCTCCTTCCTTGTAACAACCTTCCCTCAATGGACACGTTTTACATTTTTCAACATCAAAATAAAACGTCATTGTTTGGTTCCTCTTTTGTCCCTTCTTGCCCGTGCGGGCTTTTCGAGTTGCCATATGCCCGGCCGGGCATACAAACATTCCCGCATCTTTATTAAAATCAAATTCTTTCGCATGTCCTCCGGTTGTAACGATGGGATTGAGTTTAGCGATTAATTGAATTTGTTCTTGATTTGTATAAATTAGATTATCTTTTCCAGAATATGCAGCGTCTCCTAATACTGTATCAATCTTCATTCCAGTCGCTTTACTTTTCTCGATTAATTCCTGTAAGTACTGTCCATCACTTTTTTCGCCTGTCGTTACGGTTGCCGCTGTAATAATTCTCTCATCACACATAGCGATATGCGTTTTATAACCGAAGAAAGAGGAGTCCGCTGATTTATGACCTACACGTGCATCGGAATCAACGGAATATTGAAGATGATGTTGAGTATCCCCCACTATTTCCTTTAATGTATTTAGTCGTTCTTTAACGGCTGGTACTTGAGAGATTTGTGGTTCATTTTCAATTGCCTCAATGACTTTTTCACAATATGCCAATTCATCATCCACTTCGTTAGAAGTGGACTTCGCAGGGAATTTATCTTTCATTGATTCATCAATTTTATAGACAGCTTTTCGGACATTCTTCGACTTTTCTTGTAGGAATTCTATCGGTGATTTCTGATTGTAACGTGCCTTGGTATGTGTTGCGTCCACAATGATTGTATTACTCTTAATGATTTTCTTTTCAAGTGCGATTTCAACCGTCTTCTTGATTAACATATCTAAAAGACCGACGTCTTTGAGACGTAGTCTACGGAATTTTGTAAGGGTACTTGAGTCGATGACGTCATCTTCTGGAGCCATATTTAGAAAGTATTTAAAGGACATGTCGTATCTGGAGCGTTCCACTAAGTCAACATCAGATACATCAAAGATAGCTTTTAATAATAAGTATTTGAACATACGGATGGGCGGAATTGCTTTACGCCCATTATCCAAGCAGTATTTGGTTTTAAGCTCTTCTAAAATAAAGGAAAAATCAACAAGTTCATTTATTTGGCGAAGCATATTATCTTTCGGCACGACGATATCATAAATCGCCATGTAAGGACTTAAATTTAGGGTTTCCTGGTTTGAAATCATTGGGCGCACCACCTACATTTACTTAATTTTAGTATATAGGAAATGGACCGTGATTTTTAGGGGTTAAAGTGATTATTTTCGAAATAGATTGTAGTGGATTGGAGTGGAAGGCAGCGACTCCAGCGGGAACAGCGCGAGCTGAAAGCCCCGCAGGAACGCAGTGACGAGGAGATTGAAGCCGTGCCCGCGGAAAGCGTCTGCCTGGAACGGAAATCCACGGCTTCCAAGATGAAAAAAGCGAGAATGGAAAACGACAAGTCGTTTTCATTCTCGCGATGATCTGCCTAAGGGGACTTTTTCAGTGCCGTCGAAGAAATTGATGGGTTACTTTTGCAACCTCTTGTAGAGATGGCAAAGAGGGAGTATACACGTCATGAGTTCCGGATGCTTTCTTATCGTAGTGTGCTAGAAACCTATTATCCGAAGGGCAGATCGATTCTAGCTCCGCTTCGTGTCACCTATATTTTTGCAGGTCCGCGGGAAACGGTTTTGCATGCACTAATTATGAAGAATTACGGCTGTACACATGCGCTTATTGGGCGGGATCATGCAGGAATAGGGGATTATTATGATAAATATGCGAGCCACACGATCTTTGACCAATTCAAACCTGAAGAGCTTGGTATCGATATCCGGTTGTTTCACGAAGTGTTTTATTGTACGAGATGCGATACGCAAGCGACGGAACAATCTTGTCCACATGATGAACAGTACCGCATCAACATATCTGGTACAGGGATAAGGGAGATGCTACGGCACGGAATCATGCCACCAAAGGAAATCGTGCGTCCGGAATCAGCGAGGATTGCAATACAAGGCGTCCAGCCGAAAGGGTTGGATGAATTTGAGAACGCAATCTCTCCAGTAGGAAAGACAATCAAGAGCATTTTCCCGTTCTATTTAAACAGGACAAGGCTCGGAGGACCCAAACGCACAAATCCTTTGACGGTCGAGGAGCTGACAAACCGGGATCTAGAGGCAGTAAACTTAGATGTGCGGGCAAATGCAAATAAAATCTATCAGGACATTTTCGACGAGTATACGAGTGTTGGGGATACGAACCGCAATTTGCAACCTGAGTGGGTGATGGATGCGCGTGAGACTCTACATCATCAGCAACAGATGGTTGTAGAAGATCTAAAGGAGAAAGTGAAACAGGCGCCAAAGTCAGCATCGGATGAGTTCATGTATCAAGACAAGGAAGAAGCGGAGAAAGAGTTGAATGTCGCAACGAAAATTCTTGGAGACATTCCGAAAGTGCTCCGGGCCGACGATTTTGATTACCGTACATGGAATGTGCTGCCTTATAAGAGATACCGTGGAAGTGATGAAGAGTAAGAAATGAGTAAAGCGGCCGGAGATTACTCCTGGCCGCTTTGCTTTGTTATTGTCCTCTATGGAGTGTTACCGCATCGGCGACCATGGCGGCGACATAGTTACTTCCGCCTTCATCTTCGATACCTTCAATCATCATCGCGATGATATATGCTGGATCATCGGAGTCGTATGCTACGAAAAATCCGTTTTCATGGCCTCTGTCTGCGCCCGCTGCTTTTAGTTCTGCAGTCCCCGTTTTCCCAGCAAATGCAATGGTAGGAAGGTTTGCAGATTGAGCGTAGCCTTTGACGACAACATCCCGCAAGTTCGTGCGTAAAATCTGTGCGTTTTCCTTCGAAAGTAATCCGTCTTTCCAAACTTCACTATGCTTATCTTCAAGCAGAAGTGTCGGCTTATACATCGTGCCACCGTTAACAATCGGTTCATACATCGCCGCCAGATGCACAATATTTGTCAGCATCTGCCCTTGACCGAATGATGTATCGGCAAGCTGTCCTTCTGAGCTAATCTTTCCGTCATTTGAAATCTGTGAAGAAGCGATGTTGAGAATGAAAGGGATGTCCTCTCCAAATCCATACCGTGTCAATCCATCGATGAATGTCTGGCGACCCATTGCCAGAGCTTGTTGCGCAAAATAAATATTATCTGAGTAGATGAGCGCATTGTTCAAGTTGATAGGATTCGGTGCTTCAGGATGCAATCTCGATACGCGATAATTCCCCCACGAGGCGTCTTTTTGCCACGTTCTTCCGGTTATATTCAATCCTTCCTCAGGGTTCAGTTTGCCGATTTCCATGCCAATCGCAGCTGTGATTGGTTTTAATGTCGATCCAGGAGCGTATGAAGCTGCATACCGGTTGAACAAAGGTTTCAATGGATCTTCGGCAAGTTCGTTGTATCGTGCTGAACTGACACCAAGCATGAACTCCGTCGGGTCAAAACTAGGAGAACTTACAAGTGCCAATGTCTCGCCTGTTTGTGGATCGACTGCCGCACTTGCACCCGGTTCACCTTTCATGGAGTCAAATAATGCCTTCTGCAATTTGGCGTCAATCGTCAATGAAATGATTTCCCCGTCTTTAGCAGGCTGCTCGATAATGGTAATCGGTGTAGCCCCTGCTTCCGCTTCTTTCATATAGATACGAATGCCATCCTGCCCGCGAAGTCGTTCTTCCAGTACGCGTTCCAAGCCTTGTCTGCCGATTAGATCGGTTTCGGTATATCCTTTGCCCTCAAGTTTTTCCAATTGTTCAGCCGTAATCTTCCCAACGTACCCTGAAACATGTGCCAAAGCTTCACCGAAAGGATATTCCCGCATTTCAGATTTCTGGTACGTCACGCCTGGCAATTCAATGAGTCGATCGACCAAATCTTTCTTTGTGTTGGATAAGACTTTGAGCGGTACGAAATAAGAAGGTTTCACCCAGCTTTGATTCAATTGCTTATCGATATAATCCGTGGATACGCCGAGAAGATCAGCAACCACCTGTTTGTTTGAACTGTCCGTGAATCTTTCAGGTACTAGACCGATTTCATAGCCAGCTCCATTGATCGCGATTGGCAAACCATTCCGGTCAACAATCTCTCCACGTTTGGATAAAATCGTTGATATGCCGACAGTTTCTTTTGTGCCAAGTCCAGGCAAGATGAATGAAGGATCCCATTCGGCATACCAATTCTCTTCTTCCTCACGTAATTCATGGAGCATCACCAATTCCTTATCAAATGCTAACGGTCCTGCTGCAGTATCCATGGATATATGGACAGTGAATGGTGCTGGCTCTTCTGTATTCCATTCTTTATCCGCTGCCGGTGGATCGTATGTAACGATTATGTTTTCAATTCCAAGATCTTTTTGTAACTTTTCCTGCCGGTCAATGAAATGATCCGTATTAAAAGTCGCTGTCGTTCCTCCGGTCAAATATTCATTGTACATCTTTGTAAAGTCGTTATTTTGCCAAAGCGCTACGTATTCTTGCAATCTATCGTCAGGTGTTGCCGGTTCTTCTTTCGTACAGCCTGTGACTAAAATAATCGATAATACGAATAATGCGGAGAGCCATCTTCTTTTCATTCAAATACATCCTTTCTGCAAATGTTTTTTCGAGTTCTCTTTGCTATCACTATATCGTAATTGGACTCAAACCGTATAGCGTAAATTTACTTCGCGCTACAGTTTCACTTTACTGTTCACGGCTATACTGATACAAAGGAATTAGAGTATGAACTTTCATCGGAGGTATTCACATGTATGACCCGACCGTGTTTGACAATCTAAAAGTCGCTTTTGAAAATCATCTATATGATTTAGATAATCTGGATCGTAAAATCACGATTGTAAATCGCATCGACCAGATGGATTTTGCTGTGCTAGCAAGGAAGTTTGCGATTCAATTTGAACTGCAAGGACAACGGGATTTATCTGCAGAGATTATATTGGAAGCTTCTCTACAGGAACTGGCGGATGAAATACTGGAAGCGCCAGACGGAAATCCTGGCTGTCTTGTTGCATTGCGAATCACTAAGCCGATAAATAATATCGATGATCAATGTAGAGAAGTGAAAGAAGCAGTACTTGCCATCTGGGAAGAAGACGTTCGCTTAAAACAAACAGTGAGCTGTGTGTATGGACAAGAGCTGAAAGGCTATTTGGATGTTATCGATGTCCGATTCAAGCAGAAAATCAACGAAGGGAATATGGGGGAGTTAGAAGAGTTCGTAGACCATGTGCTCGTAACATTACAAGTGTTGAGCGAGATTTGAATGATTACTGGAAAGAGATTGGGGAATTATTGATTTAATCTCTATCCGTATCGAGCAATTGCCGATATACTATAGAATGGATTCGGTTATCCGCATTGCGGAGATAGCCGTTAAAAAAGAATCATTCTGAATGAAGGATAAGGTGTAAAATATATGGGTTTATTAACAGTAACAAATTTAAGTCACGGCTTCGGGGATCGCGCGATTTTCGATGACGTTTCGTTCCGTCTATTGCAGGGCGAGCATATCGGTCTTGTTGGTGCGAATGGCGAAGGGAAATCCACGTTCATGAATATCATCACGCGCAAGCTGGAACCGGACGCTGGAACAGTTGGCTGGGCGAAGAGAGTCCGTGTTGGCTATCTAGATCAGCATGTCGTCTTGAAGCAAGGTTTGAGCATTCGTGACGTATTGCGTACCGCTTTTCAATATCTTTATGATATCGAGACGGAAATGAATATGCTGTTCGCCAAGATGGGCGAAGTCGATTCGGATGAATTGGAGAAACTGCTTGAAGAAACAGGGCAGATGCAAGATGATTTAACGAATAACGACTTTTACATTATCGATTCGAAAGTCGATGAAGTAGCGAATGGTCTCGGACTAGATGAATTTGGCTTGGACCGCGATGTGAATGATTTAAGTGGTGGGCAGCGGACAAAAGTACTTCTTGGCAAACTGTTGCTGGAGAAACCTGACATTCTGTTGCTCGATGAACCAACAAACTATTTGGACGTGGAGCATATTGAATGGCTGCGGAATTATTTGCAGAACTATGATAATGCATTCATACTCATTTCGCATGATATCCCATTCTTAAACAGTGTTATTAACCTGATTTATCATATGGAGAATCAGCAGATTACACGCTATCCAGGAGATTATGACGAATTCCTTCGTGTGCATGAGATGAAAAAGCAGCAAGTGGAAGCGGCTTTTAAGAAGCAACAAAAAGAAATCTCGAGCTTGAAAGATTTCGTAGCACGCAATAAAGCGAATGCCGCAACAAGCCGTATGGCTATGTCACGCCAGAAGAAATTAGACAAAATGGAGATTATTGAACTGGATGCCGAAAAGCCGAAACCGCAATTTGACTTCAAGTTAGCGAGGACGCCCGGCAGGTATTTATTCCAAACGAAAGATCTGATTATCGGATATGATGAGCCATTGTCCAGGGAGTTGGAATTGACAATGGAACGCGGTCAAAAGATTGCGCTGTCTGGTGCAAACGGCATCGGAAAAACGACATTGCTGAAAAGTATCCTTGGCGAAATTCCGTCTCTTGCAGGATCCGTCGAACTTGGCGATCATTTGGAAATTGGATACTTTGAACAGGAGTCGAAAACAGATTCCAACAATACTTGTCTCGAAGAAGTGTGGGAAGAGTTCCCGCATTTCACTCAATATGAAGTGCGTGCGGCACTTGCCCGATGCGGACTGACGACGAAGCATATCGAAAGTAAAGTGAAAGTATTGAGCGGGGGAGAACGGTCGAAAGTACGGTTATGCAAATTGATCAATCGAGAAACGAATTTGCTTGTGCTAGATGAGCCGACAAACCATCTTGACGTCGATGCTAAAAACGAATTAAAACGTGCTTTAAAGGAATACAAAGGCAGCGTTCTACTCATTTCTCACGAACCGGATTTCTATGAAGGTGTCGTGACGGATATTTGGAACGGTGAAAACTGGACGACAAAAATGTTCTAATGATAGTAATTGCAGGCACTCTGACAGGATGATTGTCAAGGTGCCTGCTTTTTTTAATGATATACATTGCATTGCGTTGTACCACGTGATACGATGTAAAAAAGAGGTGGGTTTATATGGATAATGAAATGATGAAAGGCAGTATTGATTTAATCCTCTTGTCATTAATTGCGAAGCGGGATTTGTATGGATACGAAATTGTGAAAGTGCTGAAAGAACTAAGTGATGATACGTATGAAATGGGTGAAGGAACGCTGTATGCTGCATTGAAGCGTCTGGAAAAGAAAGAGTGGGTTACTTCTTATTGGCAAGAAGGCGAAGGTGGGAGACGAAAATATTACCGCCTGACGGATGAAGGTGGAACTGCTTTGCAAAGCAAACAGGAAAACTGGAAATGGATGACTGGGCTTGTGCGGAAAAGCACGGAAGGTTTGATATGAAACCTGCGTTTGAACGATTTGTTACCGGTATCGTTCGCCAAACGGACTGCAACCGGGAAGAACGTGAAGATTTATATGAAGAATTGCTCTCGCATTTGGAGTGCTCGTTCATTGACTATAAGAATGAGGGCTATTCGGAAGAGGAGGCTATGCGAACAGCTATGACAAATTTCGGAACTGAACAGGAAGTCGGTAATCAGTTGCAAGAAGCGATGTATCCGAAACGCAAAGGCATGATGTTGGGACTCGCTGTAGCATCTCTGTTATACGCCTATAGTGTGTATGCAAGTCAGTTGTTTGTCATGGGAGATGCGCATATTATCTGGCTTGTTGCCGCTGTTATCGTCAGCGCTGCAATTCTTTATGTGACAGTACGTCCTGTCACTTCGTTAAACCGCCGCCTGTGGATGAATGGGCTATTGCTCGTCCACTTGTTCATCTTCTTCTATGGTCTGCTGCTTGCGACAGACTTGGACAATCGGCTGTCAGTCGGACTCACAATTATCGCGTGTCTCATTTTGCTGTTGGGCATTCTTCTTGTCTACCGCACGACGATTTATGATTACCCTGCAAAGGATCAATTGGCAGGGAGCGGTATGAAGTGGCTGCATTTCATCAATATAACGACAGGGATTTTTGTCGTATTCGTCAGTTTGTTCTTTGTATGGGCGATGCTTTGGTTCACCGATGAATTTTCAGCGATGTTCTTACTGACATTACTCCCGATTTCGGCATGGGCAATCTCTTATGCGATTCAATTGCGACTCATGAAGCAACAAAAACCTGTATGGGCATATGCAGTCGTGATTTTTCAGATGGCCATCATTTTAAGTGGATTGGCATACTGGATAGTGGTCTTTTAAGGAACGGAGGCAGAAAGCATGAATAAGAAAGCATTTGGAATTTTAGCGGGTGTGCTTGGTATAATTACTGTCGTCTTTATCGCACTCGGCTTTATGTTCAATAAACCCGATAACAAAAAGCAAGAGGGCTTAACAGAGCTGTTTGATGTGTCGGTAGATGGATTACTGGCAGTTGTGAAATATGACAAAGGGAAAGCGGGTATTTATTTGAGTGGTGCGAACGCAGAGCCTGTTGTTCAGTTACCTGTTGAGCAGACAATTATGGATATCAGTTTTTCCGAAGACGGGCATGTGATTGCTTACGTTGTATCTGATAAAGAATTGAACGCGTCAAGTGGTAGTTCAATTCATTTATTCGAATTGAGAACGGCTACGGATCAAGTGGTCTTGTCTGCAGATTCAATCATTACAGAGCTTGCATTTGATAAGAAAAATCCGGATAAGCTTATCTATTTACAAGCGGATGTGTTTACAAATTACTCCCCGATTACAGGGGCACGGCCGCATGATTTTGACGTGCATGGCTATGATCTGACCAGTGGAGAGCAAACTCGCTATACAGAAATGCAGAAGTACAGTATGCAATCGTTACAAGTGTCAGCGACAGATGAATCGGTCTACATTCAAATGAATGATGATGAAGATGCAAAGTCAGCCGATGATCTATTCGCATCCTACCAACGAATCTTTAAAATTCCGCTTCATGCACCAAATGAAAAGGAAATCATCAGTAATCCTGCAAGTGAAGAAGACATCTATGATTTCCTCGTCTTACCCGACCGTGATGAAATGATTTACCAGGCAGTCGGTGGTACAAGTTCGAGTGGAACGTTTGAATATGAATTGTTCAGCTATAATTGGGAGTCGGATGAAACTGTTCAACTGACGAACCTGAAGGAATATGCTGCAAAACCTGTACAAGGGAAAGACGGAAAGATCTATTTCCTTGTCGACTTGAAATTTGCAAAACGAAATCCCGAATATCGCATTTACAAAATGGACTTGGACGGAAAGAATATAGTGGAAGTTCTAAAATAACTGAAGGCATTCCGACAATGTAAAGTTGTCAGGGTGCCTTTTCCTGTTTTAGACGTTGAAGATTCAAGGGATATAAGGTTACCATGTCGAATCAGTAGGAAAGGGGGAATGCAGGGTGATGAATCATTCAAATCAAGTAGAAGTGCCAAAGGAATACGTTGAAACATCTGTTAAGACATTATTTAAGAAGTTCGCAAAACAAAGGGATGTCTCGCTTGTCTACGGGGATCCGATAGAAGTGGGATTGATGAAGGTCGTACCAGTGGCCAAAGTGAGCTATGGATTTGGCGGTGGAGGCGACGGAGCAGGCAATGAAGGTGGAGGTGGCAGTTTTAAAATTAATCCGATAGGCGTTTATGAAATAACACCAGAAAGTGCAACATTTAAACCTGTACGCAATAACAGTAGCTTAGCAGGTATAATCATTTCTATTTTATCGTTCGGTCTATTTATCTATGTAAGAAAGATGTCGACTAAAAAGAGTCGCTAAGGTAATTGCGTTGCTAATAAAAGAAGACTCGGCATCTATACGCCAAGTCTTCCTTTAATTCATTCTTTCATAATCGCTGCTACTGTTGACTCCACTTCAGTTCGGTTCATTTTCTCTCGTCCACTTTGTAAAGCGGATAAAGTACTTTTTGCGAGTGCTAACGGAATCTTACAGAACACAAGGATGTTCTTCGTGCTGATTGTTTTAATGTACTCGTCCGCTTTTGCTAAATTGGTTTCTGCGTAAGTGAACATGTCATCGCGTGTCCATCCATCCGGTATGAAGCGTACACCACGGTCAGCATCTTCATGTTGGTTTCGTAACATGTTGACAGCCTGCAGACCGCGTCCGTAACCGATGGCTAAGTCACGGTCGGTCTTTGTTCCGTCGTATGCTTCCCAAATATCAGAGAGCATGACACCGACGAGGCCGGCGACATAGTACGTATAATCGTCCAGGTCATCACTTGTCTTAATGTCAAAGTCTTTTCCAACCCACTTGGCCATTCCTCCAGCCATGATACTCGTCGATTCCTTCACCTTTTCAAGAACGTCATCGGGACATACTTCAAGCCAATCACCAAGTCGCATTGATACTTCAGGTAAAATATCTGAATGGGGACGAAGGAGCTCTTCATAGGCATCGTTGTTAAAATCATCTTGTAGGAGTTTGCTCGTTTCTTGAAGCAGGAATTGCTTCGTATCTGCTTCCATCAGTTCATGATCCTCGATCTCGTCAATTGCCCGCATACACAAATAAGCAGAGCCGACAGCTTTTCGCAATGTGGGATTCAATAATTTTATAGGTATATAAAAGGTCCTGCTTGTCAGTTTAAGAATATGCATTGCATCTTTTTGCAATTTAGCATCGTTCGTCAATGTAGATCCTCCTCAACTTTCTAAGAGTGCGCTTATGGATAAACACTATGTAGCCAGTTATTATAAATATCATACACCATTTACCGAAAGATTTGCCATTCTTTCGGTATGATAAGCAAAGGAGAATCATTTCAAGGTAACTGAACCTTTTTTATAATAAGACTGCACGGAAGAGAATGAAAAGAAGTGTAAACGAAAGGATGAGTGAAATGATAAGTGAGAAAAAAATAGTGTATTGGACGCGCATGAAACATGGGACGTGGCAACTCCATATTGCTGCAACAGACGCAGGTATTTGTTACATAGGCTCAAATAATGCCGCTTTTGAAGAAATGGCAGAGTGGGCGAATCGCAAGTTCACTCAGATAGAATGGATCAATGATTTTTCGTTTTTCGAGCTTGATAATTTGATTGATTACCTAGAGGGGCGTAGGATTACTATTGAAATGCCAATCGATTTGTATGGGACAGACTTTCAAATGCGCGTGTGGGAACAGCTTAAAGCCATTCCTTATGGCGAAACAGTTTCCTATGCGGAAATTGCGCAAAGGCTCGGGAAACCGACGGCGGTGCGGGCGGTTGGCGGTGCAATTGGGGCAAATCCTGTACTGTTCATCATCCCTTGTCACCGTGTCATTTCGAAAAATGGGAAGTTAACTGGATTCCGAGCTGGTTTGTCCATGAAAGAATCGTTGTTGCGTTTGGAAAGAGACTTCAACCAAAACAACACACGTATACCTCTCGCTTAAGCGGAAATGCTTAAAAGGGATGGAATACAGAGAAAAAGGAGATCATTATTATGACGATTAAAGTAAAAGCAATCATAGGCAGTACGAGCTCCACTTCATATAACTTGAAAGTGGTAGAATACTTACAAAAAAAATATTCAGAAAAGATGGAGATTATTCCAGTTTTCGTGAAGGATTTGGAACTGTTTTCAGTCGACATAGAGCGTACGCCGCCGGAAAACGTCACGGCATTCATGGAGAATGTGAGAGATGCAGATGCGCTTCTGTTCGCAGTTCCTGAATACAACTTCTCCATTCCAGGTGCAATGAAAAATGCATTGGACTGGCTGTCACGCAGTAATTTTGCCATCAAAGAAAAACCGGCATTCATCGTCGGTGCATCAATGGGCGTCTTAGGAAGTGTCCGCGCACAACTTCATTTAAGAGAAATCCTATCGAACCCAATGCTGTCACCAAGTATTATGCCGAATAATGAAGTGTATATCGGTTCGATTCACCAGAAGATGGACGAGGTGGGCAACTTTACAGATGAGCCGACTATTGAATTTTTGGATCTCGTCGTCAACAACTTTCTGCAGTTTTATTCAAAAACGAAAGTAATGGCTTAAATACACATACAAAGACCGCCATCCATTTTTCTGGAGGCGGTCTTTTGTTCATTTCAACGCCTATCACTTTTCGGGTCGAATGCATCTCTGAGTCCGTCACCAATAAAGTTGATGCTCAATACGGTAAGAAGAATCGCAAGGCCGGGTGGAATCCATGCTTCAGGGTGATAGCGTAATATCCGTAACCCTTGCGCTTCGGAAATCATATTGCCCCATGTAGGTGTCGGTTGTGGAATGCCCATACCGATAAAGCTGAGCCCCGATTCGACGATGATCATTGCTGCCATGAGCAACGTAGCATTGACGATAATTGGTCCGATAGCATTTGGCAGGAAATGGCGGAAGATAATCCTGAAATCACTCGCCCCAATTGCCCTGGCACCAAGAACAAATTCCTGCTCGCGTAATGAAAGGAACGTGCCTCTAATAATTCTTGATAATGTCGGCCAGCTTGTCACCGCAATGATGACGACGAACAAGCCAATTGTCACTTTTTTGAGCAAGGCAATAATCGTCAATGCCAATACAAGGAAAGGCAAGGCAAGGAACAGATCGGTAATTCGCATGATGATGCTGTCCACTTTGCCGCCGTAATAACCACTCAACGTCCCGAAAATCAGCCCGAGAAAAACGGTGAAAATCATCGTGCTAATGCCGATAGTCAATGAAACCCTTGCCCCGTATAACAGCCTCGAAAAATTATCGCGTCCCGAACTGTCCGTGCCAAGTATATGCTCGCTACTTGGTTTCTGCTCCACTTTCAGAAGGTTATGCGCCTTTGGATCATGATCCGTCAACAGTGGTGCGAAAACTGCAGATGCAACAATGGTGAAAAAAACAACCATGCCGACAAGTGCCAGTTTATTCTTAAGGAACCGTCTGAGAGATAATTGAAAAGGGCTGCGGTGTTTGCGTATCGACCCATTTACATATTCATCAGGGTTCACTTCATGTTCATTCACAGATTGCATAAGCTCACCACCTCAGTCATAGCGAATCCTCGGATCGACGACGCTATAAAATATGTCCGCCAACAAATTGCCTATTAGAATCGCGACTCCAAGCAAAAGAGTGATTGCCATGACGACAGGATAATCACGATTGATGACGGAGCCGATGAACAGCGTCCCGATACCCGGGAAGTTGAAAACTTGTTCAGTGATAATCGCCCCTCCAAGCAAAGGTCCGAGCTCCATTCCGAGCAGAGTTATGATCGGAATCATCGCATTACGGAGCGTATGCTTGTAAAGCACAGTATTGCTGGACATCCCTTTTGCTTTGGCAGTACGGATGAAATCGCTTCCGAGGACATCCATCACTTCCGAACGCATATAGCGCATATAGCTTGCCGTACTTGCAAGTCCGAGCGTCAGACCCGGCAATACCATATGATGGATTCGGTCCTGGAATTCCGCAAAGCCTGTCAGCTTATTGGATGAGATCGTCCCTTGTGCGGGGAACCAACCTAATTTAATCGAAAACAGGTAAATGACGACAAGTCCAAAAAAGAAATTCGGTACGGCAAGTCCGAAGAATCCGAAAGTCGTCGTCCCGTAATCGATCAGTGAATAAGGACGCCGCGCAGAATAGATACCAATAGGGATTGCAACAATTAATGTGATAAATAATGCGAACAGGCCGAGATAGACCGTGTTCAGAAATCGTTCTTTAATCAGGCTTTCAACGGATCTGCCTTTATATGTGATGGATTGGCCAAAACTCCCTTGCACAATCTTTGACGCCCATCGGACGTATTGGACAGGAACGGGTTTGTCCAATCCAAGTTCAGCCCGTTGCTTTTCGTATACTTCCATGCCGACTTCAGGGTCGAGGATCTTTCCGGAAAATGGATCGCCTGGAGCTGCTTTGGCCAATCCGAAAACGATGATCGATAAAGCGATCAGCATCGGAATAAAGAGTAGAAACCGCCTGATGATATATTGATACATCCGCTTTCCCCCTTAGGAAGGAGGGGAGCACACGAAAAACGCATGCTCCCATCGGTCCTTTTATCTTCAACTTAATTCAGTAGAAACGATTCGTTTTTTAGTGGTGTACACTCAATTCAGCTGAATCAAGTCATGTACCGCTTAGTTTTCTACCCACCACTCATGTGAATCCTGATACATTGTTGCCGGAAGGATTTTGATGCCTTGGATGCGATCGTTATAAGCCCATAAGCTGTTTTGTGCGTAAAGAAGCAATGCCGGTAAATCTTCGGAGTACAACTTTTGCCATTCTGCATAAACGTCTTTTCGGTACGCTTGATCGAATGCTTCTGGTGCTGTTACAGCTTTTTGCATTAACTCTTCTGATTTTGGATTATTCCAACGTGAGAAGTTATAACCTGCACGAGTAGCCCAAAGTCCAGCTGGGTCTGGATCGGTGCTGCTCAGGCTCCAACCAATCAGATAGAGATCAAAATCCGTATTGTCGTTTGTTAGTGCAGGCACGTATACGGACATTTCAGCAGGTTGACGCAAGTTTACCTTAATGCCCGCCTTTTCCAAGTCTGATTGCAGAATTGGCGCTGAACGTTCGCGCAGTTCATTTCCTGTAGGGTAATCAAGATTTAGAATCCACTCATTACCTTCTGGATCCTCACGGAAACCATCTCCAGTAACATCTACATAGCCTAGCTCATCTAAAATTTGTCCCGCTTTGTCCACGTCATACTCGTAATTAGTCGCTGCTGACTCGTCATATGCCCACATTTGCTGGGCAATTGGTGAGTTGATTGGCTGACCACGACCATGTAAAAGACCTTCTCCATGTCCTGTTCCGACAAGTCCTTGACGGTTAACCGCATGAGCGATTGCTTGACGGACTTTAGGGTCGGACAATTTTTTATTCGGTATCCAGTTATCAGGAGTAACAGCACCTGATTCAACATCTGCAGTTGTACGATGATTCAGTTTGAAGCCCATTAGCTGATAACCGAAATCTGCTTGTTCAACAATGTTAATATTTCCGAAATCAGCAACGATGTCATGATCTGCTGGAGCAATTCCACCAGGACTCGCGACAAAGTCAATTTCACCTTTTTCGAGTAGACCGATCATGACAGATTGTGCGATTACTTTCCAAACGATGCTGTCAAGAAGAGGAGCACCTTTCCAGTAATCTTCGTTACGCTCAAGAATATACTGTTCACGTTCGATCATATCCGCGAACTTGAAAGGTCCTGTACCGACTACTTTTCCAGGTTCTTTCGATTCAGCCGCTTCCGTTATATCTTTCACAGGAATATCTTTAAAGATATGCTTGGGGATAATTGGAAAACTTGCATAATAAAGTGGGGAAACGTTCGGCTCTGTGAATTTGAATGTTACTTTGTAATCCCCGTCTGCTACAACTCCTACAAATTCGTCCGTCTCACCAGATTGGTAAGCCTCGTATCCAAGTAATGGTGCAACGTAGTTTACCCGCACGCCGCCGGCCATTTCATAATCCGGATCGGACATTGCTTGGTAAGTGTACACAACGTCTTCCGCTGTGAAATCTTCCCCGTCATGCCATTTGACGCCTTCTCTAAGGAAGAAAGTGATTTCAGTCTGATCGTCGTTGGATTCCCACTTTTCAGCGAGGCTCGCTATGAATTCCAACTTCTCATTTTGAGTGACCAAGCCTTCGTGTGTGAAGTCGAGGATGTTGGATTCGTAAGCTTCTTCATAGAAAATCGGGTTAAACATACCAGTAGGAGCGGAATACATCGCTCCGACAATCGTTCCGCCTTTTTTAGGGCCGGCTTCCTCAGTCGCATCTTCTTCAGCAGTATCTGTTTCGGTTACATCTTCAGGTTTCGTTTCTGTCGTCTCACCTTTTTCAGTTTCGCCGTCACTGTTACATGCTGCTAAAATCATTCCGACCATTAAGACTAAAATGAGAAGAGCAAATTTGTGCGTTAACTGTTTCAACAAAATAAAATCCCCCTTTATTCAATTGATATGGTGTAACCAAGAAAAGTACCGCTACGAATGATGCAACGAATCACCCCCTATGTGTCATTTGAGTGGAAAAGATAGGCCGCTCTTTTTGCCCAATGTTTCAGTATAGTTAAGAGCCCTCATATAAATGACAAGCGACAAAATGGTTTTCACTGATTTCAACGAGATCTGGTCTGTCGATTATGCACCGATCATGTGCTTTCGGGCAGCGAGTTCTAAATGTGCAGCCGGATGGAGGATTCGCGGGGCTAGGCAAGTCTCCTGATA
The DNA here is from genome assembly GCF_033304615.1 of Sporosarcina oncorhynchi. Lineage (GTDB taxonomy): Bacteria > Bacillota > Bacilli > Bacillales_A > Planococcaceae > Sporosarcina > Sporosarcina oncorhynchi. The sequence goes on along the minus strand of NZ_CP129118.1, from coordinate 2,591,746 downwards.
GCTTAATCTTTTCCCTAGTAGTCGTTGGCCCTCCGTTTAGATCTATTACCGGTATGGAAGAGAGAAGTGCCTGTGTATACGGGTGTAAGGCATTTTCGTATAATGCTTTCTTTGGTGCGATTTCAGCAAAACGACCAAGATACATAACAGCAACCCGGTCGCTAATATGTTTCACTACGCTCAAATCATGAGCGATGAATAAATAGGTGAGCCCCAGATCATCTTGCAAATCTTTCATGAGATTTAGAACCTGTGCCTGTATAGAAACATCCAGTGCGGACACGGGTTCATCACAGATGACGAATTTCGGATTGAGCACTAAGGCACGTGCAATACTGATGCGCTGACGCTGCCCTCCTGAAAATTCATGTGGATACTTCTGCAAATCATCTTTACGCAATCCGACTTTTTGAAGGACTTCGAGCACCTTTTGTTTACGAGCCTTTTTCGCGAGTTTGCCCTGTACGACCAAAGGCTCCTCAATCAGTTGCTCGACGCTCATTTTGGAGTTCAATGAGGCGAAGGGATCTTGAAAAACCATTTGCATATCTTCGCGTATTGGTCTGATTTGCCGTTGCCGTAATGTCGAAATGTCCGTTTGATTAAAGATAATCTGGCCATCCGTCGGTTCGAGCAACCGGATTAGAACGCGTCCAAGAGTCGATTTACCTGAACCTGATTCTCCAACGATACCGAGCGTCTCGCCTGTTTTAATGGTGAATGAAATATCATCTACTGCTTTCAAATGCCCAACGGTTTTTTGAAGAACCCCGCCTTTGATAGGGAAGTACTTTTTGAGATTGCGTACTTCTACTAGAATGTCATCATCCGTCAAGGATTTATCAACTTGCACTGCCGCTTGTTTTGTCACCATCGTCATTTGTTATCTCCTCCACTTTCATACAGATGACAGCGTACGAAATGATCGGCATCCAATTGCAGCAAAGGCGGATTGGTCTGTCGGCATTTTTCCATAACAGCGGGACAGCGAGTGGAAAATCTGCAACCTGTCGGGAAGTTGTATGCTGCAGGTACAGTTCCTTTAATTGTGCCGAGTCGTTCGACATCCTCTTCCATATTGGGCAAGCTGCTCAACAGTCCGTTCGTATACGGATGTTTGGTAAGAGACAGTAATTTTTTAGTTGGGGCTTGTTCGACAATCTGCCCGCCATACATGACAATCACTCTGTCGGTATATTCATAGACGACACCTAAATCATGTGTAATGAGAAGAACCGCCATATTATAACGTTTCTGCATATCAATTAGCAGATCAAGAATCTGTGCCTGAATCGTAACGTCGAGCGCTGTTGTCGGTTCATCTGCGATAATGAGTTCAGGTTCGCATGAAATGGCCATGGCAATCATGACACGTTGACGCATACCTCCAGACAGCTGATGTGGATACTCTTTCATGATTGCATCAGGCCTAGGGATTCCAACGATGCGCAACAGCTCAGTTGCTTTGTTCCGGGCAATCTGCTTGGATACTTTTTTATGCTTACGGATCATTTCAGTGATCTGATTGCCAATCGTGAAAACTGGATTTAATGCAGTCATGGGTTCCTGGAAAATCATGCCGATATGATTACCTCGAATTGTCGTCATCTGTTTTTCCTTCAAAGTGAGCAAATTCTTCTCTCTTACATGGATGCTGCCATCTACAATTTTGCCGGGCTTGTTGATTAATTGCATAATAGACAAGGCAGTTATGCTTTTTCCGCTCCCGGATTCTCCTACAATCGCGACGGTTTCTCCGGGATAGACGGAAAAACTAATATCATCGACCGCTTTTGCAACGAGATCCTGATCGAGGTAGAAGTAGGTTTTGAGTTTTTGGACAGCTAATACGGGCTCGGTGCTCATCTAAACATTCAAATCCTTTCCAATAGATTTTACGTAAAAGAAAAGCTTGTAATCGCGTAAAGACGGCCTTTAGAAGAGTATTACTACTAATCGTAAGTATTAAAATCTGAATTGTCAATCGATTAATTTGTAAAAATATGTAATATTAAGGAGTGTATTGTCGGTTTAATGAAAGGAGGAGGATGTTTCGGAAACTCAATATTCCGGTCTTCGCAATTGTGGGGTAAAAGAGAACGTTATATGTTATTTTTTAGGAGGGGGTTGGATGAAAAAGCCTCTCTATCCGTTTTGGATAGGGAGGCTTCGACAGTTTTAGTTTGAGACGACAGTGGATTTCGCAGAAGCAATGACAAGCGCCTGCTGGAAGTCCTGAATCAGATCTTCGACTTCTTCCAATCCGACAGAAAAGCGCAATAACTGCTTATCTACACCGCGCTTTTCGCGCTCTTCTTCAGGGATGTCGGCATGTGTCTGAGTCGTTGGATAAGTGATGAAACTTTCGACCCCACCCAGACTTTCTGCAAAAGTGATAAGGTGTAAATTTTCAAGGAATGGTCCGACCCATTCGCTGTTTTGTAAACGGAAGGAAAGCATCCCGCCTTTTCCGGCATACAGCACATCAGCAATGAGTGGTTCATCTTCCATATATGCGGCCAAGGCTTTAGCATTTGCGTCATGCTGTTTCATTCGCACATGCAGTGTTTTCAATCCGCGTATAACGAGCCATGAATCAAATGGGGAAAGCGTTGCACCAATCGCATTATGGTTCTCAGCAAGTCGCTTGCACAATGATTCGCCTTTAGCGATAACAAGGCCAGCAAGCACATCATTATGTCCGCCAATATATTTCGTGGCACTATGAATAACGATATCGGCACCAGATTCGATCGGCCGTTGGTAATAAGGTGTCAGGAATGTATTATCGACAAGTAGCAGTAGTTGATGCTTCTTAGCGAGTTCCGCATACTTTTCAATATCGATTTCCATCATAAGGGGGTTTGTCGGCGTTTCGATGAACAGTGCCCTTGTTTTAGGGGTTATCAATCTTTCGGTTTCTTCTACGCTAGCAAACGAAGCATAGGAGGTCGTAATTGTATACTGTTCTGCGTACTGTTTGAATAATCGGTATGTCCCACCGTAAATATCCTCAGGTGCAATCAGTTCATCTCCCGAATTGAAAAGGGATAGCACAAGTTGAATGGCAGCCATTCCTGAGCTGCATGCAAATCCAGCATCTCCGTTTTCCAAATCGGCAATACCTTCTTCCAGTATGGACCGGGTTGGGTTTTTCGTTCGTGTATAATCGTATCCTGTTGAATTTCCTAAACCATCGTGTTTGTAGGCTGTAGATAAGTAGATGGGCGGATTGATAGCACCGGTTTTCAAGTCGCTCTGATTTCCTAATTGTACTAATTTCGTACGTATGCTTTGTTCTGTCATGATTTCCATCCCCTTTACATGTATCATTAGAAAAAGCCCCTTCTATGTAAGAAGAGGCTTTCAACATTGTTGAAATCATTCTTCTTATCTTCAAGACGACATGTCTTTAGGAGTTAGCACCATGCCGGAATGGGCTGGTTGCTGAGACTTCATCGGGCCATTCCCTCCGTCTCTCTTGATAAGAATATTGAATTGTTTAAAAAGTTATTTTATCAAAGTTACCATGTGACCTTAAAGATTGCAAGACTTGTTGAAAATATTCCAAGTTACTAATTTTGCTTGAGTGTACAATCGGAATGATTTATTAGGAAGGAGGCAGTTCATTGGCTTGGCTTTATGTGTTACTGGCTGCGATTGTTGAAGTCTTTTGGGTAGTGGGACTTCGTTATTCTGAAACACCATTAGAGTGGATTGGAACTGTCGTTGCAATCATCATCAGTTTTTATGCGATTATCAAAGCATGCGAGCAGTTGCCTTCAGGTACGGTCTATGCCGTTTTCACGGGCTCAGGTGCAGCTGCTATTGTATTCGTTGACTTTCTTTTATTCAATGCGGATTTTTCGTGGGCGAAGATGCTGTTCATCAGTGTCATCATTATCGGTGTTATAGGTATTAAGGTGACGACAGAAGAGCTGGTTGACACAGCTGCAAAGGAGGCCGAATAATATGGCTTGGATCTATCTTGTTATCGCAAGTCTAGGTGAGATCTTCGGGGTGATCAGCATCAATTTGTTTCTTCAAAAGCGCAATTGGCAACGTTTGCTGATGATTATTGTCACATTCTCATTCGGATTCCTGTTTCTGTCACTCGCTATGCGCGATATCCCAATGGGGACGGCTTATGCAATCTGGACAGGACTCGGAGCGGCAGGAGCCGTTCTGATTGGCATTTTATTCTTTAACGAAACTGCAGGATGGAAACGAATTTTTTTCCTCTGTCTCATCATCGGTGGTGCAGTTGGATTGAAGATATTTGGATGAATAGATAAAGGTGCCGTACGGATGTCCATCTATCTTTAGGTTTGATTAGGATTCGCCTATAGTTATAAAATACGGAACTTGATCACCATTTCAGGACTTTCAACCTTTTCCGCGTAGCCGTACGCAACTTCAAGATTCCTTGGAACTGGCCTTTACGTAATGTTAGAACCAATTGAATTTAGGGTAAATAGTGTATAATGGAAGCATTAATGTGGAAGAAGGAGATTTGGCATGAAATCGAATTACGCAGATGACAGTCTGGCCTTACATACTGATCTTTATCAAATAAACATGACGGAGTCCTATTGGGCAGATGGAATCCATGAACGTAAAGCAGTATTCGAATTGTATTTCAGGAATTTGCCGTTTGGTAACGGATATGCAATTTTTGCTGGGCTTGAGCGCATTTTGGATTATTTGAAAGGGTTCCATTTCAGTGAAAGTGATATTGTTTATTTGAAAGAGGAACTTGGTTTCAAAGATGACTTCCTATCTTATTTAAAGGAACTTCGTTTCACGGGTGATGTCTATTCCATGGTAGAAGGGGAGCTCGTTTTTGCAAATGAACCGATTGTCCGCGTAGAAACGACACTTGCTGAAGCTCAACTTGTGGAAACGGCCTTACTCAATATCGTTAACTATCAGACGTTGATTGCGACGAAAGCTAGCCGCATCAAACAGGTCGTTAAAGAAGAAGTCGTCATGGAATTCGGTAGCCGCCGTGCGCATGAAATGGATGCGGCTTTATGGGGTGCGCGCGCTGCAGTGATTGGTGGCGTTGAAGCGACGAGCAATGTACGTGCAGGCAAGCTTTTCGGTATACCAGTCGCAGGCACTCATGCCCACTCGATGGTGCAAGCTTATAAGAGCGAGTATGAGGCTTTCCATTCCTATGCAAGACGTCATAAGGACTGCGTATTCCTTGTCGATACGTATAATACATTGAAGATCGGAATTCCGACAGCTATACAAGTTGCAAAAGAACTTGGTGACAAGATTAACTTTATAGGCATTCGATTGGATAGCGGGGATATCGCTTTCCTTTCTAAGGAAGCACGTCGGATGCTCGACGAAGCCGGTTTTGAAGACGCCAAAATCGTCGTATCCAATGATCTGGATGAATACACAATTTTGAACTTGAAAGCACAAGGTGCGAAAGTAGATGTATGGGGTATTGGTACAAAACTTATCACAGCCTATGACCAACCGGCACTAGGTGCTGTATACAAAATCGTGTCTATTGAAAATGATAAAGGCGAGATGGAAGATACCATTAAAATCTCATCCAACATGGAAAAAGTAACGACGCCGGGCCAGAAAAAACTGTATCGTATCATCGATCGAGAAAACGGCAAAGCTGAAGGCGATTATATTACCATGCAAGACGAAGATCCAACAATGGAGAAAAGGATTAAAATGTTCCATCCTGTTCATACATTCATATCTAAGTTCGTCACCAATTTTGAAGCGGTGAATTTACATGTGAAAGTAGTTGAAGCAGGGGAAATCATTTATGCAAACCCTTCATTGAATGAAATGCGGAATTACGCCTATTCGAATCTGGATTTGTTATGGGACGAATATAAACGATCCCTCAATCCGGAGGAGTATCCAGTGGACCTAAGCCAGAAGTGCTGGGACAACAAAATGCGCAATATCCATGATGTGCAAGACAAAGTAGATGACTATGTAAACAAATAGGGAGGCGGAATTATGACATTCCAAGACCAGATTATCGAGGAATTGAAAAGCAAGCCGACAATTGATTCTAAAGAAGAAATCCGCAAATCCGTTGACTTCCTGAAAGACTATCTAACGAAAAATGCATTTGTAAATGGCTTTGTTTTAGGTATATCAGGTGGTCAGGACTCAACACTCGTTGGTAAGCTCGGGCAGATTGCGGTCGACGAACTGAACGAGGAGAAAAAGACGGATCGTTATCAGTTCATCGCAATCCGCTTGCCTTATGGTAAACAATTTGACGAAGATGACTGTCAAGATGCGCTGGAATTCATTCAACCTTCGAAGATTTACACAGTAGATATTAAAGATTCCGTCGATGCGAGTGAACGGGCGCTTAAGAAAGCAGGCATTATCATTTCCGACTATACAAAAGGAAATGAGAAAGCAAGGGAACGGATGAAAGTACAATATGCCATTGCTGCGACGTATAGCTGTGTAGTTCTTGGGTCTGACCATGCTGCTGAAGCGATTACAGGATTTTATACGAAGTTTGGCGATGGCGGGGCAGATTTGATGCCAATCTTCCGTTTAAACAAACGGCAAGGCCGGCAATTGCTCCGGGAACTAGGTGCTCCCGAGCATCTTTACAATAAAGTACCGACTGCAGATCTCGAAGAAGATAAACCGGCCATACCGGATGAAGTGGCACTTGGTGTGAGTTATGATGACATCGATGATTATTTGGAAGGTAAAGAAATATCGACCAAAGCACGTGAGACGATTGAACGTTATTTTACTCGATCGGCTCATAAGAGGCATATGCCCATTACGATTTTTGACGATTTTTGGAGATGACGATAAACCTGTTGGCGACTAAACATCGCCGGCGGGTTTTTTGCCGGTTGGCGTTGAATCGTTCCCGAAGGTTGTGGCGCTTTCTTAAATACGTTATTATGAAGTTACATTTTGTAAATTTTCGGACATGTTTTGAGAGCTTTTTGCGTGAAGACATAGAGAGCTGTTTTGAATGGGAGGAAATGGAATGACGCATGCACAAGTGATAGAGAAGGTTTTAGCTAATATCGATCAAGTAATGATTGGAAAACGGGATATCGCTGAACTGAGCGTAACTGCTTTACTTGCGGGCGGGCATGTATTGCTTGAAGATGTGCCGGGTGTCGGTAAGACAATGATGGTAAAAGCGTTGGCGCGTTCAATCGGTGCGAGTTTCAAACGAATTCAGTTCACGCCGGATTTATTGCCATCCGATGTTCTTGGTGTGTCCATTTATAATCCGAAAGAGATGGAATTCGAATTCAGACCGGGCCCAATTGTCGGCAATATCGTTTTGGCGGATGAAATTAACCGGACATCACCGAAGACTCAAGCAGCGTTGCTTGAGAGTATGGAGGAATCTTCCGTTACGATTGACGGAGAAACAATCCACATACCCCAGCCGTTCTTTGTCATGGCTACACAAAACCCGATTGAATATGAAGGGACATATCCGTTGCCGGAAGCCCAATTAGATCGTTTTCTTTTTAAGTTGAAAATGGGCTATCCGAAACGGCTTGAAGAAGTAGAAGTGTTAGTTAGAGCCGAAAAGTCGGTTCCAATGGATCATCTTGAAACCGTTCTTACAGTTGAGGAGTTGACCCTTTTACAGCAGGCAGTAAAAGAAGTGGACGTCAATCATTCGATTAAGGCGTATATGGTCGACTGTGCTGCAGAAACCCGCATTAATCCTTATGTTTATTTAGGCGTCAGTCCACGCGGTTCACTCGCCCTTATGAAATCTTGCCAGGCCTACGCGTTGATGAAAGGGCGGACATTTGTGACGCCAGATGATGTCAAGTATCTGGCTCCATTTGTATTTGGTCACCGTATCATTCTGAAACCGGAAGCGAAGTATGAAGGGATCACGACAACGGAAATCGTCGAAAGGATTCTTGCGAAAGTGAGTGTGCCGATTGATCGGGTGAAGTTAAGATGAAGAAAGGCGGTACTTGGTTTTCGCTAACTGGCCGCCTTCTTTTCATTATTGGTTTGTTCATTGCGAGCTACGTGTTTGCAATGTTTCAAGGCGGAAAAGTGAGTTGGACAATCTTTTACGTCATGACACCCTTCCTGCTTTATTCAGTTGCATTGTTTTTCTATCCACTCCCCGCGTTGAAAGCGATGCGAACCATTAGAACTAAAACGATAGGGAAAGGCGAGAGGTTGAGCGTTACCGTTAGTATCCACCGTCAAATTCCGTTTCCTTTGCTGTATACGGTCATAACGGATAAGTGGTCTGAACCTGTCATGGAGAAAAAAGCGGACGACGCTAATAAGCATTTCTCCATCTTGGGTTTTAGGCGAACAGTGGAGTTTTCGTATGAAATTGAACATGTACCGCGTGGGGAACATATCGCAGAAGGTGTGGAAATTGAAGTGTCAGACTTCTTCGGGTGGATTAGGAAACGTGTTGTCCATGAAGTGAAAGATACCATTCTTGTCTATCCAAATACGACTCCGATGCACTACGCATCACTGGATTCGCAATTTGATAGTGGTGCGCACATTGCACCGTATTCTTTGATTAAAGACACGACGATGGCAACGGGTGTACGCGATTATCAGGCGGGCGACCGAGTAACATGGATCCACTGGAAGTCATTTGCGCGTACGCAGACGTTAATGACGAAAGAATTCGAGGATCGCCAATCGGAGGATCTGATTGTTCTGATAGATGGTCGGGAGTCTGAGGTGTTTGAAGGAAAGGTGGAACTGGCTGCTTCCATCCTAGAAGAAGCCGCGGCGCATCACGCGACTGTCTCTTTCATCTCTGCAGGAGAAAAGACGAAGATTTTTCCTTTCATTCATTCTGCGGATCAGTTGCACACAGCATTTGTGCATTTGGCCAAGATTACACCAGCTCCATTCAGCTCAGTAAGCGTGTTGGAAAGTTCAACGCTTGGGACATTGTCTGGAAGTCTTGTCATTGTGACGGGAAATCCAGATTGGTCATTTATCCAATCGGCAAGCGCCCTCGCTCCGAGCGCCAAAAGAATCATTTGTTTCGTAGTTGTCGAACAAGAAAATAATATTCAATCTGAATTATATGAACAACTGCGTTTAGCTAAATCAAAAGGCATCAAAACTCATGTAGTCAATCGATCGCAGTTTTACGACGCGCTTAGGGAGGTGTCTAACGGATGAATGAAGGAAGGATGGATATCCGCCTACTGCTGATGATGTACACACTTGCGTTCATATTACTGTGGGAATGGCTGTTACCTGTCGTCAAACTAACAGATACGGATCATGTCGGGATTTTTTTATATTTTATTGCACTTTCTTTTATTTTTGGGTTGCTGAGATTCCGTTGGTGGGTGTCTATTCCGCTAAAAATTGTTTACGTATTCACGGCACTTCACTATGTGTTTTTTGAGACGGTGTTGCTAACGCGTGAAACCGCCAGTCTATTAATTGCGGATCTTGCGTCCAACTTCTCCGTCCTCGAGATTGGCGATTGGGAGAGTATTTCAAATCCGTTTAGGACGGTTTTGTTCTTTATACTTTTATGGATGACGATTTACCTCATCCGTCATTGGATTGAAGTGCGTAAAAGTATCCTTCTTTTCTATGCAATGACAGTGATATTCATAGCAGTTCTGGATACTTTTAGTTCTTATGATGCGGATGGTGCAATATTCCGGATTATGATGACGGGATTGCTGCTAATTGGCTTGCTGACAATATCTAAGCTGGCACACAAACATGGACGCAAAATGAGTGTCCGCAGGTTTACCACTTTGGCCGTTCCCTTGTTATTTGCAGTCGTCGCGAGTGGTACATTAGCGAGCTTCCTGCCTGACAAAGAGCCTGTATGGGCTGACCCAGTACCTTTTCTGAAATCATTAATGAATGGCGACAACGCGCTGGGAAGTGGAAGTTCAGTTTCTCAAAGTGGATATGACCCTGATGATTCAAGGCTTGGCGGATCATTCGTCCAAGATAGTACGGTTATTTTCAAGGCGGTCGTTCCCAGAAAACAATATTGGAAAATTGAAACGAAAAACACATATACATCTAAAGGCTGGGAAACGAATGAAGTCGTTTCGGATCCAATTGTTATTTCACCGGGCCAGCTCATTGTTGACGATCCTACGAATATGATGGAAGACAGCGACTACTTGTCAGCCAACATTAGTATGAAGTCTCCGTTGCCATATCTTGTCTATCCGTACGGTACGTCGAAAATCCACACCGTAATGGACGTTGAGCTGAACTATCAGCCAGAAAATGGCCATTATTGGGCAATGGAAATGGAGCAGGAAATCGCACTGGATTCTTACAGCATCGATTTTACTGAATTTGAGCCATACAGTTTGAAAGCTTTGCGTGAAACATCCGTTGAAGACTATAACCCAGGGATTTCCCGATACCTTCAATTGCCTGAAAATCTGCCCGATCGAGTTAAAGAATTGGCTTGGAGTATAACGGAGACGGAAGAGAGTGTTTACGAGAAAGTAAAGAAGGTAGAACGCTATTTCGGTAGAAGTGGATTCACTTATGATCAACAGAACGTCGCTATCCCGCAAGGTGACGAGGACTACGTTGATCAATTCCTATTCGATACGAAACGCGGCTATTGCGATAACTTCTCTACATCTATGGTAGTTCTTTTGCGAGCTGCGGACATACCTGCACGTTGGGCAAAAGGCTTTGCGCCTGGAGAAGGTAAGCAAAACTCCAGAGGGCTTACGGAATACACGGTAACAAACAATGAAGCGCATTCCTGGGTCGAGGCGTATATACCGGGCTTCGGCTGGATGCCTTTTGAGCCGACGATTGGTTTTACAAATCCGACGCGCATCGATTATGACATCGATCTTGATGTAACTGATCCTGAAATACCTGAAATGGAAGAACAGATTAGACAGGAGCAAGAGAAAGTGGAACCGCCTGAGAAAGTCAGCCAGAACAACGTACCGAATCCAATGTTGGTATCAATTAGAGAAATGATAGGGAAGTATAAATGGATATTGTTACTCATCCTGGCAGTGTCGGGTGGGATTGTGTGGAAAGTGTATGCCAACAGAAGTAAATGGATGCCTAAAATACTTGTGCAGACGAATCGAAGCAGAAAAAGCGACTGGGATCAGTTTTCGAAACAGTATATGAGTCTGCTAAAACAGTTGGAGCGTGTCGGCTTGAATAGGCCTGATAGTATGACGTTAGCTGAATACGCAAAAACGGTCGATTCGTTTTATGGCGGCAACCGGATGGATATACTTACGAACGTCTATGAACAGGGTATATATGGAAGGGTTACGGCAGATCAAGATTGGACTGGATTGAAGGAAATATGGGAAGATTTAATCAATAGGGCAACAGGTTGATTTTTGCATATGTAAGGCGTAAAATAGGAAAAAAGATTAACCGATTAACCCTCATATATGTCTGATAATATGGTTCGGACGTTTCTACAAAGTCACCGTAAATGACTTGTCTATGAAGGTGGAAGCAGGTCTGTCCTGTTTCTGTCCGTTGTAGAATGTAAAGGCGCGTAGAAAGTAGAACTTTCTTACGCGTCTTTACCGATTATTGAGAGATCGGAATTTAACTGGAAGAGGTGGATCGATTGTCGACAGCTCCTTTATTAGTAGAACAGGAAAAGATTGTAGTGTTGGATTATGGGAACGCACATAACCAACTGATGACACGTACAATTCGTGAGTTTGGTGTTTACAGTGAATTGCATCCTCACACAATTACTGCAGAAGATATCAAAAATATGAATGCAGTTGGAATCGTCTTGTCAGGCGGAGCAGAATCTGCTGACAAAGCAGCATATGAAATCGATGCAAGCATTTTCGACTTGGGTATTCCCGTCCTCGGCGTGGCATACGGATCTAACTTAATTGTCAACAATTTTAACGGTACTGTTGCAACATCAAGTGACGAAGCGGATACGCAAGAGATCTCACTTGTCGGACAATCAAAACTGTTTGCAGGGATAGATCACACACAGACTGTATTGATGAACAAAGGACATGCGGTTACTTCGTTGCCGGAAGGCTTTGTTTCAATTGCTGCGGATTCAAAAGGAGCCATTGTCGCTTTTTCAAATGAAGACAAGCAAATCTATGGGCTGCAGTTCCATCCTGAAGCACCTCAGTCCGACCACGGTAAAGAGATGCTTCGTCAATTTGTTTCCTCAATCTGTGGAGGGAAAGACAGTTGGACAATGAAACGCTTCATTGAAATTGAAGTAGACAAGATTCGTTCGCAAGTTGGAGACCGTAAAGTTCTTTGTGCATTAAGTGGCGGCGTCGATTCTTCTGTAGTTGCTACATTGCTCCATCGTGCAATCGGTGACCAATTGACATGTATTTTTGTAGATCACGGTCTACTCCGCAAATACGAAGTGGAAAGTGTAGTCGATACGTTCAGCAATCAATTCCATATGAACTTTATTAAAGTGGATGCAAAAAAACGCTTCTTGGACAAGTTAGCAGGTGTAACCGATCCTGAACAGAAACGTAAAATCATCGGCAATGAATTCATCTATGTATTTGATGAAGAATCAAGTAAACTTGAAGGAATCGATTTCCTTGCGCAAGGTACAATTTATGCTGACATCATCGAGAGTGGTACAGCAACAAAAGAAGTGATCAAATCCCACCATAACGTTGGTGGTTTGCCAGAAGATATGGAGTTCGAATTAATTGAACCGCTAAAGGCACTATTCAAAGACGAAGTACGTGCAGTCGGTGCTGAGTTAGGATTACCTTCTGAAATCGTTAATCGCCAACCGTTCCCAGGTCCTGGCCTAGGAGTTCGCGTTCTTGGAGAAATTACAGAAGCGAAACTTGAAATCGTCCGTGAAGCGGATTGGATTCTTCGTGATGAAATTGCAAAAGCAGGTCTTGACCGGGAAATCTGGCAGTATTTCGCAATCCTTCCCGACATTCGGAGCGTAGGTGTTAGGAATGAAAAACGTTCATACGATTATGCAGTTGGCCTTCGTGCAGTCCACTCAGTTGACGGCATGACTGCTGATTGGGCAAGAATACCTTGGGATATTCTTGAGAAGATCAGTAACCGGATTACTGCCGAAGTCGATCAAGTCAATCGTGTCGTTTACGATATTACCGGTAAACCACCTGGCACAATCGAGTGGGAATAATATAATAGTACAACATCGTATAATCTTGGGAATATGGCCCGAGAGTCTCTACCGGACACCTTAAATGTTCCGCCTACGATGATTGGATTAAAGGATTCTCCTTTCATCCAGTTGTCTTTGGGGAAGTATACGAGCGGCATTCGTATACTTCCTTTTTTTTTTATTGCCAAAACTCTTATCAATAGCTTTGCTCAAAGCGTGCACTACATAATCTAAATCATATAAAGGGCGGTCATCATGAAGAAATATTTTGAGTTTGAGAAATTAGGTACGAACTATCGTCGCGAAATTATCGGTGGGTTGACGACGTTTTTAGCAATGGCGTACATATTGGCTGTCAATCCGCTCGTCCTTTCATTAGATGGAGTTCCGGATCTTCCTGATGCAATGCGCATGGATAAGGGTGCTGTATTTGTCGCAACTGCACTAGCGGCAGCGGTCGGTTCAATATTTATGGGGTTAATTGCAAGATATCCAATCGGACTTGCGCCAGGTATGGGACTTAACGCGTTCTTCGCCTTCTCGGTAGTGTTAGGATACGGGATACCTTGGCAAACAGCACTGACGGGTGTTTTGTTCTCAGGTGTAATCTTCATTATCTTATCTCTGACGGGGCTTCGGGAGATGATCATTAATGCCATCCCTGCACAGTTGAAATATGCAGTGGGAGCAGGTATCGGATTATTCATTACGTTCCTCGGTTTACAGAATGCCAATATCATAGTTGCTGATCCGAATACACTCGTAGCACTCGGAGACTTGACAAACGGACCGACGCTTCTTGCGATTTTTGGTTTGGTAATTACGGTCATCATGATGGTCCGAAAAATCAAAGGGGCCATTTTCTACGGCATGATCATGACAACGATTCTTGGAATGTTCGTAAGTCTGATTGATTTGCCGACTCAAATCGTATCGAAAGTACCAAGTGTTGAATCTACTTTCGGTGTCGCATTCCATTCAATCTTTAATGACCCCGCATCATTGATGACTACTCAATTCCTAGTCATCGTCATTACATTCCTGTTCGTCGACTTCTTCGATACAGCAGGAACATTGGTTGCGGTTGCTACACAGGCTGGTTTAATGAAGGACGATAAACTTCCACGCGCAGGAAAAGCATTGCTTGCAGATTCATTGGCGACAGTGACAGGATCTATATTCGGGACATCGACAACGACTTCTTATATCGAATCAACTGCAGGAGTTGCTGCAGGGGCAAGGACAGGGTTTTCTTCTATTGTAGTGGGACTGCTATTCCTATTATCATTATTCTTCTCGCCACTACTCTTCGTCATAACACCGGAAGTCACAGCGCCTGCTTTGATCATCGTAGGGGTTCTTATGGTTACGACGTTGGGTAATATTGAATGGACGAAGTTTGAAATTGCTGTACCTGCATTCTTTACGATTATTGCAATGCCGTTAACGTACAGTATTGCAACAGGAATCGCAATCGGGTTTATCTTCTATCCGATAACAATGTTACTAAGTGGACGCAGGAAAGAAATTCATCCGATTATGTATGTATTGTTCATCATCTTTATCTTGTACTTCATCTTTATCGAATAATTTTTTGAAAAGTTTTAGTTGAAAAGATTGTAGGGAAACCCTGTGTGTATTGGGATACCTACAATCTTTTTTATTTTATAATAGAAAGAAGTTGAAGTGGACTTAAAATTGTTTAGTAAAACCGTTGACATGTCCGAAAAGCTTTGGTATAGTTATAAAGCAGTCGAGAGAACAACACAAACCGACAGCATTAGACAAACATTGAACCTTGAAAACTGAACAGCAAAACGTCAACAATACAAGTTCTGCAACCGGCTTGCCGGTGAACGAACAAAACGAATCTTCGGATTCGAAATTGACATCTTAATTGATGCCAGCAAGAAATGAGCTATTCATTTTCTTCTATCATGGAGAGTTTGATCCTGGCTCAGGACGAACGCTGGCGGCATGCCTAATACATGCAAGTCGAGCGGATTGATGGGAGCTTGCTCCCTGATATCAGCGGCGGACGGGTGAGTAACACGTGGGCAACCTGCCCTGCAGATGGGGATAACTCCGGGAAACCGGGGCTAATACCGAATAATCAGTTCCTTCGCATGAAGGAACTCTGAAAGACGGTTTCGGCTGTCACTGCAGGATGGGCCCGCGGCGCATTAGCTAGTTGGTGGGGTAATGGCCTACCAAGGCAACGATGCGTAGCCGACCTGAGAGGGTGATCGGCCACACTGGGACTGAGACACGGCCCAGACTCCTACGGGAGGCAGCAGTAGGGAATCTTCCACAATGGACGAAAGTCTGATGGAGCAATGCCGCGTGAGCGAAGAAGGTTTTCGGATCGTAAAGCTCTGTTGCGAGGGAAGAATAAGTACGGGAGTAACTGCCCGTACCTTGACGGTACCTCGTCAGAAAGCCACGGCTAACTACGTGCCAGCAGCCGCGGTAATACGTAGGTGGCAAGCGTTGTCCGGAATTATTGGGCGTAAAGCGCGCGCAGGCGGTCCTTTAAGTCTGATGTGAAAGCCCACGGCTCAACCGTGGAGGGTCATTGGAAACTGGAGGACTTGAGTACAGAAGAGGAAAGCGGAATTCCACGTGTAGCGGTGAAATGCGTAGAGATGTGGAGGAACACCAGTGGCGAAGGCGGCTTTCTGGTCTGTAACTGACGCTGAGGCGCGAAAGCGTGGGGAGCAAACAGGATTAGATACCCTGGTAGTCCACGCCGTAAACGATGAGTGCTAAGTGTTAGGGGGTTTCCGCCCCTTAGTGCTGCAGCTAACGCATTAAGCACTCCGCCTGGGGAGTACGGCCGCAAGGCTGAAACTCAAAGGAATTGACGGGGACCCGCACAAGCGGTGGAGCATGTGGTTTAATTCGAAGCAACGCGAAGAACCTTACCAGGTCTTGACATCCCACTGACCGGCATGGAGACATGTCTTTCCCTTCGGGGACAGTGGTGACAGGTGGTGCATGGTTGTCGTCAGCTCGTGTCGTGAGATGTTGGGTTAAGTCCCGCAACGAGCGCAACCCTTGATCTTAGTTGCCATCATTTAGTTGGGCACTCTAAGGTGACTGCCGGTGACAAACCGGAGGAAGGTGGGGATGACGTCAAATCATCATGCCCCTTATGACCTGGGCTACACACGTGCTACAATGGACGGTACAAAGGGCTGCAAACCCGCGAGGGCAAGCCAATCCCATAAAACCGTTCCCAGTTCGGATTGCAGGCTGCAACTCGCCTGCATGAAGCCGGAATCGCTAGTAATCGTGGATCAGCATGCCACGGTGAATACGTTCCCGGGTCTTGTACACACCGCCCGTCACACCACGAGAGTTTGTAACACCCGAAGTCGGTGGGGTAACCCTTACGGGAGCCAGCCGCCGAAGGTGGGACAGATGATTGGGGTGAAGTCGTAACAAGGTAGCCGTATCGGAAGGTGCGGCTGGATCACCTCCTTTCTAAGGATTATTACGGAATATGAACCTTGGGTTCATACGTTGACGTTTTGCGTTCAGTTTTGAAGGTTCATCTATATGATGATCTTTCAAAATTATGGGTTTCGACAAGCGAGCGCTTTTCGTAATCCTATTTGTTCTTTGAAAACTGGATAGAACGACATTGAAGCAACAAAACATCAAGTTAATCAACCGAGTCAATCACTTAGTGATTGAACAATGCAAGTCTTTTTAACGATCATGGAAGCATATCGCTATGCGGAAGTGGTCACTTATGGAATTCATGACGCGTCACAGCGGATTGAAGACCGAAAAGGTTAAGTTAGAAAGGGCGCACGGCGGATGCCTTGGCACTAGAAGCCTAAGAAGGACGGCACTAACACCGATATGCTTCGGGGAGCTGTAAGTAAGCTTTGATCCGAAGATTTCCGAATGGGGAAACCCACTGCCTTTAATGGGGCAGTACGTTTACGTGAATACATAGCGTAAACGAGGCACACCCGGAGAACTGAAACATCTAAGTACCCGGAGGAAGAGAAAGAAAAATCGATTCCCTTAGTAGCGGCGAGCGAAACGGGAAGAGCCCAAACCAGGAAGCTTGCTTCCTGGGGTTGTAGGACACTCTATACGGAGTTACAAAAGGCTGGATTAGACGAAGCGACCTGGAAAGGTCCGCCAGAGCGGGTAATAGCCCCGTAGTCGAAAGTCCATCCCCTCCAGAGTGGATCCTGAGTACGGCGGAACACGTGAAATTCCGTCGGAATCCGGGAGGACCATCTCCCAAGGCTAAATACTCTCTAGTGACCGATAGTGTACCAGTACCGTGAGGGAAAGGTGAAAAGCACCCCGGAAGGGGAGTGAAATAGATCCTGAAACCGTGTGCCTACAAGTTGTCAGAGCCCGTTAATGGGTGATGGCGTGCCTTTTGTAGAATGAACCGGCGAGTTACGATTCCATGCAAGGTTAAGCAGTGAATGCGGAGCCGCAGCGAAAGCGAGTCTGAATAGGGCGAATGAGTATGGGGTCGTAGACCCGAAACCAGGTGATCTACCCATGTCCAGGGTGAAGGTAAGGTAACACTTACTGGAGGCCCGAACCCACGTACGTTGAAAAGTGCGGGGATGAGGTGTGGGTAGCGGTGAAATTCCAATCGAACCTGGAGATAGCTGGTTCTCTCCGAAATAGCTTTAGGGCTAGCCTCAAACGTTAGAATCTCGGAGGTAGAGCACTGTTTGGACTAGGGGCCCATCCCGGGTTACCGAATTCAGACAAACTCCGAATGCCGATGATTTATGTTTGGGAGTCAGACTGCGGGTGATAAGATCCGTAGTCGAGAGGGAAACAGCCCAGACCGCCAGTTAAGGTCCCCAAGTATCCGTTAAGTGGAAAAGGATGTGACGCTGTCCAGACAACCAGGATGTTGGCTTAGAAGCAGCCACCATTTAAAGAGTGCGTAATAGCTCACTGGTCGAATGGCGTTGCGCCGAAAATGTACCGGGGCTAAACGGATCACCGAAACTGCGGATTGACACCTATGGTGTCAGTGGTAGGAGAGCGTTCCAAGGGCGTCGAAGCTAGACCGTAAGGACTGGTGGAGCGCTTGGAAGTGAGAATGCCGGTATGAGTAGCGAAAGAAGGGTGAGAATCCCTTCCACCGAATGCCTAAGGTTTCCTGAGGAAGGCTCGTCCGCTCAGGGTCAGTCGGGACCTAAGTCGAGGCCGAAAGGCGTAGACGATGGATAACAGGTTGATATTCCTGTACCACCTCCCCGCCGTTTGAGCAATGGGGGGACGCAGAAGGATAGGGTGAGCGCGCTGTTGGTCATGCGCGTCTAAGCAGTGAGGTGTGGAACGAGGCAAATCCCGTTCCTATAACATTGAGCTGTGACAGCAAGGGGAATTATTCCCCGGAGTCCCTGATTTCACACTGCCAAGAAAAGCCTCTAGCGAGGCGGGAGGTGCCCGTACCGCAAACCGACACAGGTAGGCGAGAAGAGAATTCTAAGGTGATCGAGAGAACTCTCGTTAAGGAACTCGGCAAAATGACCCCGTAACTTCGGGAGAAGGGGTGCTCTGGTAGGGTGTTAAAGCCCGAGAGAGCCGCAGTGAATAGGCCCAGGCGACTGTTTAGCAAAAACACAGGTCTCTGCAAAACCGTAAGGTGACGTATAGGGGCTGACGCCTGCCCGGTGCTGGAAGGTTAAGAGGAGAGGTCAGCGCAAGCGAAGCTTCGAATTGAAGCCCCAGTAAACGGCGGCCGTAACTATAACGGTCCTAAGGTAGCGAAATTCCTTGTCGGGTAAGTTCCGACCCGCACGAAAGGCGTAACGATCTGGGCACTGTCTCAACGAGAGACTCGGTGAAATTATAATATGCGTGAAGATGCGCATTACCCGCGACAGGACGGAAAGACCCCGTGGAGCTTTACTGTAGCCTGATATTGAATTCCGGTGCAGCCTGTACAGGATAGGTAGGAGCCTTTGAGTCCGGAGCGCCAGCTTCGGAGGAGGCAATGGTGGGATACTACCCTGGCTGTATTGGACTTCTAACCCTTGCCCGTGATCCGGGCAGGAGACAGTGTCAGGTGGACAGTTTGACTGGGGCGGTCGCCTCCTAAAGAGTAACGGAGGCGCCCAAAGGTTCCCTCAGAATGGTTGGACATCATTCGTAGAGTGCAAAGGCATAAGGGAGCTTGACTGCGAGACCTACAAGTCGAGCAGGGTCGAAAGACGGGCTTAGTGATCCGGTGGTTCCGCATGGAAGGGCCATCGCTCAACGGATAAAAGCTACCCCGGGGATAACAGGCTTATCTCCCCCAAGAGTCCACATCGACGGGGAGGTTTGGCACCTCGATGTCGGCTCATCGCATCCTGGGGCTGTAGTCGGTCCCAAGGGTTGGGCTGTTCGCCCATTAAAGCGGTACGCGAGCTGGGTTCAGAACGTCGTGAGACAGTTCGGTCCCTATCCGTCGCGGGCGCAGGAAATTTGAGAGGAGCTGTCCTTAGTACGAGAGGACCGGGATGGACACACCGCTGGTGTACCAGTTGTCTTGCCAAAGGCATCGCTGGGTAGCTATGTGTGGAAGGGATAAATGCTGAAAGCATCTAAGCATGAAGCCCCCCTCAAGATGAGATTTCCCATTACGCAAGTAAGTAAGATCCCTCAAAGAAGATGAGGTAGATAGGTCCGGGGTGGAAGCGTGGCGACACGTGCAGCTGACGGATACTAATCGATCGAGGACTTAACCTTATAAAGAAAAGCGGAGACGACCGTATAGGCGCGACAAGCATAAGATAGCCTGCAAGGAGTGGCATAGCCACGGGAGCAGGATGACTTATGACTCGAGCGACTGGGAGTCGAAGCTGGACAAGTTAGAAAGCGCACGGTTGAACGTGATGAGTTCAGCATCAATGTCTGTTTTATCCAGTTTTGAACGAACAAGTATCGTTCAGTTGTCTGGTAATGATGGCGAAGAGGTCACACCCGTTCCCATACCGAACACGGAAGTTAAGCTCTTCAGCGCCGATGGTAGTAGGGGGTTTCCCCCTGTGAGAGTAGGACGTCGCCAGGCAAAGGCCATTCCCTGTGGGGAATGGTTTTTTTGTGCGTTAAAATTCGACCGAAGGTTGAGTAAGTTGTTGTTTTGACTTTTTATTCGTTAATAAAGGTTAAGCTCTTCAGCGCCGATGGTAGTAAAGGGGCGAAGTCACTTTGCGTAATTTACACCAACGGTGCAAATTACGCAGGGAACTGGTTTCCCCCTGTGAGAGTAGGACTTCGCCAGGCAAAGGCCATCCCTTGTGGGGGATGGTTTTTTTGTGTTCTAAAATAAGTTTGACAGTGCAGGATTGGTCAAAAGCATTTGGCGCGAAATCGTGATGCATAGGAAGTGGGCGTTGTCCCGCGGCAATCGTTATTCGCGGATAGGAAATCGTCCATAGACCTTCCTATGTCGCGTGAAGTGCATTTTACAAATTAATCTTTTTCTTTTAACCAGCATTAAAAAGAAGTTGAAAGAGAATCCGCTCAACATGATGCGGAAACCGCTCAACCTCCTACGGAAACCGCTCAACAT
Source organism: Sporosarcina oncorhynchi (assembly GCF_033304615.1). Lineage (GTDB taxonomy): Bacteria > Bacillota > Bacilli > Bacillales_A > Planococcaceae > Sporosarcina > Sporosarcina oncorhynchi. Next base: position 2,571,059 of record NZ_CP129118.1, on the reverse strand, counting down.
GATGCGGAAACCGCTCAACATGATGCGAAAACCGCTCAACATGATGCGGAAACCGCTCAACATGATGCGGAATCCGCTCAACCTCAAGCGGAAACCGCTCAACATGATGCGGAAACCGCTCAACCTCATGCGGAATCCGCTCAACCTCAAGCGGAAACCGCTCAACATGATGCGGAAACCGCTCAACCTCAAGCGGAAACCGCTCAACATGATGCGGAATCCGCTCAACCTCAAGCGGAAACCGCTCAACCCCAAGCGATAACCGCTCAACCTCATGCAGAAACCGCTCAACCCCAAGCAGAAACCGCTCAACCACGCCGCTAAGAACCACTGCAAAGTCATTCAACTCACAAGGCTGCATCAAGCTATCCAGTACAGGATTATCAATTCCATTAACAATTCTATAAACAAATCGATTTTACACATACTCAACTATCTAAAAGGGAACATAGTAAGAAAAGGAAATACCCGAAAAGCTCGCAAATTCTTGTAATCTTGCTTGTTGAGCGATACGATGGAGGTCATCCTACTTAGGAGGTTTGATTAAAAATGATCATGGTATTAATTATTTTGGCTATCAATATAGTCTATGTCACGTTTTTCACGATTCGCATGATTCTTACACTGAAAGGGTATCGCTACATAGCGGCAATGGTCAGTATGGTAGAAGTTGTTGTGTATATTATTGGTCTCGGGTTAGTGTTGGACAACTTGGACAAAGTACAAAACATCATTGCTTATGCTGTTGGATATGGAATCGGGATTATCATCGGTACAAAAATTGAAGAGAAAATGGCTCTTGGTTACATTACTGTAAACGTCATTACGGCTGATGTAGACCATACGATGCCAAAACTGCTGCGAGACAAAGGGTATGGCGTGACAGATTGGGGTGCCAACGGATTAGAGGGCAATCGGTCTGCTATGCAAATATTGACGCCACGTAAAGATGAATTGAAACTATACGAAGTCATTAAACAGATTGATCCTAAAGCCTTCATCATCGCTTATGAGCCCAAGACAATTCATGGCGGATTTTGGGTGAAATCAGTCCGGAAAGGAAAGCTATTCAAATGAGTGCGAAGAAGAAGACCGTCTGGTTTGAAGTTCAAGAGGGCGAAGGAATTGAAGAATGTCTGAATCGAATGGCGTTAGAAGGCTATACGGCTGCAGGTCGAAAAGAAGAACCGCTATTTGAAGAGATAGATGGAAAGTATGTGCCAATTCGGCAAGTTATTAAGTTTAAAGGAATTCTGTTGGATTAAATCACCTTATTGACGAACGATGGAGAAATTTAATGAAATAACGTTCGTTTTTCAATTGACGGATAAACATTGAATTGGTACTATGAAGTAGTGAAATAGATATCCACATATATGCTGAAGGATTGGCTTCAGTGTTTCTACCAGGACACCGTAATGTCTGGACTATGGGGAATAGTGAATTTTAGGAATTAGCGAAAGGTGTGCCATGACAAGTGGAACAATTCATCTTAACGCTTATTAAATATCCTTGAATGAACTGCTTTCCGTAGGTATATGGAGAACAGTTTATTCAAGGATTTTTTGTTTGTATTGAAAAGAATGAAAAGGAGCGGATTGTCTGTGGAACCGAAAGTCGGCGTAATCATGGGAAGTAAGAGTGATTGGGAAACGATGAAACATACTTGTGATATTTTGGATGAGTTGAAGGTGGACTATGAAAAGAAAGTAGTTTCAGCACATCGTACGCCGGATTTTATGTTTGAGTATGCAGAACATGCGCAAGATAGAGGAATCGAAGTAATTATCGCTGGGGCGGGTGGGGCAGCTCACCTTCCTGGGATGGTGGCAGCGAAAACATTGTTGCCTGTTATTGGCGTGCCGGTACAATCAAAAGCATTGAATGGCATGGACTCGTTGTTGTCGATTGTACAGATGCCGGGTGGCGTTCCTGTAGCAACTGTTTCTATTGGCAAGGCTGGAGCAACGAATGCTGGTTTACTAGCGGCACAGTTCTTAGCCGTGCATGATGCGGATTTGCGAAACCGTCTTATAATGCGTAGAAACCAGATGCGTGATATGGCTTTGGAAAGTAGTGGTGACTTACAATGATTATTTTACCAGGACAGACTATTGGTATCATCGGTGGCGGTCAGCTTGGTCGGATGATGGGGCTGGCGGCAAAAGAAGCGGGCTTTAAAATTGCAGTGCTTGATCCGACAATGGATTCGCCTTGTGGTCAAATTGCGGATATCCGTATCGTTGCGCCATACAATGACGAAGCGGCTTTGGAAGAGCTTGGCGAAGTAAGTGATGTAATTACGTATGAATTTGAGAATATCGATTACGAGGGTTTAAAACGTCTTTCGCAGAACGCTTATGTACCTCAAGGCGCGGAACTTGTCAGAATCACACAAAATAGGATTGCTGAGAAGGCTGAAATAAAAGCTTCAGGGGCACCTGTCGCAAACTATATAACTGCAAAAGACTTTGAGGAACTGAAGCAAAAGCTCGAAACAGTTGGTTATCCGTGTGTCGTCAAGACTGCATTTGGCGGATACGACGGTAAAGGACAAGTTAAACTTGATTCTGCAGCGGATATTGAAGAAGCAAAAGAATTATTTGCTCATTCGGCGTGTATCGCTGAAGCATTTGTTCCTTTTGAAAAAGAGATATCAGTCATTATACAACGCAATACATCAGGTGAATCGTATTGCCTGCCGATTGCTGAAAATATTCATCGACATCATATTCTGCACGAATCAATTGTTCCTGCACGTGTACCGGAGACGGTCATAGAGAAAGCAGAACAGGCTGCACAAACGATCGCGGATCACCTGGAGCTAGTTGGTACGCTTGCTGTTGAAATGTTTGTACTTGAAAATGGTGACATCATTATTAACGAATTGGCACCACGGCCACATAACTCGGGTCATTATTCTATCGAAGCATGCAATGTATCGCAATTCCACCAGCATGTTCGTGCCATTTGCGGTTGGCCACTACGAAAACCGAAACTTTGGTCACCGTCCATTATGGTGAATGTCCTCGGTGAACATGTAGCGCCATTAAAAAAAGGCATTAAGAATTATCCGGATTGGTCGATTCACCTCTATGGTAAAGCGGAAGCAAAAGAAAAACGCAAAATGGGCCATGTAACGATTATGACGGAGAACATTGAACAAACATTACATGAAATAGACGAAACAGGCATCTGGCTGTAAGAAAAGCCGCATAACCATACAATCACAAACTAATTCCACTTGGGAGGAAAAAGACATGACTAAAGTAAACGTATACGTAACATTACGCGAGAGCGTTGTAGATCCACAAGGTATTGCTACACAAGATGCATTGCACAAGCTGGGCTTTAACGAAGTGAGTAATGTGCGTATCGGTCGACTCATTGAGCTAGAACTTTCTGGAACGAATGCAGAAATTGAAACACGTGTAAATGAAATGTGTGACGCTCTTCTTGTCAATAAAGTGATTGAAAACTATAGCTTTGAAATCGGGGAGGTTGCGGGCAAATGAGGTTCGCTATACTAAGCTTTCCAGGTTCCAGCTGTGATGAAGATATGGTGCATGCCGTATTGGATATTGTCGGTGAAGGCGCGGAAATCGTTAACCACAATGATGTGGATTTAAAGAACTATGATGCAGTCCTTATACCAACAGGTGCATCTTTCGGGGATTATTTACGTCCGGGCGCGCTAGCGCAAAGTTCGCCATCTATTGCTAACCTAAAAGAATTCGTCCAAACAGGTAAGCCTGTACTTGGCGTTGGAAACGGTTTTCAGATTCTTGTTGAAGCGGGAATTTTACCAGGTGGGTTCCTGATGAATAAAAGCTTAAAGTTCAGAAATGGCAATGCATTGCTCAAGGTTGAGAATGCTTCGACGACTTTTACAACTGTATACGAACTAGGACAACTGATTACATTACCTTTTGCACATCATTACGGAAACTACTTTGTGGATGAAGAGACAGCAAAGCAATTAAAGGATAATGGTCGTATCGTGTTTACATATACAGAGGAAAATCATGACGGCAGTGTGGAGAACATTGCGGGTGTGTTGAATGAACAAGGAAATGTCCTTGGTATGATGCCGCTACCTGAACGGGCAGTTGAAGAGATCATCGGCGGTACAGATGGTTTACCTTTATTCCAATCAATTTTGAAGAACTGGAGTGAACGCAATGTCAGTCATGCATGAACCTACAACTCAACAAATCAAAGATGAAAAGTTATATCGTCAAATGGGAATGACCGATGAGGAGTTCGATCGTGCAACTGAAATGATCGGACGTCTTCCTAACTACACGGAAACAGGATTGTTCTCCGCTATGTGGTCTGAACATTGTTCATATAAAAGTTCAAAACCGATTTTGCGTAAATTTCCAACAGAAGGTGAACGTGTTCTTCAAGGGCCAGGTGAAGGTGCAGGAATCGTAGATATCGGTGATAACCAGGCAGCAGTATTCAAAATGGAATCACATAACTCCCCTTCAGCAATAGAGCCGTTCATCGGTGCTGCAACAGGTGCGGGCGGAATCATCCGTGATGTGTTCTCTATGGGTGCACGCCCTGTAGCTCTAGTGAATTCAATGCGTTTTGGTGACTTGTCAGATGCACGTGATCGTTACTTGTTTGAACAAGCTGTAGCGGGAATTGCGAGCTACGGCAATACAATCGGTATTCCGACAATCGCAGGAGAAGTGCAGTTTGATAACTGTTACTCCAAACGTCCTTTGGTCAATGCAATGACAGTCGGTTTATTGAATCACGAAGATATCCAAAAAGGATTGGCTTCAGGTGTTGGGAATACGGTTATCTATGCAGGGGCAAAAACTGGCCGTGATGGTATTCACGGAGCGACAATGTCTTCGACGGAAGTGGCAGTCGACAAAGAAGCCGAACTACCTGTTATGCAGGCTGGAGATCCGTATTTGGAAAAACTGCTTATGGAAGCTTGCCTTGAATTAGTAAAATCGGATGCGTTAATCGGTATTCAAGACATGGGGGCAGCTGGACTGACTTCTTCGGCAGCAGAAATGGCTTCAAAAGCGGGCTTCGGCGTGGAGATGAACTTAGATTTAGTTCCTCAGCGTGAAGAAGGTATGACGGCTTATGAAATGATGTTATCCGAATCACAAGAGCGCATGCTGATTGTTGTGAAACAAGGACGCGAACAGGAAATCATCGATCTATTCTCGGGATACGGTATTGAAGCGGTGTCAATCGGTGTCGTTACAGATGACAAAATGCTTCGATTGAAACATAAAGGTGAAACAGTTGCGGAAATCTTAGCAGATACACTTGCAGAAGATGCTCCGGTTTATTATAAAGAATCGAAAGAACCTGCGTACTTTGCGGAATTCCAAGCAATGGATAATGCTGAGCCTGCTGTCGGGGATTTAAAAGAGACATTGTTAGCATTGCTGCAACGTCCGACAATCGCGTCAAAAGAATGGGTCTACAATCAATTCGATACACAAGCACGTTCGAATACAGTCGTTGCGCCTGGTTCATCTGCAGGTGTCATCAGAGTGCGCGGTACGAATAAAGGTCTTGCTATGACTGCAGATTGTAATTCACGTTTCATTTACTTGGATCCTGAAACAGGCGGGAAGATTGCAGTCGCTGAAGCAACTCGTAACCTCATCTGTTCAGGTGCTGAACCGATTGCAGCAACAGATTGCTTGAACTTCGGTAGCCCTGACAAGCCTGAAGTGTTCTGGCAAGTCGAAAAGTCTGCTGACGGAATTTCAGAAGCATGCCGCAAGCTGAATGCACCGATTATTGGCGGTAACGTTTCCATGTCCAATGAAGTGAACGGTGTGCCAGTCTATCCGACGCCTACAATGGGCTTAGTCGGCATTGTGCATGATCTGTCCCAAGTGACGACGACAGCCTTCAAACAAGCAGGTGACGCAATCTACGTCATCGGTGAAACTGCAACTGAATTTGGTGGTAGTGAATTGCAACAAATGGTTGAAGGTAAGATTTTCGGGAAAGCACCTGCGATTGACCTGGACGTCGAAGTATCCCGTCAAAAAGGGCTTCTCACTGCGATACAAAGCAAACTCGTTCAATCCGCTACTGATCTATCTGAAGGCGGTTTCGCAGTTGCATTATGTGAAAGTGCATTCGATGCAGAAGGTCTTGGTGCGGAAGTAGAGGTTTCAGGATCTGCGGTTACTGCGCTATTTAGCGAAACACAGTCACGTTTCCTCGTGTCTGTTAAAGACGAACATGCTAGCGCATTTGAAAAATTGGTACAGGATGCAAAACGAATTGGAACTGTTACTGCAACGGAAGAGATTGTTATTAAAGGCGACGATGCCGTTTTAATAGAAGGGACGGTTGAAGAGTTCCGTTCCGCTTGGAAAGGGGCTATTGCATGCTTGCTGAACTCAGAGGCCTGAACGAAGAGTGCGGTATATTCGGGATTTGGGGTCATGAAGATGCGGCGCAACTCAGTTATTATGGGTTGCACGCATTACAGCATCGAGGTCAAGAAGGTGCTGGGATAGCGACGAAAGATGAAAAAGGTATTCATGTTGTAAAAGGTGAAGGTCTTGTCAATGATGTGTTCTCAGGAGATGCATTCAACACGTTGACGGGAAAAAATGCGATAGGCCAAGTTCGTTACACAACAGAAGATGGACGTGGGGTAGAAAATGTCCAACCGTTAGTTTTCCGTTCTACAACGGGCAGTATGGCGATTGCGCATAACGGTAACTTGATCAATGCGAAAGATTTGAAAGAAAGCTTGGAAAGACAAGGTAGTATTTTTCAAACGACGTCCGATACGGAAGTGTTGGCACATTTAATTAAACGCAGCAGTAGTGGATCTTTGACACAGCGTGATCGTGTGAAGAAAGCATTGTCGATGCTTAAAGGAGCTTTTGCTTTTGTCGTTTTGACAGAAGAAGGCTTGATGGTTGCACAAGACCCGAACGGTTTACGTCCATTGTCACTTGGGAAGCTCGGGGATGCATGGGTCGTTTCATCAGAGACATGTGCTTTTGACTTAATCGGTGCTGAACCGATTCGTTCGGTTGCACCGGGTGAATTGATCATCATTAATGATAAAGGGTTAGTATCAGACCGTTTCGCTGAAGCGGCGGATCCGGCGATGTGTTCGATGGAATACGTTTATTTCTCAAGACCGGATTCAGATATTGACGGCATCAATATCCATATGGCGCGTAAACGTTGTGGTAAACAACTTGCACGTGAAGTGAAGATTGAAGCGGACGTAGTAACTGGTGTACCGGACTCCAGTATTTCAGCGGCAATCGGGTTCTCAGAAGAAAGTGGTATTCCTTATGAACTTGGATTGATTAAAAATAGATATGTAGGCCGGACATTCATCCAGCCGACTCAATCGATGCGTGAGCGAGGCGTGAAGATGAAGTTGTCGCCTGTGCATCAAGTCGTTGCAGGAAAACGAGTTGTCATGGTGGATGATTCAATCGTCCGTGGCACGACTTCCAGACGGATCGTCAAGATGTTGAAAGATGCAGGTGCGACGGAAGTGCATGTGGTCATCGGTGCACCGCCATTAGTGAGCCCTTGTTTTTACGGTGTAGATATTAGTACGGATTCAGAATTGATCGCAGCAGGTCGTACAGTTGACGAAGTGCGCGACTTAATTGGTGCAGATTCACTAACGTTTTTATCAGCAGAAGGCATGCTGAAAGCAATCGGCAGACCAGAAGAAATGAAAAATTGCGGTCAATGTCTGGCATGCTTCACGGGTGAATATCCGACTGATATTTATGCCGATACTGTATTACCTCATGAAAAAGAAATCGGACGATAAGGAGGGCTTTCCATGTCAAAAGCATATGAAAAAGCAGGCGTTAATATAGAGGCTGGCTATGAGTCCGTTGAACGGATGAAATCCCATGTGGCACGTACTGTGCGTAAAGGTGTGACGGGAGCTTTCGGCGGATTCGGCGGTATGTTCGATCTTTCTGAACTCGGTTATAAAGAACCTGTTCTAGTATCCGGTACAGATGGCGTCGGGACGAAATTGAAATTGGCATTCATGGCTGACAAGCACGATACAATTGGTATTGACTGTGTTGCGATGTGTGTGAATGATATTGTTGCTCAAGGCGCAGAGCCATTGTACTTCCTAGATTATATTGCACTTGGCAAAGCAGTTCCTGAGAAAGTCGAAGCAATCGTTAAAGGTATCGCAGATGGTTGTGTTCAATCTGGTGCGGCATTAATCGGTGGAGAAACTGCTGAAATGCCGGGACTTTATGATGTTGAAGAGTACGACCTTGCAGGGTTTGCGGTTGGCGCATGTGAGAAAAGTAAAATCGTGACAGGTGAAAAAGTTGTGGAAGGGGACGTCCTTGTTGGAATTGCATCAAGCGGCATCCATTCAAATGGTTTTTCGCTTGTCCGTCAAATCGTTCTTGAAGAACAAGGTTATAAAATCGATGACTATATCGCAGGATACGAAGAGCTTGGCAAAGTCGGAAACGCATTGCTTGAACCGACGAAAATCTATGCAAAACCAGTTCTTGAGATGAATGAAGAACTTGAACTGCATGCAATGGGACATATTACAGGTGGCGGTTTTTATGAGAACCTTCCGAGAATGTTCCAAGCTGGATTCGGTGTAGAAGTCAATCTCGGTTCTTGGCCAATCCTGCCAATCTTTAAAATGCTTAAAGACAAAGGCAAGCTAGTAGATAAAGATCTCTATAGCGTCTTCAATATGGGAATTGGATTTGTCGTTGCATTGCCTGCAGACCAGGCAAAACGTGCGATTCAGATTGCAGCAACACATGGTGAAGACGCATTCGAAATCGGCAGTGTCGTTAAAGGGGAAGGCATTACTTTCCTTGGTAACCATGACGGGAGCTTGTCCGAATGACGAACAAAGTGAGGATTGCCGTTTTCGCTTCTGGAAGCGGCAGTAACTTCACGGCGATTGAACAAGCTTGCCGCGAAGGAGAACTACAGGCGGAAATTGTCCACGTGATCACGGACAAACCAGATGCATACGTCATTGAAAGGGCTAAACAAGCTGAAATTCCAGTCACTGTCCTGCGACCGAAAGCATTCGAATCTAAAGCTGCTCATGAACATGCTGTCATCGATATACTGCAAGCCGCGGAAACGGAATGGATTATCCTAGCAGGTTATATGCGTCTTATCGGACCGAATCTATTATCCGCTTATCCATCACGCATTATTAATATCCATCCATCACTACTTCCATCATTCCCAGGAAAAGACGCAATCGGTCAAGCAATCGAACATGGTGTCAAAGTTACCGGCGTCACTGTCCATCTAGTAGACGCGGGCATGGACACTGGACCGATACTCGCCCAAGAAGCTGTTCGTGTTATTGAGGGGGATGCAGAAGGAACTGCAGAAGTAATTCATAAAGTGGAACATGTACTCTACAAGGAAACATTGAAAATGCTATTTGAAAAGTGAGAGCCTACATCTATATGCAACAAACGCAGAAAAACGGCAAATTAATGTCGACCACAATCTTACAATCGGAGGGTTTATTCGTGAAAAAACGTGCATTGCTGAGCGTATCGGACAAAAATGGGATTTTGGCGTTTGCACAAGCGCTTGAAGCATTAGACTATGAAATTCTATCTACCGGCGGAACGATGAAACATCTTAAAGAAAACGGTGTCGCTGTTACAGCAGTCGACGAAGTAACAGGGTTCCCTGAAATTATGGAAGGGCGCGTCAAAACGCTTAACCCAATGATTCATGGGGGGCTTCTTGCGAAACAGGACGATCCAGCCCATCAGGCACAGATGACAGAACACGGCATCCAACCGATTGATGTTGTTTGCGTGAACTTATACCCTTTCAAAGAAACCATTTCAAAGGCTGACGTTTCCGTTGAAGATGCAATCGAAAACATCGATATCGGCGGTCCGGCAATGCTTCGTGCTTCCGCAAAGAACCATGCCTATGTAACGGTTATCGTGGACGCGGCAGATTATAGTCAAGTCCTTGAAGAATTAAAGCAAGATGGACAAACTTCACGTGAAACACGTCGACGTCTGGCAGCAAAAGTGTTCCGTCATACAGCAGCTTATGATGCGTTGATATCTACTTACCTGACTGACCTTGTTGGTGAAGAATTCCCAGAGCAAGTGACCTATACATACGAATTGAAGCAACCGCTCCGCTACGGTGAGAACCCACATCAGAAAGCAGCATTTTACAGCCGCCCACTTGGCTCGGACTTCTCAATTGCCTATGCTGAACAATTGCACGGAAAAAAACTTTCCTACAACAATATTCAGGACGCCAATGCGGCTATACAGATTGTTAAGGAATTCGGCCAGCCGGCAGCAGTGGCAGTCAAACATATGAACCCGTGCGGAGTCGGTACAGGTGAAACAATCGCTGAAGCATTCAATAAAGCCTATGAAGCAGACGCAATGTCTATCTTCGGCGGTATTGTTGCACTAAATCGCGAAGTGGATGCGGCGACTGCAGAAAAACTGTCGGACATCTTCCTTGAGATTATCATTGCACCTTCCTTCACAGAAGAGGCGCTTACTTTATTGACGAAAAAGAAAAATATTCGACTACTCACAATTCCATTCGCTCAACATAAAAAAGACAAATGGAATACCGTATCCGTTGAAGGTGGTCTGCTTATGCAGCAACCCGATACATTCGGTTTCGTTGATGCGGATATCCGTGTTGCGACGGACCGTGAACCGACTGAAGCAGAATGGGAAGCACTAAAACTCGGTTGGTCGGTCGTTAAACATGTCAAATCGAATGCAATAGTTGTCACCGATTCGCAGATGACTTTAGGTATCGGTGCGGGACAGATGAACCGTGTTGGTGCTGCAGGAATCGCTCTTACACAAGCGGGAGAACGTGCAAAAGGTGCGGCTCTTGCTTCAGACGCGTTCTTCCCGATGGATGATACGGTTGAAGCGGCTGCCAAAGCGGGTATTACCGCAATCATTCAACCTGGTGGCTCTGTCAAAGACGAGGATTCCATTAAAAAAGCGAATGAATACGGCATTACGATGGTATTCACAGGCGTACGTCATTTCAAGCATTAAGAGAGGGGTAATTCGCATATGAAAGTTCTTGTGATTGGTAGTGGGGGACGGGAGCATGCCATTGCCCGGCAGTTTAACCAGTCTCCATCTGTTACGGATGTGTTCGTGGCACCTGGAAATGACGGCATGACTGATGAAGCTACATGCGTTGACTTACGTGCGGATGATTTTGCAGGCTTGGCTTCATTTGTGGAATCCAATGGGATTAGCCTGACATTTGTAGGACCTGAACAACCACTAGCGGACGGTATTGTGGATTTCTTTAACGAACGAGATCTTACAATATTCGGCCCCACTCAAGCTGCGGCGAAAATTGAAGGCAGTAAATCATTTGCAAAAGAATTGATGGCGAAATATACGATTCCAACTGCAGCATACGGAACATTTACAGATGTCAATGAAGCGAAATCTTTCATCCGTGAAAAAGGGGCTCCTATTGTCGTAAAAGCAGATGGCCTGGCGGCAGGTAAAGGTGTCGTTGTTGCGATGACGTTGGATGAAGCAATCGAAGCAGTGGAAGACATGATTGGCAATCAGAAATTTGGGGATTCCTCGTCTACAGTCGTGATCGAAGAGTTTCTAGACGGAGAAGAGTTTTCCTATATGTCGTTCGTTCATGAAGGTCAGATCTATCCGATGGTTATTGCACAAGACCATAAGCGCGCGTATAACGGAGATAAAGGACCCAATACGGGAGGAATGGGTGCTTATTCACCCGTACCACAAATTTCAAATGATGTAATCGAGGAAGCTTATAATAGAGTTGTCGTACCGACGGTTGAAGCGATGACGAAAGAAGGTACTCCTTTCACAGGCATCTTATATGCTGGATTGATATTAACAGAAGAAGGACCGAAAGTAATCGAGTTTAATGCTCGATTCGGGGACCCTGAAACACAAGTTGTCTTGCCGCGTATGGCATCCGACTTCGGTGCATTCATGATGGCGCTTATGAACAATGAGCCTTTTGAATTGAAGTGGAATGACGAGGCAGTGTTAGGTGTAGTTATCGCAGCTGACGGATATCCTTCAGGCGTCAAGAAAGGTGACAGGTTACCTGACTTGACTGCATTGAAAGCTGCGGGACTAGAAGTGTTCCATGCAGGAACGAAACGTGTAGATGACGGTTTTTCCGGAGATGGTGGAAGAGTCATCCTTGTCACATCGATGGGTCCTTCCTTGAAAGAGGCGCAGCAAAACGTCTACAACGGATTGGACGGGCTGGAGTGGAACGGATTCTTTTACCGGACGGACATTGGCTGGCGCACATTTGAATAAACAGTAGTAAAACAGGCAGCTCCTAACTTGGAGTGGCCTGTTTTCTTCATACTCATTCAACTGCCCCAGTGCTTTTGAGTCGAACTTTTACGCTTATATCGATAGGTAAATCTTTGTAGGCAGCTTCCCATTTTTCAATGAGCCCTTCTTGATTCAGTCGTGTAGCGCGATACCTAAGTCCGAAACCGGGGTCAATGTTAGCTTCTTGTAGAGTCTTAAAAAAATCTGTTAAATTCTCCTTGAGTACTTTTTCTGAAGCTGTATTATACTTGTCCAATTTTTCAATATGTAGTACCTTGCTTGATTGTCCGATAATGCCCGCAAAATCTACATGCACTTTTATTGATTTCGGTTCATTTCCTTCCGTAATGATTTGATAGGACATCTTAACTTGTTTAATATTAAGCATCAATTTCAGATCATCAGTTTCGACTAGATAGTCCAGTCCACTCTTTCTATTAAATAGAGAATTGTAATATTTTGTTTGGTTGTCACTTAACGTTAGCGAATCACTACCTTCCCCTGTAGCAATCGCTTTTTGGACAATCAGCTCTGTCCCTTCGTCATTCGTTTCCATGAGAGGGATGAATGCACAGATTCCCTTACCTAGATAGTCTCTTCTGAATTGGAATAAAAAACTGGTAGTTATATATGGGCTTTCTGTAGCAGAGTCGTCGAAAAAGTTGAATAGCGTTATTGTGGAAGCCGCTTCCGTTTCAGGTTCAACTTTGATGATTTCTGCTGCAGAAGGCTTCGCAGCTATCACATACGCAATGAGTTGAATATCACCCCTCCGTGTAAAATAATCCATAAACATCTGAACATCTTCTGAAAAAAGTTTTTCATTAATGATAATTGCTTTGACATGCCCATACTCGAGCACTTTATCGGCGTGACTTTCAAGCTTTCTCAATGACTCACCAATTGAGTCGCCTTCTGTCTCCAAATAGGCATATCGCGGGCCTGACGAATTCTTTACTGAAGCAATCGGTAAAGCCAGTTTCAATGTCACTTTATAGCCGGCCCCGCTTTCCGCAGGATCAATGGCAATCGCAGCTATAAAAAGCCGTTTGTCGATATCCTTGAACGAACATCCCGTCTGTAAAATGATAGATAAAAGTAGAACGAGAGCTATTGCAAATGACTTCATCTCTTAGCCCTCCTATTAATAGTGAAGAATACAAACATTGAAATCCCAAAGAAACTAGGAAGTAGATTGAAGAAAAACTGGGTGAGTTTAAACAATTGGTGTTCAGTCAGATTAATCATCGCGATCAATGCAATAAGCGAGAAAAGAATGATGTACAAGAATGGAGACAGATCATGGCCCTTCCAATTAAACCATTTACGTGAAAAAGCACCTTGCAACAGCTTACTTGCTCCATGCCAATGAATGATGATGCTCATAATGGCAATCGCTAAAAAAACGAGCAGAAAAATAAAGAGGAGGCGTTCTACGAGACCGAATTTCATTCGAATGGAATCACTCGTGGAAATCCATGGATAAATGAGCCGTTCAATTTCATCAAATCCACCGACACCAATCGGTGCAAAGTATGTGAGACCCAAAACAACAACACCTACGATGGTAAGTATGAAAATGGGGAGAAACGTTATCTTTTTTTTATGACTAAAAAATTTATTGAAAACTGCTAAATTGACAATGCCGATATATAGATAACTTGTTGCAGTTAAAGCTGAGTAGCTCGGCATTTCGTTAATATGCATCATGGCGATTCTTACATAGTCGATAACAAAAACATTGTTGAATCCTGTTTTTACGAGAAGAAAAATAATAAGTGGACAGAATAGAACGATTACAACTTCAAACATGAATAATATACTTTTTGTTTTGATGAGAATACCACCCAATATAACAACCAACAGGCTGAAAAGGATCACAACGAGAGGCATTTCAGGTGTCAGAAAGCGAATAAGAATGAATGTGAAAGTAATGAGTGTAATCAGACCGGCAATATACCAATTGATTGCAAAGTAAAGTAAGGCAAGAATAGAAAACCATTTTCGCGTATGCGTATTCAATAATTCCATCAAATCTGTTTTTGGATAAGCAGCGTAGAACTTTATCGTGACAATAGTAATGAATAGTCCCGCAAATGTGCCAAGAATCATAGAGGTAATCGCGCCATTTGTGCTTTCCGCCAATAAAATTCGTGGGACAGACGCAACGATATTAGCGATCATATTAATGATGATCAGATAATAAAGAAAACGGTTCATTTCCCATTCACCTTCAATTCTTTTGTGCGATTCTTCCAGTAAACTGCTAAATAGGGCGTTCCGAAACTCTCCTTATTCGCTAAGAATATGATGATTCCAATAAACCCAACGATTACGCCTGCCAACCCAAAAAATGTTGTATATAGCAACAGTAGAAAGCGCGTCGATCTAACAGAGAAGCTCATCTCGTTGATGGGGATGACGAAAGTTGAAATAGCGACAAGTGAAACGACGATAATCATAATATTGGAAGCGAGTGCCGCTTCGACTACAGCTGTACCTAAGATGAGGCCTCCTACTGTCGTCGCTGTTGCGCTGACAGCTTTTGGAAGACGAATACTCGCTTCTGTCAATAATTCAATAAATATAAGCATGAACAGTACTTCAATGTAGGACGGATAGGGTACACCGATTCTACTTCCAGCAACCGTCAATGCCAATTCTGTTCGGATAACGTCAGGATTAAATGAAATGATTGCTACATAAATTGAAGGCAACAGAATACATGTAAACAGTCCCGCATATCGTAAGAATTTGGTCAGCAATGATGCCCAGAAATTATGGTAATGGTCATCCATGGAAACCATGAAATCAAAAAATACGGCTGGTACAATCGTAGCTTGCGGGCTACCATCGACGATGACGATAATCTTTCCAGCCGTGAGGTTATAGATCATTCGATCTGGTCTCTCTGTCAATAGAGTCGTCGGAAATAGTGTTGCCTTGCGCTGATTGAGATAATTCTCTAAATCGGCGGACGATTGGATGAGCGGATTTTCAATTTCGTTCAAACGTTTCTTTAACAATGTCAAAACATTCTTATCAACGGTCTCATCGTCATAAATAATTGCGAAAGATGATTTTGCACGATCTTTCAGTTCACTCACTTCAACAACGAGGGAAGGTTCTGAATAACGATGCCGCAACAGATTGATGTTTGTCTCAAGACTTTCACTAAAACCATATTGTGGTCCGTGAATTGAAGGTTCGAGGGAGTTCAGTTGAACAATATCGGTATTGACTTTTTTAATATCCAATAAAATGTAGTGTTGTCGAACATTGATGAGAAGCATCCCTTTTGTCATGTTAACGAGAAGTGATGTTTCATCAGTGAATTCAATTTGATTTGGTAAGGACCGGATATATTGTAAAAATCCTTCTTCAGATTTCATTTCAAAAAATGGTTTGATGACCAGCTGTTGTAGTTCAGTTACATTGATGACACTTTTTAGGAATAGCACTTGTGCCTTTTCCTCGGACACTTGCATCGGTGTATGAACTAAATCGTCGGATTTCCCTAGCTTCTCAATGATTTTCGCGAAAAGATGCGGTTTGTAGTGATCCTGTTGTGAGTCCATACGAAACAGCTCCTCCCTTTTGTTAAACAATTAGGTATAGGATAGCCGAACGACTATGGAATCATTCGGAGATGCATGTTTTTCAACAGAAGAATTCATGATTATCACCTGAAAGGTCTATGTTTTCAAACAATGCTATGCTACGATAAAATCAGTAGGATCATAGACAAAGGGGTCAATAATATGTGGGGCCAACAAGCTATTTATAAACAGATAGAGATCATTAACGGAAAAGCAGCACCAAACTTAATCATTCAGAATGCAGAATACGTACATTCCATTTTGAAAAAATGGGTGACAGGGAATATATGGATTGCAGATGACCGTATCGTCTATGCGGGTGAACGTATGCCGGCGATGATGGAAGAGGCTGAAATTATGGATGCGACGGGTAAGAAAATTGTGCCTGGCTATATTGAACCGCATGTCCATCCATTCCAATTGTATAATCCTGAAACGTTTGCTGAATATGCAGGA
The DNA here is from genome assembly GCF_033304615.1 of Sporosarcina oncorhynchi. GTDB lineage: Bacteria > Bacillota > Bacilli > Bacillales_A > Planococcaceae > Sporosarcina > Sporosarcina oncorhynchi. Next base: position 2,554,636 of record NZ_CP129118.1, on the reverse strand, counting down.
CAGCGCGGAACAACGACGTTCCTTTCGGATAATTTGACGTTCTTCATGTTGCTTGGCAATGAAAAAGCGTTTAAGGTTATTGAACAATTGAATGAATTGCCTTTTTCATTCTATTGGTGGGCGCGGTTTGATTCGCAAACGGTGTTGAAAAATGAAAAAGAGGTTTTTAATGCAAAAGATATAGGGGAATGGCTACAAAGAGATGATGTGCTCATGGGCGGCGAATTGACCGGATGGCCGCGGCTTATGAATGGCGATCAGGATATGATGGCGGCACTTCTATCTGCTAAAAAAGCAGGGAAGAAAATTGAAGGTCATCTACCGGGTGCGTCTGAGCGTACACTGGCAAGGATGAAACTGTTCGGGACAGATGGTGACCATGAAGCAATGACGATAGAAGAAGTGGAAGCGCGTCTTCTTCAGGGATATGCAGTGACGCTTCGTCATTCATCCATTCGTCCAGACTTGCCGCTATTACTAAAGGGTGTTCTCGAAAAAGAATTGGATGTCTTCGATCAGCTCATGATGACGACAGACGGCTCAACGCCATCATTCCATGTAGATGGCGTCATGGATAAATGTATCCAAGTCGCACTGGATGCAGGCGTTAAACCGATTGATGCGTATTTGATGGCCTCTTACAATGTCGCCCGTTACTATAATATCGCTGACAGGCACGGAGTGATTGCGACAGGGAGATATGCCACATTCAATTTCTTAGAGGATGAAATGAATCCGGTACCAACGGATGTCCTGTCAAAAGGAAAGTGGTTATTAAAAAACCGTCAACCGATTAGCAGCTTCACTGTAGTGGATTGGTCGTTAATCCCGAAGTGTGAATTAGATTTTGATCTTGATGAAAAAGACTTTGAATTCTCCGATTCCATAGGGATTGAAATGGTCAATGATGTTATAACGAAACCATATAAAGTGACAATTGACAGTAGCGTGGACAAACTGGCGGCTGATCATGATGAAAGTTTCCTTATGCTGCTCGATCGAAATGGTAAGTGGCGTTTGAATACATTCATTAAAGGCTTTGCACATGGCATTCAAGGATTTGCGTCCTCGTATTCCAATACAGGGGACATCATTCTTATCGGAAAGGACAAGTCGCAGATGCTAAAGGCTTTCCGTGAAATGAAACGCATATCCGGTGGCATGGTGTTGATGGAAAAGGGTGAGAGAATTGCTTGTCTCGAACTTCCCATCGGCGGTGGATTGTCTGCGTCCCCTGTAGGTGAATTGATTGAAGAGGAAATGGAAATGAAGAAAGCACTAAGTGAACGTGGATATAAGCATGGCGACGCAGTCTATACATTCCTGTTCCTGCAGTCGACTCATCTGCCTTATGTCCGTGCAACTCAGATAGGCCTTTATAATGTTATGAAAAATGAAATACTCATTCCGGTTTCGGAAAGATAGGAGGCAGAAATGCCAGGGAAAAAGAGAGGATGGCTGTTCGTTATTGCCATCATGATGTTGCTGTTGTCGGCCGCGTGTTCAAAAAAAGAGAAAACGGTGGAGGAGCCAGTCACTCCTGAACCGGAAGAGAATCTTGTCGCAATGGACGAGCCTGAGGAGACTGAGGAGCCCGAAGAGGATGGAATGCTCCTATATCAGTCGCCGTTTACAGGTGTATCTAGCGAGGAGGAAAATTGGGGAAGACCCGTACTTGCAACCATCAACAACCATCCATTAGCACGTCCGCAATCCGGAATCAGTCAAGCGGATGTCGTCTATGAATTTCTTGCAGAAGGAAATGTGACGCGTTATCTAGCATTATTTCAAAGTGAACTGCCGGAAAGAATTGGACCTGTTCGCAGTGCACGTGATTATTTCATCCATATGGCAAAAGGAATGGATGCGTTCTACGTAGCACATGGGTATAGCCCTGATGCAAAAGCGCTATTGGATAAGCGCTACGTCGATAATGTAAACGGGATGCAATATGACGGCACATTGTTTAGAAGATCCTCAGATCGGAAAGCGCCGCATAATTCCTATATAACAGGGGAAAACGTTATGGCTGCAATGGAAAAGACGAATTCCGAAATCGAATTAACGAAGATTCCGCCGTTTGTTTTCCATGATTCAGTGGAAGATGCTAAAATGGGAGACAGCGCTTCATTGATTGTCGTCCGTTTCAGTCAGAGTAACGATTTCATTAGCACATTTGCCTATGATGCTGAAAACGGTTTGTACAATCGCACTGTTAATGGGAAATTGACAGTGGATAAAGAAGGAGACGTGCCAGTAGGCGTCTCGAATGTCATTGTCATGGAAGCTGCACATAAGACGATTGATAATGTGGGCAGACAAGCTGTCGATATTGAGAGTGGTGGCAAAGCGATTATATTCCAGGCAGGCGTTGCAAAAGAAATGGAATGGAAGAATATTGATGGATTCCTAGTTCCAGTTGAAAACGGAGTTCCTGTAAAGCTTGTTCCGGGTAAAACGTGGATTCATGTAGTACCTACGTATTCGGGGATTTCCAAAGCAGTTACGTATACTCCTTGAATAACACTGTAGGAAAGAGGGGAAACTATGCAAATCGATAAAATTCGCAGTGAACAGACGGACCAGCTATTCAATGCCATACTACAATTGAAGGATTTGGAAGAATGCTATTCGTTTTTCGACGATCTTTCCACAATGAGTGAACTACAATCATTGGCTCAACGACTAGAAGTCGCTCATGCATTGAAACAAAAGAAGACATATGACAGAATTCAAAATGATACAGGAGCAAGTACAGCGACGATTTCAAGAGTAAGACGCTGTGTAGACTATGGATCGGGCGGGTACAACTTAATCCTGAACAGACTTTACCCTGGGTTGGAAGAGCAAACACATAAGAAATGAAAGATACGAATCGGGCGGAGAAACTTTCCGCCCGTTTTTTTGGTATACTGTTCAATAGAATGCGCGACGGATTGTCTAAACGTGCACAAAAGTACTTTTACAGAATAGGTGAAAAACAATGGATATGAAATCTTGGCGCCACGCCTTTAAAGTGGATCCTGCAAAAACGATAACAGATGCCGATTTGGAGAAGCTTGCTGAGTCAGGTACAGATGCATTGATTGTTGGCGGCAGTGACGGAGTGGACTTGGAGAACGTCCTGGATTTGTTGGCGCGCATACGCAGATATTCTGTACCCGTTGCACTAGAAGTATCGACTGTCGAATCGGTGACGCCGGGCTTTGATTTCTATTTCATCCCGACAGTATTGAACTCTACGAAAACGGAATGGATTAACGGCATTCACCATGCGGCTTTGAAAGAATATGGTCATATGATGAATTGGGATGAAGTGATGACGGAAGGATATTGCATCATGAACCCGGACTGCACAGCCGCAAAACTGACAGGTGTACAGGAAATACCAGATGAAGATGATGTCGTCGCCTATGCACGCATGGCTGAACATTTGTTCAAGCTGCCTGTCTTTTACTTGGAGTACAGTGGAAGGTTTGGTGAACCGTCCGTTGTCAAAGCAGCAGGACGAGTTCTCGACAACACACGACTTTTCTATGGAGGCGGCATTACAAATGCGGAAGAGGCGAAAACGATGGCAGCTCTCGCGGACACAGTAATCGTTGGTAATGTGATTTATACGAATCTTTCTGCAGCACTTTCGACTGTCGAGGCAGTCAAATCAGTTACCCATAGATAAGCAGGATAGGTTATAATAAAGAACAAACGTTCCTCGGAAGGTGGAATCCTTACTATGAAAAAAATAGCGGAAGATTTACTTGTCGGCATGAACCCCGAACAAACCCGTGCAGTGAAAACAACGGAAGGCGCTCTCTTGATCATGGCAGGTGCAGGTTCCGGTAAAACACGAGTGCTGACTCACCGGATTGCATACTTGATTGTGGAGAAGAATGTTTACCCATCCAATATTCTTGCCCTCACATTTACAAATAAAGCGGCACGCGAAATGCGTGACCGAATTGACGGTTTGCTTGGTCCCGGAACAGGAGAGCGTATGTGGGTATCCACATTCCACTCGATGTGTGTTCGTATCTTGCGTAGAAATGTCGATCGCATCGGTATATCCAAAAACTTTACAATACTAGATTCCTCGGATCAGCTGACGGCTGTTAAAAACGTGTTAAAAGAACGTAATATCGATTCGAAACAATACGATCCACGATCCATGCTTAACGCGATTAGCTCCGCAAAGAACGAATGCATTGATGCTGAGACGTTCAAAGGCCAAATCAATCCTCAAAACCCGTATGAAAAAACAATAGCGGATGTCTATGAAGGCTATTCGAAAAAGTTGCGTCAGAACCAATCGCTCGATTTTGACGACTTGATTATGATGACGCTCACGCTGTTTGAACGCGTTCCTGATGTACTTGACTATTACCAAAACAAGTTTCAGTACATCCATGTAGACGAATACCAAGATACGAACAATGCACAATACCGACTCGTTAAAATGCTTGCAGCCAAATTCCGTAATATCTGTGTTGTCGGAGACTCGGATCAGTCTATCTATAGATGGCGCGGAGCGGATATCGGCAATATCCTGTCATTCGAAAAGGATTATAAAGATGCAGCTGTCATCCTGCTTGAACAGAATTACCGTTCCACGAAGACAATTTTAAGAGCGGCAAACGACGTGATTAAGAATAACGAGAGTCGTTATGATAAAGAACTGCGGACAGATAATGATGAAGGAACTGCCATTACTGTCTATAAAGCGTCAGATGAAAAAGATGAATCACAGTTCATTGTGCAGAAAATTATCGAGCTGAAAGAGGAACATGGACTATCACTCGATCAATTCGCCGTGCTCTATCGTACAAATGCGCAGTCCCGGATGATTGAAGAGTATTTAGTGAAATCCAATTTGGACTATACGATTGTCGGTGGTACGAAGTTTTATGACCGTAAGGAAATCAAGGATTTATTAGCTTATTTACGGCTAATTGCAAATAATGATGATGATTTGGCGCTCTCTAGAATTATCAATGAACCAAAACGGAGCATAGGTGCAACTTCCTTCGAACGAATGGCATTGTTTGCACTCGAAAATGAACGGTCCATACTTGATGCACTTCAGGAAGTTCATTTTATGGGATTGACAGCAAGAGCGGCCAATGAAGCTGTAAAGTTCAAGGAAATGATTGCAGGATTCTCGCAAATGCAGGAATACTTGTCAGTTACCGAATTGGTTGAACAAGTGATTGATAAGTCCGGATATCGAGCGATGCTGGAAGCTGAAAAATCCATCGAATCAGAGAGTCGACTAGAGAATATTAATGAGTTTTTATCTGTAACGGAAGCATTTGAAAAACGAGCGGAAGAAGACGATAGCGACCGCTCGCTTGTTGCATTCCTGACAGACCTGGCATTAATAGCAGACATCGATTCGTTGGATAAAGAAGAGAACCAAGCAACAGAAAAAATCGTCCTTATGACGATGCATGCGGCAAAAGGGCTTGAGTTCCCCGTTGTTTTCGTTATTGGGATGGAAGAGAATATCTTCCCGCATTCACGGTCAATCGGTGACAATGAAGAAATGGAAGAGGAGCGCAGACTCGCTTATGTGGCGATTACGCGTGCTGAACAGATGCTGTTTTTGACAGCCGCTTCTTACCGGACGATTTTCGGGCGTACGAATTATAATAATCCGTCACGCTTCCTCAATGAAATTTCGCCGGATATTATTGAAGTGAAATCGAATGACAATCAAGGTTTCGGTTCGGGTGGATTCGGCCGAGCTGCGGCTCCCGTCCGACCTGCTGTCATTAAACCTGTATACAAAACGAGTGGCGGAGAGAAGATGGGATGGAAGGCCGGTGACAAAGCCGCCCATAAAAAATGGGGAACAGGCATGGTCGTCAGTGTGAAGGGAACGGCAGATGACGTGGAACTGGATATCGCATTCCCTGAACCAGTTGGCGTAAAAAGGCTGCTTGCCAAATTCGCTCCAATAGAAAAAGCATAAGGAGAGGGTATAATGGATCGAATTGAAGCTGAAAAACGTGTGCAGGAACTGACGGCACTGTTGAATGAGTATGGGCATGCCTACTACGTGCGAGATAATCCGCTCGTGCCAGACTCCGTCTACGATCGTAAATTGCAGGAGTTGCTGGCCATTGAAGCCGAATATCCCGATCTTGTCTTTCCTGACTCTCCTACGCAGCGGGTAGGTGGAGAGATTCTTCCGGGCTTCACAAAAGTTGTCCATGAATTTCCGATGCTGAGCCTCTCCAATGCCTTCAATGAAGAGGACATTAGGGATTTTGATAGACGAGTCCAAGCGGGGGCAGGAAAAGATATTACGTATATATGCGAATTGAAAATAGATGGACTTGCTGTTTCATTAAAATATGACAACGGTGCATTCAGTCAAGGGGCAACGCGTGGAGACGGAACAGTCGGCGAAGATATTACTTCCAACTTGAAAACAATTCATGCCATCCCGCTAAAATTAGCAGAACCTGTCACAATTGAAGTCCGCGGAGAAGCGTATATGCCAAAACGCTCTTTCATGCGATTAAATGAACTGCGTGACGAAAATGGTGAAGAACCATTTGCAAATCCACGGAATGCAGCAGCAGGTTCACTCCGGCAATTAGATCCGAAAATCGCGGCCAGTCGAAATCTATCCGTATTTATCTATGGAGTTGGTGGAGATGGAAGTGCTTATGGGCAAGATAGCCATTCGGATTCCTTAGATTATCTTGCTTCACTCGGTTTTGAGACGAATTCATCAAGTAAGCGCTGCAAGTCAATTGAGGAAGTAATCGACTATATCGAATCTTGGCAACAGCGCAGGCAAGATCTTGATTATGAAATTGACGGGATCGTCATCAAAGTCGATGGGTATGAAGATCAGGAGCAGTTGGGTTTCACTGCAAAAAGTCCGCGCTGGGCAACGGCGTATAAATTCCCGGCGGAAGAAGTGCATTCGAGGTTGCTTGATATCGAACTGAGCGTCGGAAGGACAGGGGTTGTGACACCAACTGCAATCTTAGAACCAGTCCGTGTTGCTGGAACAACAGTTGCAAGGGCTTCCCTTCACAATGAAGATCTCATCCGTGAGAAGGATATCCGAATTGGGGATGCGGTCATTGTTCGTAAAGCAGGAGATATCATCCCTGAAATCGTTAGCGTCCTCATAGAACAGCGTACAGGAACAGAAGAACCTTACTATATGCCTGAACATTGTCCCGTATGTGATTCTGAACTAGTCCGTATTGAAGGGGAAGTAGCGCTTCGTTGCGTGAATCCACAATGCCCTGCGCAGATGAAAGAAGCAGTCATTCACTTTGTTTCGCGAAATGCCATGAATATTGAAGGGATTGGCGAGCGTGTTGTCGACCAATTATATACGGCGGAACTTGTGAATGATGCGGCTGATTTGTATGCGCTGACGAAAGATCAGCTGCTGGAATTAGAGCGTATGGGAGAGAAATCAGCGACGAATTTACTGACAGCCATCCAGGTATCTAAGGAGAATTCATTAGAAAAACTGTTGTTTGGTCTAGGAATACGTCATGTAGGTGAACGGGCATCACATATCCTATCTGAAGAATTCGGCACACTTGAAGCGATAGCAGAAGCGGATGCAGAGCGCCTTACTTCCATCCATGAAATCGGCGACAAAGTAGCTGATTCAATCATCACGTTTTTTGCGAATGAAGATGTCCAAAAGGTGATTGGCAAACTGAAAGAGCACGGCGTGAATATGATCTATAAAGGACCTGATCGCCAGGAAGTTCCGACGGATGGCCCTTTTGCGGGAAAGACAATCGTTTTGACAGGCAAGTTATCAATATTGACGAGGAACGATGCAAAAGCACAAATAGAAGCACTTGGCGGCAAAGTGAGCGGCAGTGTCAGTAAAAAGACGGACCTCGTTATCGCGGGTGAAGATGCCGGTTCAAAGCTGACAAAAGCTGAAGAGCTTGGTATCACCGTCTGGAATGAAACAGAGTTAATAGACGCGCTCGGTGAAAAGGAGTAATTTTTCCATGAAGAAGTTAATGATAATACCAGGCATGGCGGCAGCGCTTCTATTAAGTGGATGCTTACCATCAATTGGACCTGAGAAAGATGAGGTCATCCAGGAAACGGATGAACAAGTCGAAGAAACGGTCATGATTCCGGATGTCCAGCTAAAAGATGAATTTTACTTAACAACCTTGCCTTTCAAGCAAAGTGCAAGCCGTGGGCTGGTCGTAAGCAATATCTATACGAAATATGATATCCAAGAAGCAGAAGAAGGATTGCTTCGACTCTCTACGCAACATTTTGATACGAAGGATCACTATTTTCAGGAAGGCCAGTATATCGATAAAGACACGGCAAAGCGGTGGCTGGCTAGAAGTTCTAAAGATGAAGAGGGTCTGAATCCACCAGAAGCTGAAGGCGAAGACGCAGAAGAGCAACCGATTTTTCTTGCACATATCGTCGAGCAAAATTATTTAACGTTGACAGATGAAAAGAAACTCCGGTTGTCCGGAGTTTCGGTTGGACTCGCCTTAAACTCCGTCTATTATGGCAAGAATAACAAGGAAATTAATATAACCGATCAAGAACTTCAAAAACAGGGCATCAAAGCCGCAGATGAAATTGTCAGAAGACTGCGGACGAAAGAAGGATTTGAGAATATTCCGATTGTCGTCGGATTATTCAAGCAGGAAAAAAGAAATTCGATAGTTCCGGGCTCCTATTTCGCGACAGCATTCGCTGATAAAGGAAAAGAAGTCCCGAACGCTTGGAAGGAAGTCAATGAAAAGTACGTCCTGTTACCAGCTCCATCATCCATCGATAATTACCGTGACATTAATACGGTGTTCAGTCATTTCAAACAGGATATCGATGAATATTTCCCGAGTTTCGTCAACGTTGTCGGGACGGCATTTTTCAAAGATAACCGAATGAAATCATTGAAGATCACAATACCTATCCAGTTTTTCGGAAAAAGTGAAACGATTGGTTTTACCCAATTCTTAACTGGGAAAGTCAGAGATTATTATCCGGACATTGACGTGGAAGTGAATATCACTTCCGTTAATGGAGCAGAAGCATTGATTGTTAAAAAAGCAGGCGAAAAAGATCCATTTGTCCATATCTATGGATACTGACGGTCGCCTGCTTTGATAGTGGAACGATAGAGCAGTACAAGTGCTGTACGCCGATGTTCTAGCGCACTGTACCTACTAGGGCCGCACCTTTTCAACATACCTGTTAGGTGGTATGATTAGTCGTATATTTAAATGCAGATGGGGAGGAAAGACATATGAATAAATTTACTGAGGACGATGTTCGGTATTTCGCAAACTTTGCTAGGATTGCCATATCAGATCAGGATGCTTCACAGTTTTCGGAACTGATTAGCGAACTTGTCGGTTTTGGAGATGCATTGAAAGAAGTCGACACGGAAAATATTGCACCGATGACACATCCACTACAGCTGTATAATGTGCTACGTGAAGACGTGCCTGAAGACGTATTGGACCGCGACGAAATGCTAGCAAGCGTTGAAGAACATGAGGGCGGATTGATAAAAGTTCCAAACATCTTGTAATAACGGACTTTAGGAGGGTAAAAGATGACGTTGATGAATAAAACGGCAGCAGAGCTTCAGGCACTACTACATAACCGGGAAGTCTCTGTCAAAGAAGTGACCGAGGACTCATTCAAGCAGATTAAAGCAGTGGACGATAAAGTGAAAGCCTTCTTGACGTTAACTGAAGAAGATGCAATCGCGCGTGCAGAAAAACTGGATAACGAACCATTCGAAAATCGTGGATCATTATTCGGTCTGCCGATCGGCATCAAAGACAATATCATTACGAAAGGAACAAAAACTACTTGCGCGAGTAAGATGCTCGAGGATTTTGTCCCTGTATATGATGCAACTGTCGTTGAGAAAGTCAATCAGGCTGGTCTGATCAGTGTTGGTAAATTGAATATGGACGAATTCGCTATGGGGTCGACAACGGAACGTTCGGCGTTTCAGACAACACATAATCCATGGGGATTAGATCGTGTCCCGGGCGGATCTTCTGGCGGCTCAGCGGCTGCGGTCGCTGCAGGCGAAGTATTATTCTCACTTGGAACGGATACAGGCGGGTCAGTCCGTCAACCAGCTGCATTTTGCGGAATTGTCGGCATGAAGCCGACATATGGCAGAGTTTCACGGTACGGGCTGGTAGCATTTGCATCTTCGCTTGACCAAATCGGACCGTTGACACGCACGGTTGAAGATAATGCACTGTTGCTAGGCGCAATTGCGGGAATCGATCACCGTGACTCTTCTTCTTCACCTAACCAAGTGCCTGATTTTAAAGCGGGCTTGACAGGTGATATTAAAGGGCTGCGAATCGGTGTTCCGAAAGAATATATGGGTGAAGGTGTTTCACCTGAAGTGAAGGCATCTGTAGAAGCGGCGCTTACAGTACTTGAGTCGCTCGGGGCAACACGCGACGAAGTATCACTACCGCATTCCCACTATGCATCACCGACTTATTATGCAATCGCTACAGCAGAAGCATCCTCCAATCTTGCGAGATTTGACGGCATCCGATATGGTTACCATCCTAAAGGCGCCAAAAACCTTGAAGAGATTTATTTGCGTGCGCGCGCTGAAGGATTTGGAACTGAAGTGAAGAAACGAATCCTTTACGGAACTTATGCACTCAGTGCCGATCATCACGAAGACCTGTATGTCAAAGCGATGAAAGTGCGAACGCTTATCGCACGGGATTTCAATTCGGTCTTCGAGAACTATGACGTCATCGTTGGACCGACAAGCGCTACAACGGCATACGAAATTGGTGGTGTGGTCAGAGATCCGTTGACACTATACACGAACGATATTTTGACAGTATCCGTCAACTTTGCAGGGATACCTGCTATTTCTATTCCATGCGGATTTTCTGATGAAGGGCTGCCAATTGGTTTACAGATAATTGGTAAGCACTTCGATGAAGCGACATTATACCGTGTGGCGCATGCGTTCGAACAAGCAACTGAATTCCATAAACGGACTCCATCCATCGGGGAGGGACAAGCATAATGAACTTTGAAACGATTGTCGGACTTGAAGTCCATGTTGAATTAAAAACAGATACGAAAATTTTCTCGCCGGCTCCTGCGCATTTCGGAGCAGAACCGAATATGAATATCCACGTAACAGACTTGGCGTATCCAGGCACATTGCCGACGATGAATAAACGTGCAGTCGACTTCGGTATGAAAGCATCTCTCGCTTTGAACTGTGAAGTCGCAAGAGAGATGAACTTTGACAGGAAGCATTATTTCTATCCTGACAATCCAAAAGCTTATCAAATTTCACAAGATGATCGTCCAGTAGGTTCAAACGGCTGGATTGAAATTGAAGTAGAAGGTAAAAAGAAGAAAATCCGTATCGAACGTGTCCATCTTGAAGAAGATGCAGGCAAACTGACGCACTCGGATAACGGCTATTCACTCGTCGATTTAAACAGACAAGGCACACCTTTAATTGAAATCGTGACGGAAGCAGATATCCGGTCTCCGGAAGAAGCCTATGCGTTTCTTGAAAAACTGAAAGCCATCATCCAATATACAGGCGTTTCCGATGTCCGTATGGAAGAAGGATCACTTCGTTGTGACGCCAATATCTCATTGCGTCCATATGGCCAAGAGGAATTTGGAACGAAGACGGAATTGAAAAACTTGAACTCATTCAACTTTGTCCGCAGAGGGATTGCGAACGAAGTGGAACGTCAGGAGAAAGTGCTTCTTTCCGGCGGGAAAATTGTTCAGGAAACGCGTCGTTATGACGAAACGACAGGGCAAACGGTTCTAATGCGTGTCAAAGGCAGTGCGAACGACTACCGGTTCATCAACGATCCGGACTTGTCAGAAATTCATATTGACCAGGAATGGATTGACCGCGTCCGTGCTGAAATTCCAGAACTACCTGATGCCCGGAAAGCACGCTATGTTAATGAACTAGACTTGCCTGAATATGATGCGCATGTATTGACGTTAACAAAAGAGATGTCCGATTTCTTTGATGCGACTGTCCAATCAGGAGCTGATGCAAAATTAGCCTCCAATTGGCTGATGGGAGAAGTGTCCGCTTATCTGAATGCTGAGCAAAAAGAGTTACACGATACGGCTTTGACGCCAGAAGGTCTTTCAAGTATGGTAAAGCTTATTTCGGATGGTACGATTTCATCCAAAATCGCGAAGAAAGTATTTAAAGAACTGATTGAAAACGGTGGAGATGCGTCTGATATCGTGAAAGCGAAAGGACTTGTGCAAATTTCCGATGAAGGAACATTGCGCACAATCGTTTCCGATATTCTGGATGCGAATGAGCAGTCCATCGAAGACTTTAAAAATGGTAAGGATCGTGCAGTCGGATTCTTAGTCGGTCAAGTGATGAAAGCGACAAAAGGACAGGCGAACCCGCCACTTGTCAACAAGATTCTTCTTGAAGAAATCAATAAGCGTTGATTGAATGCAATTTACCGTCCCATGCGAGTTTTAGACAAGCTTCGTATGGGACGTTTTTTGGCATTGGACGTAACCATCCCATTTGATTCGGGAATGGAATCGTTATACACTTAAGAAAAAAGGAGTGTGGGATTAATTGAAATCTGAAAAACAATTTTTTGATGAAGCCATTTCACTTGCTGACTATATGGATAAGATGGAAAAGCATAAAGAAGACAGTTTCGAAATCTATTCAAAATTCGAAGTACCGCAAGATGACGAATTTATCACTATGCTAAAAGAAAAGAAGCCAAGCATCCTTGTTATTACAGAGGATTGGTGTGGTGACGCAATGATGAATAATCCAATTTTGCGTAAAATCGCGGAAGCTGCAGAACTCGATGTACGTGCTGCCTACCGCGACAAAGACACAGATCTTATTGACAAACATTTGACGAATGGCGGAAGATCGATTCCCGTCTATCTGTTATTGGATAAAGATGGTGAAGTCGAAGCGAAATGGGGACCGCGTGCGGCATCGATCCAAGAAGATGTCATGAAACGAAGAAGTGAGCTACCATCGCGGGAGGCAGTCAATTTCGAAGAAAAACAAAAGGCGTTTATCGAACAATTGATGAAAGAATATACGACGCAACCGGAACTATGGTTGACCGTATATGAAGATATACGTAAAACGTTCATGCCAGTACTGCAAAAGACGAACTGACAACACAAGCGGAACAGAAATGTTCGGTTGAAGAATTCGTAAGAAAAGAGAGTGTATACGTATGAAGCGTGCCCGAATCATTTATAATCCGACAGCAGGTCGTGAAGGATTTCGTAAGCATCTTGCTGAAGTGCTTGAGAAAATGGAGAAAGCGGGATATGAAACGTCCGTTCACGCGACAACGGCAGAAGGGGATGCAACTGAAGCTGCGAAAATCGCTGTAGAACGCGGGTTTGATGTTATTATCGCTTCTGGTGGGGATGGAACGTTGAATGAGGTTGTAGCGGGTGTTTCACCGTTTGAAAAGCGTCCGAAAATCGGGTTAATCCCGACAGGAACAACGAACGACTTTGCGCGTGCGTTGCGAATCCCAAGAGATATCGATGATGCGCTTGACATCATCCTGGCAGGAGAGACGATTCCTGTGGATGTCGGTCTCATGAACAATAGACAGTTCATCAATATCGCAGGTGGCGGTAGAATGACGGAACTGACGTATGAGGTCCCAAGTCGACTGAAAACAGTCATAGGACAGCTCGCCTATTATTTAAAAGGGATTGAAATGCTCCCATCCATCCACTCATCACATGTGAAAATCGAATACGATGATGAGGTGTTTGAAGGGGAAGTTATGCTTTTTCTAATAGGACTCACAAACTCTGTCGGGGGGCTTGAGAAATTGGCTCCCGATTCAAGTATTAACGATGGGAAATTCACGGTGATGATTCTGAAAAAGTGTAACATCGCAGAATTTCTGAGGGTCGTCAGTCTTGCGTTGCGTGGAGAGCATCTGGATGATCCACTCGTCATTGCTTCGCGAGCCGAAAAAGTGACTGTGACATCTACCGAGGAAGTACTTTTGAACTTAGACGGAGAATATGGTGGAACATTGCCCGCGACGTTTGAGAATCTTTACAGACATATCGATATGTTCGTACCGATTGATGATATACGGGAACAGGATCGTGTAGATGATGATAATGAAAAAGTTGCATTGGAGTAATTCTCCGATGCAGTTTTTTCATCTTAAATAGTATTTCGATCATATGATAAATTCAATTTCAGTATCTTGTTCTGCCGCCAAACTTGGTAGCTCTTGGACAGGTATCCATAGACAGTGAAATACCATTCCGCTGTCCGCTCCATCTCCACGTACAATAAAGTCCCACTCTGATTTTTCCGGACCTGTGTAAGTTAGATGGAAAATATTTCGTTCATGTACAATATGCTTACGATTGGCAGGGAAATAGTTGCGCTTGTTCACTTTTCCGTTCAATTCCAATTGTTCTCTCAAGATGCCAGTCTCTTCCTCAATTTCACGATACAACGCATCAATTAGCAGCTCGTCCTTCTCAATCGAGCCACCAGGAACTTGCCAACCTGCATCAGGCTTATTCTTATGTTCAAATATAAGCAGCTTTAGTTCCGAATCTCTTCCTGTCGTTATATATGCCAACACTTTTCTTTTAACTTCCATAGCTATTCACCTCAATATGATTCACTCATTATACACAATGTTCAAATTACTCTCAAGTCTTGACACTTGTCTTATAACCCTCACAAACACTTCATAAAACCTTCATGCTTGGTTGTTACAATTAGAACAAATAGGGAATGTATTAAAAGAATGAATTCAAATTACTGGAGGGGTGAATTTCCTCATGTATAAAAAACAGGAGAAGCGTTTAATGGTGCTGGCTTTTATTGTTGCGGGAATTATGTTGTTATCGATTGTAGGGAAAATTTTCTGAAGTTAAGGAGGAATTAGGATGGGTAATGAAGAAGCTGTATTCTTTTCACGTATCCTGACAGAAACAACGCTTTCTTTTCATATTTTATATGCGACCATTGGTGTCGGAGTCCCGCTTATGATTATGATTGCGCAATGGGTCGGAATTAAGAAAAATGACGAACACTATATTTTGTTAGCGAGAAGATGGGCAAGGGGCTTTGTTATCACGGTCGCGGTCGGAGTTGTTACAGGAACGGCCATCGGGTTGCAGTTATCGCTGTTATGGCCGAATTTTATGGAGTTTGCGGGGAATGTCATCGCACTTCCGTTATTTATGGAGACATTTGCATTCTTCTTTGAAGCGATCTTCCTTGGCATTTACTTGTACACATGGGATCGCTTTGAGAATCAGAAGAAGCATTTGCTATTGCTTGTTCCTGTCGCAGTCGGCGCATCATTTTCAGCGGTGTTCATCACAATTGTTAACGCATTTATGAACGCACCGCGCGGGTTTGACATCCTAAACGGTGAACTTGTGAATATCAATCCGATACTTGCGATGTTCAATCCAGCAATGCCGACGAAAGTCGCGCACGTCGTTATTACCGCTTATATGACATCAGCATTCGTGCTTGCTGCTATCGCGGCATTTAGGATGTTGAAAGGCTCCGATCATGTATACCATAAGAAAGCTCTTCATTTAACGATGAAGGTTGGTTTGATTTTTGCAATTGGTAGTGCAATTATTGGAGACTTTTCAGGGAAATATTTGGCGGAATATCAGCCGGAAAAATTAGCTGCGGCTGAATGGCATTTCGAAACACAGGAAAATGCACCCCTCTATTTGTTAGGTGTCTTGAAGGACGGAGAAGTAAAGTATGCTATTAAAGTTCCGTTCGGCTTATCGATTCTTGCGCATAACAATCCGACTGCGGAAGTGGTTGGACTTGACCAGTTCGCTGAGGAGGATGTGCCTCCTTTATATATCCACTATTTGTTTAATATTATGGTGTTTATCGGTATGTGGATGACTTTGCTATCAGCAGTGTACTGGATTGGAACAAAACGACGATGGAAGATGGTTACGAAAAAATGGTTCCGCTGGCTGATCGTACTTGGCGGTCCGTTATCACTACTAGCTATCGAGATGGGCTGGTGGTTTGCAGAAGTAGGGCGTCAACCATGGATATTACGTAATATTATGCGGGTTGAAGATGCGGCAACAACGAGCGGCCAGGTCGATTTGATGCTCGTGCTATTTGCTTCGCTGTATCTAGTACTCGGCGTTGGGAGTATCGTTGTTCTTAGACGGATGTTCCGTAAAAATCCGGTTGAGCGCGAGCTTGAAGATCGACATTCGGAAAAAGGCGGTGATGTACTTTGAACTTGGAAATCTTAGGAATCTCAGTTCTTTGGACGTTCCTCTTTGGTTATATTGTCGTTGGTGCCATAGACTTCGGGGCCGGTTTTTTCAACGCTTATAGTCTGTTAACCGGGAAACAGCGTATTTTGACGAAAGTCATCCAACGGTATTTATCACCCGTATGGGAAGTGACGAATGTATTCCTCGTGTTCTTCTTTGTAGGCATTATCGGCTTCTTCCCGAAGACCGCTTTCTATTATGGGACGACGTTACTTGTCCCTGTCAGTATCGGTGTCGTCCTGCTAGCAATCCGTGGATCGTATTATGCGTTTGAGACGTATGGCGCTAGAGGTCATAAAGGATATTCATTCATGTATGGACTTGCAGGTTTATTAATACCTGCCTCGTTATCCATTGTATTGACAATTTCTGAGGGCGGCTTCATTGATATGGTGAATGGCAATCCCGTCCTAGATTATTGGAAGTTGTTCACAAGTCCATTGACGTGGGCAATTGTTGTATTGAGCATCGCGGCAACACTTTATATATCCGCGGTTTTCTTAACTTGGTATGCAAATAAGGCCAATGACGTTGAAGCTACAAATCTATTGCGGAAATATGCGCTGATCTGGGCGCTGCCAACGATAATTACAGCTGGCGGGATTATATTCGAATTGCGCAAACATAATCCTGAGCACTATGCGAATATCCAGACATTCTGGCCGATGTTCCTCATATCATTCATCATGTTCATCGGAACGGTTTATCTGTTGATGAAGAAAATACAATACGGATGGGCATTCGGTTTGCTTGCCGGTCAATTCGCATTTGCATTCTTCGGTTATGGGGCATCGCATTATCCTTATTTGTTGTATCCGTATTTGACGATATACGACAGTTTTACAAATCCGGCGATGGCAATTTCGCTAATCGTTGCGTTCGTTTTGGGGCTCTGTCTACTGATCCCGTCGCTTGTGTTGATCATGAGGTTGTTCTTGTTCGATAAAAAGTATGTGCGCGGAAAAGGAAATCATCATGCATAAGAGGAGGAAACAAAATGACTGATTTTATCATTTTCTATGCACCGTTTATTGTCCTAATCGGGGCAATTGCACTCGCATTTTTCGTAGCGCCGATGGATGGTTCGGTGGATAAGGAAGAATAGAGAAGAACAGACGTCAACTCGACGTCTGTTTTTTCGTCTTGATAGAGAAAAACATGCTAAACTGTATACATATGAAATTTGGAGGAAGAAAAACATGTCTTTTATTGTACAACAACATGATCGCCTGAACGTCTATGTGGAGGATTTGACGCATGATGGGTCGGGCGTTGCAAAAGTGGAGGGCTACCCATTATTCATCCCGGGGGCATTGCCTGGTGAGCAAGTAGAGGTCCAGGTTGGGAAGACGCTGAAGAATTACGGATTCGCAAAGCTTCTGGAAGTGATTGAACCAAGCCCTCAGCGTGTTGAGCCACCTTGCCCCGTATTTTGGGATTGCGGCGGGTGCCAAATGCAGCATCTGTCGTATGAAGGCCAAATGATCCAAAAACAGAAGCAAGTACGTGACGTCATCGATCGGATTGCAAAATTACCAAACGTACCGGTACATCCAGTGAAAGGGATGGACAACCCGTGGCGCTATCGCAATAAATCTCAAATCCCTTTTGGCGAGCAAAACGGACGAATTGTATCCGGTTTTTATAAATCCCGTACGCATCATATTGTCGATACAGATGTGTGCATCATCCAAAGTGAAGAAGCAGATCTGCTAATGGCTACTTTAAAGCGGGAGATGTTGATCTTAGGGGTGGATGCGTACAACGAACGTACGCATAAAGGGTTGCTAAGACATCTGATTGTCCGTAAAGGAAAAGCGACAGGCGAGATCATGGTCGTCTTGGTGACGTCAAAGAGAAAGTTTCCCGAACGTGAAGCCGTCGTTGAAATGATCAAACGCGTGGTTCCTGAAGTGACTTCAATTATGCATAACGTCAACAGCGAAAAGACGAATGTCATCTTCGGGAATGAAACATCCTGTTTGTACGGGAAATCATTCATCATCGATTCTATCGGAGATATCGACTTTGAAATCTCTGCCAGATCATTTTATCAGGTGAACCCGGAACAGACAGAAGTCCTTTACAAGCAGGCGCTTGATTATGCACAGCTGTCTGGTGGGGAAATGGTCATCGACGCCTACTGCGGTATCGGTACAATCTCTCTATTTCTTGCGAAACAAGCGAAGGAAGTATATGGGGTTGAAATCGTTCCTCAAGCAATCGAGGATGCCAAACGTAATGCGGAATTGAACGGCTTGGACAATGCCCATTTTGAAGCAGGTGCTGCTGAAGATGTTATTCCAAAGTGGTATGAACAAGGGAAGCGGTTTGATGTATTAGTCGTTGACCCACCACGTAAAGGCTGTGACGAGAAGCTGTTGCAAACAATTTTGACCTATAAGCCGAAACGAGTCGTCTATGTCTCCTGCAACCCGGGAACGCTAGCACGCGATTTGCGTATATTGGAAGATGGCGGATACAAGACGCAGGAAATACAACCTGTAGATATGTTTCCGCAGAGTAGTCATGTGGAATCGGTCGCGTGGTTGGAAATTTGATTGTAACCAACACAATAAAGTCCCGCCATTTAAAACAAATCCAGCCCTCCCTCCCCTTTATTTTAAGCAGACAGATAGGTGTGGTGAGGAAGTTTATCATTAGTTGCGGTTGACCAAATATAATTTAGATTTTTGGTATTCGTCAAATGCGTGTAGGTTGCGCGTTTGACGGATTTTTTAGTTCTGCTCATTTGTGCATATATGTAATTTATTAAAATTACATATATAGCTATTGTAATAAAAAATATTCCTGTTATGATTACACTAATGAATAAAATTTAATTTTAGAAAGGCACGATTTCGTATGAGAAAGTTGAGTGATGTAGTTGAATTTGTAAGCGGTTCGCCTCAATTTAGAATTACTGAAGTGTTTGACGTGGAAGCTCCACTCTATACCTATTATGGTCATTCTAATATAGATGACGATTTGGTTGATATTGTTTCATCTAACAGTGATAGCAAGCAAGTTAGAACGCAAGATAGAGTAAATACGCTGGATGCAGGAGATATAATATTTAGTCTAATATCTGGAAATTCTACGATTGTGAGAAAAGGGCATGAGGGTTATCTCTACACGCAAAACTACGTTAAGTTAATCCCTGCTGAAAATATTGATTCTAAATATTTGGTTTATCTACTTAATGAAGATAAGTCAATTCGAAAGCAATTTCTGATGGGGCTGCAAGGTTCGCAAGTTTTGAAATATACACTCAGACAAGTGAAAGAGCTTGAGATACCTAAATTACCGCAAATCGGGAACCAACAAATTATCGGTGAAATATACTTTAATCAATTGCGACTTCAGGCATTACGAAATCGGGCAGCAAATAACGAGAAAATCATTCTTTTAGAAAAATTGAAGGGGGCAAGCAAAAGTGAATGAAACTCAATTCGAAACAGAACTCATTCAATACATCACAAGTGGAACGATTACGAAACCGGAGCACCTTGAAGGTATTATCGCGGCGGAAAGACCTGTGGATTACGTTATGAAAACGAAGCTTTGGAAATATGAACCAAATATTAAAACGACTGACCAACTTTGGGGCAACTTCAAAGCGATTTTGGAACAACTCAACCAAAACACGCTTGACCATCCACTAAGTACAACAGAATTCAATCAAGTGAAAAAAATAATCTCAAATATTCAAACCCCCTATGAGGCGGGACAGTTCTTATACGGACTAAACGGTGTATCACAGATTGAAATTGATTTAGATGATGGTCGCCATGTATTTTTGACGGTTTTTGATCAAAAACAAGTGGGTGCTGGGAATACAGTCTATCAAGTAGTAAATCAAATTCAACGACCGGCTGTCATCACTGGAAAGCAAGAACGCTTTTTTGACACGACGCTTCTCATAAACGGATTACCGATTATTCAAATTGAAGAAAAGCGTGATACGCGTAATGTGGATGAGGCCTTGAAGCAGATGCAGCAATATGCGGATGAAAACCAATATCGAGATATTTTCTCTACTTTGCAAATTTTAGTTGCCATCACGCCAAACAATGTGAAATACATGGCGAATACGACGGCGGATAAGTTCAATAAAGACTTTGCGTTCAATTGGCAACGGAAAAGTGATAATACAATTGTGCGTAATTGGAAAGAGTTTGCCGATTCTATGCTATCCATTCCTATGGCGCATCAAATGGCAACAAATTATATGATTTTAGATGGTACAAAAAATAAGCAAATGCTTAAAGTGATGCGCCCTTATCAAGTGTACGCAACGCAAAATGTGATTGAGAATTTGAAACGGGTCGATTTTGAACTTGGAACGAATAAGGTAGGGTATATTTGGCACACGACTGGTTCGGGAAAAACAATTACAAGTTTCAAGACTGCATGGTTAGCTAGTCGAATGCCCAAAGTGGATAAAGTGGTTTTTGTCGTTGATCGAATTGCCCTTACGAAACAAACAAATGAAAACTATAGAGCTTACGATCCTGACGCAAGTGATGACTTTGTCGGAAGTGTTCAAAACACCGACAATACGAATGATTTGAGTCGGAAGTTGAAGAGTAAAGATACAGGCATTATCGTTACATCCGTGCAAAAGCTAGATACGTTAGTGAAGCGAAAAACTTTCAAAGCCCCCGATAAAAATATCGTCTTTATAGTAGATGAAGCGCATCGTTCAACGGGTGGAGAAAGTTTTGCAACCATTCAAAAAGCCTTTAAGACTTCAGCATGGGTCGGATATACTGGAACCCCAATGTTTGATGAAACAACGACTGGCTTGAAAACCGAAAATGTTTTCGGTCCACTTTTACACGCCTATACGATTCGTGAAGCAATTGCGGATCGAAACGTTCTTGGATTCAAAGTGGATTTTCAAACAACGATTGACGAAGAGCAGATGAAGACCAACTACCTGCCAAATTTCTATCGTGAACGCTATCCGAAATGGTCGGAAGAACGAATTCAAGAGAAGATTAATAATCTCTCACAAGAAGATATGGATGATGCAGTCGAACCGAGTTTCTATGATGAAAACCCAGACCATGTCAAATTGGTAGTAGAAGACATTTTCAAAAATTGGCGAAACCGCTCAAATGAAGGTAAATACAATGCTTTATTCACCACACATGTCGGCGGTGGAAAAGCGAGCACGCCGATGGCAATGATGTACTTTAATGAATTCCAACGTGTAAATGCGGAAAATAGATTGAACGGTAAAGAAACGCTAAAAGTTGCTGTCACATTTAGTCTGAATTCATCGAATAACGACAGCATGTTAGAGTCGAATCGAGGCCTTTATGATGCGATTATGGCCTACAATACAGAATTCGGGACTGAGTGGGGTATGAATGACGTGTCGGGCTACACACAAGACGTGACAAGCCGATTAAACAGATCCGCAACAGATAGGAAGTATTTGGATCTTGTCATCGTCGTAGACCAACTTTTGACTGGTTTCGACGCGCCGGAACTCAATACGTTATATGTAGATCGAACGTTAAAAGGTGCAGGGCTAATCCAAGCGTACTCAAGAACAAATCGTATCGCAGATATACAAACAAAACCTTTGGGAAACATTGTGAATTATCGTTGGCCGGCACAAAACGAAAAGTTGATGAATAAAGCTTTAGCAATCTACGCAAATAAAGACTCTGCCATTCTATCGGATGATGAACAACGTGAATCCAACCAAAAAGACGGGATTATTGCGAAACCGTTCGAAGAAGTATTCCATGAAGTAAAGAACGTAGTTGGAAAGCTGGGAAGTCTAACTAGTGAATTCCAACAGCTGCCACCGTCTGAAAAGCAAAAAGAGTATATGCTCGATTTAATGCGAGAATATAATGTTGGCATGGCAAAGTTAAAGCAGTATACCCCGGAAGAAGTTGATGGGAATGCAGTAGGTTTCGACTATGACAATCCCGATAAGTTGGTTGAAAATCTTGGAATGACTTCAGACCAAGAAGTGATGTTGACAACTGTATTAGCAAACGAATTGAAACAACATATTTCAAAGGAAAAGAAAATTCCACTGTACCAGATTGAATTAAGAATGACGCATGTCAAAGATGTTAAAATTGACTACGACTATTTAACAGAATTAGTCGAACAATTATTGAATCAAGTCCATTATGGTGAAACAGCAAAGGCCCAAGAAACACAAGAGAAAATCAATCAATTTGCAAATGGGTTGGATGATCAACAGTATGCAACGAAGATTAAGAACGCTGCTATTGCAATCATCAATGGAGATTTCCCAACCGAAGGGTCAAACTTCAAATACCCCGTTAAACTATCTGATAGTGAACAGATCATTCAGGCGGCAAATAACGTGAATCTTGACAGGATCATTCTGGATTTCCGGGTGAAATGGGGCATTACAGATATCATCACAAGCGTTCAGATGCGTGAACTCTTTAGCAGGCACCGTTTTGGTTTACAGGACTTGGATGACACGGGGCAGATTCGAGATATCATCGCCCAGGCAAGCAGTGATTATCAAACAATGGCACATGATGTCAATGTACAGGCGCTATCAAAAATCAAATATCGCAATAGCTTACGTGATGCAATATACGTGTTGGCTGATGAGTTGGTAGTGAACTGAAAAAGTGGTATTTACCATTTTGGAAAATACCATCAAAGGTGGTTAGTGCAGAAATTGCACATACCACTCCGCACGGTGCAAATCATCAAGTGCATTTAAGTAAAAAGCGATTGGTGAATATAAAGGATTCGACAAACATCAAAAAACGTCTCTGATTTTAACAGGGAGATTAGAAAGATACAAGGTGAGCAGTAATGAATAAGAATAATATACCGAAAGTAAGGTTTCCTGGGTTCGTGGATGATTGGGAACAGCGGAAGTTGGGTGATCTATGTGATGAGTTCCAAAGTGGAAAGAATATAAAATCGGATGAGATTAGGGATGATGATAGATACCCTGTGTTTGGTGGTAATGGACATCGTGGATACACAAATATTTATAGTCATGATGGATTATATGCACTTATCGGAAGACAAGGCGCACTATGTGGAAACATGAATATCTCTTATGGAAAGGCCTATTTTACAGAACATGCTGTTGCCGTTAAAGCTAATAAAAACAATGAAACAAGATTTTTATTTTATCTCTTAGGAAAGATGAATCTTGGACAATATTCGGGTCAATCTGCACAGCCGGGATTAGCAGTTAATAAACTTAAAGAACTGTCTGCCTTTATTCCAACTTTAGAAGAGCAAAGCCAAATTGCTACTTTCTTTAAAACCTTGGACCATCTCATCACCCTTCATCAGCGTAAGTTAAATCATTTGCAAAATCAGAAGAAAAGTTTGCTTCAAAAAATGTTCCCGAAAGATGGAGCAGATGTCCCGGAAATTCGTTTCCCAGGATTCACTGACGCTTGGGAACAGCGTAGGATGGGGGAATTAGCTCCATTGCGGGGGGGATTCGCTTTTAAAAGTGGTGAATTTCAAGAAGATGGAATCCCAATTGTTCGTATTTCTAATATTCTTAGGTCTGGCGAAGTGGGCGGAGAATTCACCTATTATCCTGAGCAGGAGAAAGATGATAACTATCTATTACCTGATAAAAGTGCCGTGCTAGCTATGTCTGGTGCGACAACAGGCAAAGTTTCAATCCTCTACAATCCTAATGGTGGCAAGGTTTATCAAAATCAGCGTGTTGGTTATTTCACAAAAACAGAAGTCACTGATTACGGGTTTGTTTCAACTATTACTCGCTCACAGATGTTTATTGAACAGTTGGGAGCAATGCTCGTTGCTGGAGCACAACCGAACATATCATCAAAAGATATAGATACGATGACTTTCTACGTGCCGACAATCATAGAAGAACAAACCAAAATCGGTAACTTCTTTAAACAGTTAGATGAAACTATCACCCTTCATCAGCGTAAGTTAGATCACTTACAAGAACAGAAGAAATCATTGTTGCAACAGATGTTTATTTGAGAGGAGGATTACGTTATGGTTCTAGAAAACAAGTTAGGGATTACCGATTCCTCTGAGCTTGCGCGTGTTGAGGAAAAAGTCAGCAAGAAAAAAGCCCTTGAAATGTTTGAATCGGGTTTGTTAGACACATTTGAGGCCGGAACATTTAAGACATTATCGGAAATTCACAACTGTCTATTCGGAGATATTTATGGCTTTGCCGGAAAAATACGCGATGTGAATATTGCGAAGGGTAGTTTCCGTTTCGCGCCCGTTATGTACCTCAAGGTTGCACTTGAAAATGTCGAAAAAATGCCGCAAACAACCTTTGATGAGATCATAGAGAAATATGTTGAGATGAATGTGGCACATCCATTTAGAGAAGGCAATGGAAGAAGCGCAAGAATATGGCTTGACAACATATTGAAAAAGGAAGTAAGACAGGTTGTCGATTGGAGTAAAGTCGATAAAGAAGATTACCTTCTTGCAATGGAAAGAAGCCCAATTAAGGACGTCGAGATTAAGGTTCTTCTCAAAGCAGCTCTTACGGATAAGATTAATGACCGTGAAGTTTATATGAAAGGCATCGACGCAAGTTATCATTATGAAGGGTATTACGAATATAAAGCAGAAAATCTCTAAAAAAAGTTGTGAATTAGCGGTTTTAAAGGCGTTTGTCTAAATTATTTTGAATCATGAAAGGAAATGAAAAGAATGAGTAATAACCTCCAAACAATCACCAGTAAACTTTGGGCGATGGCAAACGAACTGCGTGGAACAATGGACGCAGCAGAATACAAGAACTATATTTTAGCATTTATGTTTTATCGCTATTTGTCAGAGCACCAAGAACAATATTTAGTTGAAAATAATGTTCTTGATATAGCAAGTGATCAGTCAATTAACAAGGCTTATCTTGAACAAGCTGTAGGAGGAGATTTAGCCGACTACTTAGAAGATATTTCATCAAGTTTAGGGTATGCGATTGCGCCAAACGATACATGGGAATCTTTGATTAACAAAATTAACGATGCACAAGTAATCCCAAGTGACTATCAAACAATCTTTGATAATTTTAATAAAAATGCTGAGCTGAACAAGGAAGCCGTGAAAGACTTCCGTGGTGTTTTTAACGACATTAACCTAGGGGATTCCCGTCTTGGAAGTTCGACCAACGAACGTGCCAAATCTCTGAACAACATCGTGAAATTGGTTGATGGAATCGAATACAAGGGTGATGACGGGAAAGATATTCTCGGTGAAATCTATGAATACTTAATTGGTCAATTTGCAGCAAGTGCTGGTAAAAAAGGGGGAGAGTTTTACACACCGCATCAAGTTAGTAAGGTACTGGCTAAAATAGTCACTCATGGTGTTGAAAAGACCGACGAATTCTTCAACGTATATGACCCAACAATGGGATCTGGTTCGCTTCTTTTAACTGTTGGACAAGAATTGCCCGACGGCATACCGATGAAATATTTTGGTCAAGAATTAAATACGACAACGTATAATTTGGCTCGTATGAATCTTATGATGCACGGTGTTTCTTATAATAATATGACCGTGAACAATGCGAATACTTTAGAAAGCGATTGGCCAGATGGACCAGATGCAAAAGGAATCGATCATCCACGTTCATTTGACGCGGTAGTTGCTAACCCTCCATATTCTGCAAAGTGGGATAATGACGAAACAAAACTAAAGGACCCGCGTTTTAGTGATTATGGAAGATTGGCACCTGCTTCTAAAGCGGATTATGCTTTCATCTTACATAGCATCTATCATTTGAACAATACTGGGACAATGGCGATTGTTTTGCCGCATGGGGTCTTATTCCGAGGTGCAGCCGAGGGTAAAATTCGCCAAACATTGATTGAGAAAAATTATCTTGATACGGTTATTGGATTACCCGGCAACTTATTCTTTGGTACGAGTATTCCAACGACAATTTTAGTCTTTAAGAAAAATCGTAAAACAAAAGATGTATTGTTTATTGATGCAAGTAATGAATTTGTAAAAAGTAAAAACCAAAATAGCTTAAGTGATGACAATATAGAAAAAATCATTTCGACGTTTAAAGAGCGAAAAGATGTTGATAAATACGCTCACGTGGCTTCTATAGAAGAGATCAAGGAAAATGAGTTTAACTTAAACATTCCTCGTTATGTTGATACGTTTGAAGAAGAAGAACCGATTGATTTGGTTGAAGTGATGAAGCAGCTTGAGCAAGATAATCAAGAAATAGCTGAACTTGAAGCCAAGATTAATGAGCAATTGAAGGTTTTAGGTGTGCAAATATAAAAATGAGAAGTGGGAAGGTGAGATTTTCACCTTCCCACTCACGCTTGGGAACAGCGTAAGATTGGAGATATTTTCAAAGTCACACGCGGTCAAGTACTAGCGGCAACTGAAACAAGCGAAAATAAAACGGATGAAATGCCGTATCCAGTTTATTCATCCCAAACTAAAAATAATGGATTAATGGGTTATTACAAAGATTATTTATTCGACACAGCAATTACATGGACAACTGATGGAGCTAATGCGGGAACGGTAAATTATCGTGGCGGAAAGTTTTATAGTACAAACGTTAATGGCGTTTTACTTTCTGAAGAAGGATATACCAATAAGGCTGTTGCAGAAGCATTGAATAGCGTTGCATGGAAATATGTATCAAGAGTTGGGAATCCCAAGTTGATGAATAACACTATGGGCGATATCGTCATTTCATTACCATTAGCTATAGAAGAACAAAATGAAATTTCTGGATTCCTTGATAGTATCGACAACCTCATCACCCTTCATCAGCGTAAGGAAATCGACCCCAATAAAAAAGGGGATGAATGAAGATCATCCCAACACAGATAACGACCGCATGACCAAATCTACATCTTTATTTTCAAGTTCTTGAATGATGTGAAGATATGTTTTCTGGGTGGTTGTCATACTGGCATGTCCGAGCCTGCGCGCTACGCTTGCGATGGATACCCCGGCAAACAACAAAAGTGATGCATGTGTATGTCGCAAACCATGTATTGAAATATTTGGCACCCCGGCTTTTTGACAGTGGCGTGTCAATATTTCGTTAACTGTTGAATTGTAAACCTTTCCGTCTCCGTGAATGAAGATAGGTGTATCTTCGGTTAGGCCTTTGATCATCTGGGAAAATTGCATAACCGTTTGCCAGTCAAGTTGTATTTTACGGTTCGAAGACTGATTTTTAGTCGGCAAGAAACCTCCATCGCCTTTGTAGTCCCAAGTTTTATTAATGGTTAGCGTCTGATGGGTGAAATCAAAATCTTTCGGTGTTAAAGCTAATGCTTCGGAAAAACGCATCCCAGTTTTGGCGATCAGCAAAATTAGCCAATCCCAATTGATTGCCGATCCAAGGTTTAAGTGGGTCAGCAACGTATGCAACTCAAATTGGTTAAGATACTTTGGTCTCTTTTCCCGCGGTGTTTTACCTTTGATGATTGCCTTGCGTGTTGGATCTCGGTCGATTAATCCTTCATCAACCGCATCAAGGATCGCACCTTTGAGTTGATGGTGAAAGTCCATCGTTGTTTGCCGTTCATGTTCAGTAGCGTAGTCATTCAACAATCGTTGATAGGTAAGGCGGCTAAGGTGGCAAACGCGAAGGTCAGGTACTAATTTTTCAAGCCATTGATGTGTCATTGAATATTTAGCCATCGTCACTTTGCGGATTGCACCTTCTTTGTAGACGGTTACCCAACGTTTGTAGTACACGTGGAATAGCTCATTTTTGTCATTTTGATTTACCATTGTAATTTCCTCCTGTTTTTAAATGATAGGCTTATGCGAAGGGGGATGAGGTGATTAAAGTTCTGAAAAGAGGTCCTGGTTTCCAGTAACTTCTACTTTGATTTGATAAATAGCAGGCGGCGTTACTGATATCTCTAAACCTTTAATAGTAGCATTCTGTGCAAGTTTACTATTTTTGAAACACCTATTTTTAATATTCCTATTGTGATGGAAATTTATTATAGAGAAGTATGTTTTTGGGGGACTGGACAACCTAAATCAGGCTGTTATAAAATTAAGTTTTTTGAAAAACAAGCGATCCATCATCTAAACTCGGTGAAGGAAAAATGACGAAATGAATGTGAAATCCTTTGTTTATATTGTATTGTATGTTGTTCACCGAAGTCGAGAAACCTAAGGAAACACTGATGTAGCATTATTGCGTTTTAAAAGACATATCCATAGTATGGGAAAAAGACTGTCCCGGTTATTTATGCTTTGGGGCAGTCTAATTTGATTATGAAGCACAATTAATTTCATGATACAATCTTTTCGCTTCACCACTACAACCGATAGTTGAGTTGGAACGTTGTCAACTATTGGTTGTATCGGCTTAGCGGATTTATGAATTTATGAAATCGACTAGGCGAAATGATTATTGTTTTTCTACGATGATCCTGCCGTCATTTGAGGATAAGTCAATTATGTTTTCCCCCGTACCAAATACAGCATGAGACTCCTTTTTACCGAAAATTTTTATACTTCCATTTCTCGCTTGTGCTTGAATTTCGGTATCTATTGGCTCATGATTCGTTTGAATATGAATCTTCCCGTTATGCGTAGAGAAATCAATTGGATGATCAAGTTTGTCAGTGGTTAAATTGATACTGCCGTCATTTGCTTGTGCCAAAAGGGCACCCGTTACGTCCTCTAATTCAATTTTTCCATTACGTGAATCGAGAGAAATGGAATCCGCTGCAACATCTGTTAAACGAATCCGCCCATCATTTGCTTGTAGTTTAAATGTAGTCCCACGCAATGAGTTCGCTGTAATCCGTCCGTTATTTGATTTGACGTTCAATTCATCTGAATGGATTTGCTGCAAGTCGATGGATCCATCTTTTGCTTGTAGTTCAATCGTAGTCCCACTCAATGAGTTCGCTGTAATCCGACCGTTATTTGATTTGACGTTCAATTCATCTGAATGAATTTCCTGTAAGTCGATTGACCCGTCTTTTGCGCTTACTATTATTTTCTTTGCTTTTAATTCACTTGCACTTATTTTTCCATTATTCGCCTTTAAGATCATGTCGTCGGCGTCTAGTTCTTGTACGATGAGCCTTCCATTGTTGGCGTGCACTGCGATCGAATGATAGCTTTTTCTCGGAATATAAATTTTCATACTGGCTGAATTTTGAGCGAGGCCGAAGCTATAGAATTTTTTTGTTTTTTCTTGATAAGAAATCGATAAAGTTGAATTGGTAACCATCGCTGAAAAGTTATCGGTAAGACGATGGCCAGAAACTTCGATGCGTGTATTTTTTTCATTTGTTGGTACGAGTTCAATTTTCCCATCGTTTGTCGAAATCTCGATGTCAGTGAAGTGATCATCTTCAATTTTTTCTGTTAAGGATTCGGGTTTTGCTATGAATTTATAAGTAGCAATACTACCAACAATGCCGATGAGTAAAAGAAGAGAAGCAATTATTGAGAGCCTTTTAATATTAAGCATGTTTGGGTCCTCCTTTTACAAGTTTTGTATTAAATTTCATATAGCGGATGAACCCATTCATGAACCTTTTTGTTGCTAGAGATGTACCGATGGCAATAAAAATGCCAAGCCCACAGAAGACCAATGAATTAAATAAATCAAAAAGCTCAAAAATCTCGGGATAAATTAAGACGTTTATTAAGACAAGAAGAGGTGCCGCTATAAATCCAATACCTGCAACCCAGCCAGACAAAAGAAGCGAGGCTAAGACAAGGAATGGACCAAGTACGATGACGAGGTTAAAGAATCCTAACCCGATGACCGTCCACATGGCTCTCATAAAACTTCCGATTGTTCTATTCGTTTCTGCTTGTTCTATTTGATACGTGGCAGATAGCTCTTTGCCGATTGCCTTTGGCGAGCCAAGAGAGCTTGAGATTTGTTCTTCAGTTTTCCCGTCCAATAACCCAATTGCAAAATATTCCTCATAGTCCTGTATAATTTCATATTGTTCATTTGGCGGCAGTTTTGTTGTGGCAGCCCGTAGTTCTTTTATAAAATGTTCTTTATTCATATCAGCCCTCCTCATATTGACTTTACCGTAATCCGCCCATTTCCTGATCGCAGGCGTATCACGTGTTCGCCGTTGCCAAAAACAGTCCGTGAATTTTGCTCGCCAAAAATATTGATTTTCCCGTTCGCTGTTTTTGCTTGCACAGACACATTTGTCGGTTCGTTTCTCGCTTCAATTTGGATGCTCCCATTATTCGTTTGAAAGTCGATAGGTTGATCGAGATGCGTCGTTTGGAGCGTAATCCGCCCATTCATAGTGGCGCCTGTCAGTGCCCCGTTTACACCTGTTAGTTCAATACGTCCATTATTTGATTTTGTAAAAATCGTTTCTGCATCGATTGTATTCATTTCAATGCGTCCGTTTGCTGTTTTAACATGTATCTGATCGGCTTGAATATTTTGAAGCGCCAATAGTCCATTTCCTGTGCCAGCAGTGAGAGAGGTCGCTGCAATTTCGCGTAATTCAATGCGTCCATTAATCGTTTTTGCAGAAATGGTTTCCCCGAGTATTTTTGTCGCCTCAATGCGTCCATTATTCGATTTCATGATAAATGATTGATAGACTTTTTTAGGTAGCGAAATGTTTACGGTTACTGGTTTAAAATTAAAGTTCAGTAGGACAAACCAGTACCATGAACTTTTTAAGTGGATGAATAGTGTCTCTTCAATTATCTTAGCGTAGAGCGCTAGTTTTTTATGCGCACCGGTAACTTCTACAGTTGTTGTTGTTGTATCATGAGTAGGGCTAATGATAATCGCACCCTGTTGAACGTTAATATCAACGTTTTTAAAATGGCTATTCGTAATGGTGATTAGTTCATTGTTTGGATGTTGTTGTACATCATTATTCATAAATGAATAGGCAGCTAATAAATCTTCAGCGATTTGTACCGGATCGCCAAGTGAAACTGCGATTTCTTGATCTGATTTCCCGTCTGTACGCCCATTTGCAAAGTATTCACAGGTATCTAGTAGAATATCGGTTCGTTCGGCAATTGGTAAACGGTCTAATGCCTTTTCTAATGTGTTAATAAATTGTTCTTCAGTCATTTTTTACACCTTCCTCAATTAATGTATTGACGCCTTCTGTGAATTTCTTCCACTCGTCTAATTGTTCATGTAAATAAGCGCGACCCGTGTCCGTCAATTGGTAATATTTACGGGGAGGGCCTTCTGTTGATTCTTTTAAATAAGTTGTAAAATAACCTTCCTTCGTCAATCGGCGCAGAAGGGGATAAACCGATCCTTCAGAAATAGAGATTTGGTTCGATATTTTTTGGACGAGTTCATAACCGTAACGATCCTGCTTATCAAGAAGCACGAGTACACACAAGTTCAACACGCCTTTTTTGAATTGAACATTCAATGTCACAACACTCCTCTCGATACTGTTCAATGAATAGTACTGGTGTATAGTGAGTACCTATTAACGAGAATATATCATATGGTACTGTTCATTGCAAGGTACTGTTTATTTGAATGAAAAAGGAACTTTTGAATCTTGGAAGATGGCGGTTATAAAATGTAGGAAGTACACCTGTATATATTCCCGCACCCGACACTTGTAGAGTGCGTGGC
This sequence comes from Sporosarcina oncorhynchi, assembly GCF_033304615.1. Classification (GTDB taxonomy): domain Bacteria; phylum Bacillota; class Bacilli; order Bacillales_A; family Planococcaceae; genus Sporosarcina; species Sporosarcina oncorhynchi. Next base: position 2,522,682 of record NZ_CP129118.1, on the reverse strand, counting down.
ATGGCATGAGATATAATCATCAATTCATAAAAATTCTCAGCTTCTTAAAGCCTCTTGAGGAAACGTAATTGTTTCTCATAGAGATTTTTTGCATTTTCAGCAGTAGCAAATATCCCTAGAACCCATAGGATAGAAAAGACATTGCTATCAATGGAAAGGGGTCTATAGGATGAATAATAATCATCAATTTAATAGGACATATAGTCGCCCAATGGTTGTTGCACAGGCTATGGGTGACGTGACAGGAGACAAAGTACCGGACCATGTTTATTTAACGGGCACAAAAACAACGGATAGCCCGTTCGTTCAACAGATTACATTACATGTCCGGGATGGCAGAACGGGTGCGCTGACAAGTGTTTCGCTGAAGGAAAATGTTGGGTATAGTCCAGCTTTATTTTTAGGAGATTTTACGGGTAATGGTGTCAATGAAATATTGATCAGCAGCAATACAGGCGGCAGCGGGGGAATTATGAACTATTATATCGTCTCCTATTTGGACAACAAACCGAGGCTGCTCTTCGATTTTGAAGCGTACAACAATCTGTACGAGTATACGATCACTTATCGGGATTATTATAAAGTGGAAGTGATCAGCAAGATGAATAATGAAAAATATATCATCGACATATCCTTAAAAGGTATGGACTATTTGAATGAAATATATGATAGTAGAGGAAAGTTGAAACAACCAATCAGCGGTTTCGTAAATCCGTTAAGCGGCTTATATCCAGTGGATTTTGACGGCAATGGCGTTTATGAGCTATTGGCATTTCAAAAGATCGCAGGCAGATACAATGCGGATTCGTTAGGGTTTATACAAAATACGTTGGGATGGAATGATAATAAGTTTGAATTGCAAAATCAGTATGTAGCTATTTTTGGTTCGTAAAAACTTCTAGTAGTGAGAAATGGTGGCGTTTATGTTGAAGCGACTTGTTATACTAACTGTAGGTAAAACACATAGTGGTAAATCGACGTTTGCGCGTGATTTGGAGAAGTATCCATAGGAATGAAAACAAGAGAAGCACCGCCCATGCAGCGGTGCTTCTCTTGTTTGTTATATATTCATATAAACAATTTCATAGTCGGTACCTACCAAGCTGCCCTTTACGTTTCTTCAGGGTTCTTTTGATGAAAGTAGTTAGGAGTTAAAATATCGTTTTTATAGGGTTTATGGTAAATGTGCGTTGTCGCGGGTGATAGTGGTGGATTAAGCCACGCCCAATTACCAGTAACCGGTCGCCCGTTTTTTAATTCATTTTCTTCGAAAATTTTGAATTGCTTCGCTGCTGTATGATGGTCAACAAGTGTTACACCAGCCTTTTGATAAGAATGAAGCACAGCGATATTTAATTCAATTAACGCTTTGTCAATCCACAGCGATCGATTTGACCTCGTATCTAATCCCATGATCTCTGCAACTTTTGGTAATAAATTATAGCGTTCTTCATCTGCTAAGTTTCTTGCTCCAATTTCGGTCCCCATATACCAACCATTAAACGGAGCCATAGGATAATCGATTCCACCTATCTCTAAACGCATATCGGAAATAATCGGTACGGCATACCATTTAATGCCTAGTGTTTTAAAATCATCATATTGTGGATGGGTTATTTTCACTTCTTTAACTACTTCATTTGGAATTTCAAATAACTCAGGTCTTTTTCCTGACTCCTGAATGACTAGTGGGAGAATATCGAAAGGGGTCTTATTTCCTTTCCACCCCATTTGTTCGCACATCTTTGTCAACTTGATGGAAGTTGAGTCACCAATTACTTGGTCTTCATCTTGAAATCCTGCATAACGCAGTAATTGATGGTTCCAAATTCGAATAGGGTCTTCTCCGTTGTTCCTAGGTGCAAAAACTGTAATTGTAGATTGGATTTTGCCATCATTTGTTGCACTATCAATATGCGCTAGTAATTTCTCGAAAGCACCTTCTGCAGTCGTTACATTTCGTGCATCGTTAACGTGTAACGTATTCCAAAGTAGTCGTCCAATACAACGGTTGCTATTACGCCAAGCCATTTTTGCGCCGTGTGTTAACTCCGAAATCGTATGAGAATAAGTGCCAGTACTCCTAATTTCATTTTCGATTTCTTCCATTCGTTTCATTTGAATTTCTTTGGATAGCCCAAGTTCATCGTAACAAGTCGTTATAAAATGTGTTGCTTCCATTAGCAAATTAGTAGTAGCTGCAGATTGAACCATTGACATCAACTCCATCTAGTAAAAGTAACATGAATATATGACTAAGAAACTAAAATGTTTGTCCATTTATTGAACCTTTATTTATCGAAGGTGTGGATCAGGCTTGAAAAGCTGAAAAAATGATACATATTATGAATACGGTATGTACATTCAATCAATTACTAGCTGTTTGAACTTATCTATTCCGAAACCAATCAAGGTAGCAATAAACGCTGGTAAAGCCCAGCCCAATCCATGTTCAAAAAATTGGGCAACGCCTAGCAAATGGGTCAAAAAGTCAAACTTATAACCAATACTTGTCGAAACCTGATATAACGCATAAATTGATGTCACTACTACCGAAAGCCGGTACATCATCTTTCCTCCACCTGCAAAATGTTGAAATAAAGAAAGGATAACCAAGACAATGGAGATGGGGTAAATAAATACCAATAGTGGTGTTGCCAATTTCAGAATTAAGGTCAATCC